>CAVAUJ010000016.1:0-47693 GCA_963591995.1 Succinivibrio sp.
TGTTTACTGTACAGACGCCAGCCAGCGACGGGTCCTGGCGGAGTTGTCCGATCAGCGCTGACAGTTTCCGCAGGGAGAATAGCCGTCGGCGATCAGCTCCTCCCGGGTTGCGCGCACCGGGAGTTTGTTGCTTTCCTTCATTTTCTTTACGCTGGAGCAACCGGGATTGTGGAACTTCCCCGTATTCCTGTTCACGACATAGTCCTGCGCCTTTGATGCGGCGGTGCCTTCCGCTCCTGCAGAGGTCCCGGCGGATGCCGATGCACTCTCCCCGGTCTTCTTTCCCGCCGTGCCCGCTGTCGCAAGCTCGCCCCCCGAGATATACCGATCCGTTTCCGTGCTCTTTGCCGTCGTAAAGGAGACGCTCTTTCCATCACTGGTACAGACGATATCCCCCTGCAGATCGGTGCGGTAGACAACGGTTCCGTGGAATTTCAGGAGCTCCATGGTCTCCTCGTGCGGATGCCCGTAGCTGTTGCCCTTCTTGCAGGAGATGACGGCATAGTCCGGGTCCACGGCGTTCAGAAAGGCTGTGGATGCCGCATTGCTGCTGCCGTGGTGCGGCATCTTCACAACATCGGCCTGCAGCTCATCGTATTCATTGTGCATAATGAGCTGCTGCTCCAGCTGCTCGGCATCTCCCGTGAACAGAAAGGATGTATCCCCGTATTCCAGTCGGAAGACGATGGAATTGTTGTTGGTATCGTCCGGCAGCTCGTCCGTGGGGCCCAGAATCCGGATGACCGCGCTGCCAAGGGAGAGCTCCTCTCCCTCTGCGGGAACCCGGACGGTCGTCTTCTGCTCCCTGCATTTTTGCGTCAGCTTCCGGAAAATCGCCTTGTCGCTGGTCAGCGTCGGCGTGAGCAGGGTTTCACAGGACGCGCAGCGAAGCGCCCCCGGGAGTCCTCCGATGTGATCCGCATCCGGATGTGTGGCAACAATGTATCGCAGCTGCGTGATGCCCTGCTTCTTCAGAACCGAGTACAGCTTCGAGGACTCTGACGCACCCCCGCCGTCCACCAGCATCGATTCCCCGTCGCAGGTGATCAGGGCACTGTCCCCCTGCCCGACGTCCAGAAAGCGAACGGTCAGTCCGCCTTCCGTCGTCTTCGCGCCTCCTGCCGCCCTTGCCGGCACCGCACAGATCGTCAGAACCAGCAGCGCCGGCAGAGCCAAAAGAAAGGCCGCACGGCATTTCCGCACAAGGCCGGCGATTCTCCGACCTTCCAATGATTTCTCTGATTTTTCTCTCATGACAACATGATATCACAAAAGGACTCCCCGGCGCGATCATCCGCGCCCGGGAGTCCTTCCTGCAGCAATTCTTTCACTATCCTAATGCAGCGATTTTCAAATAACCGGCATCACCGGTTGAATGCGTTCTTTCCTGGATACACGGCTGCTTCCCCCAGCTCCTCCTCGATCCGCAGCAGCTGGTTGTACTTGGCAACGCGCTCGCTTCTCGAAGGTGCGCCGGTCTTAATCTGTCTGGTGTTCAGCGCGACCGCAAGATCCGCGATGGTCGTATCCTCCGTCTCGCCGGAGCGGTGGGAGGTGATCGCTGTATATCCTGCCTTATGTGCCATCTTGATGGCTTCCAGCGTCTCCGATACCGAACCGATCTGGTTGAGCTTGATCAGAATGGAGTTGCCGGAGCCGTTCGCAATTCCCTTGGAGAGGCGCTGCGTGTTGGTGACGAACAGATCGTCGCCGACCAGCTGCACCTTATCCCCCAGCTCCGCCGTCATCTTCTTCCAGCCTTCCCAGTCCTCCTCATCCAGACCGTCCTCGATGGACCAGATGGGATATTTCTCAACCAGGGACCTCCAGTGGGCGATCAGCTCATCCGAGGTGAAATCCTTTCCGGACTTCGGCTGATGGTAGAAGCCGATGCCCTTGTCGCTCTTCCATTCGCTCGATGCGGCATCCATTGCCAGAACGAAATCCTTGCCCGGCTCATAGCCCGCATCCTTCACCGCCTGCAGGATGTGCTCAATGGTATCCTCATCATCCTTCAGATCGGGTGCGAAGCCGCCCTCGTCGCCGACCGCCGTGGTGTTGCCCTCCGCCTTCAGATTCTTCTGCAGGGCATGGAACACCTCGGTGCACCAGCGAAGCGCCTCGCGGAAGGTGGACGCCCCCACCGGCATGATCATGAACTCCTGCGTGTCCACGGAATTGGTCGCGTGTGCGCCGCCGTTCAAAATGTTCATCATCGGAACCGGCAGCACATTTGCATTGGCACCGCCAAGGAACCGGTAGAGCGGAATGCCGAGGGATTCTGCCGCCGCCTTGCAGCTGGCAATGGAAACGGCAAGGATGGCATTGGCGCCGAGCCGGGATTTGTTGGGCGTTCCGTCCGCCCCCCGCATGGCGGCGTCCACCGCATATACATCCTGCGGATCCAGACCCTTCAGCACGTCGTTGATCACGGTGTTCACATTGCCGACCGCCGTCTCAACGCCCTTTCCGCCGAACCTGCTCCTGTCGCCGTCCCGAAGCTCAATCGCCTCGAATTCACCGGTGGATGCGCCGCTGGGTGCCGTGCCTCTCCCGACGGTCCCGTCGTTCAGATAAACCTCTGCCTCAACGGTAGGATTTCCGCGGGAATCTACAATTTCGCGGCCGACGACCTTCTCAATCTGCAAATGCTTCCTCATAGTGGTTCTCTCCTTTGTGTTTGTTGTACCTAACCACAAAGGACTATACCACACTTTGCCAAAGAGTTAAACACCGCTAACATCTTTCCCTTCCGCCTGCATGCGGTCCGTCAGCCATTGCACCCACGCATCAAAGCCTTCTCCGGTTTTCGCACTGACAAAGAATATCTTTGCCTCCGGATTCAGCGCATGAATGCGGCGTTTTACCGCCTCGTCGTCAAAGGGAAAATACTCCCTGGTATCGATTTTGTTGACAAGGACGGCTTCGACCACGCGGAACATCAGCGGATATTTCAGCGGCTTATCGTCTCCCTCCGGGATCGAGAGTATTTCAACGGAGGCCGCAGCTCCCACATCCTCCTCCGCAGGGCAGACCAGATTGCCGATGTTCTCGAGAAAGAGCAGCTCCGGGAGCTCTTCCCCCTCTCCCATTTCCTCCTGCATGCCGTCCAGCGCCTGCCTCGTCATCTGCGCCGTCATGGCGCACTCGCCGCCGGTGTGCACCTCGATGGAGCGAACGCCGGCCTCCTGCATACGAACGGCATCCACCTCCGCCTCAATGTCCGCCTCCATAACGCCGATGGTATACCGATCCTTCAGCATGGCAATCGTCCGCAGCAGGACACTGGTCTTTCCGGCCCCCGGAGAGGCCATCACATTAAGAAGAAAGGTTCCCTTCCTCCTCAGCTCCTCCCGAATCTCCGCCGCCAGCCTTTCATTTTCCGCATAAATGCTCTTATTTACCTCAATGACACGCATCGCCCTTTTCCCTCCTGCTCCTCACATATTCGGTGATATATTCTGCCAGAGGCGCAATGCCCTCTCCTGTCGCAGCGCTCACGGCATAGATGGGAGCATGGTCATTCCGCTGCCGCACATATCTCTCGAACCTTTCCGTGTCGAAATCAAAGGCCGGCATCGCATCGATCTTGTTCAGCACAATGATATCCGCCTTCTCGAACATGAGCGGATACTTCAGCGGCTTGTCATCGCCCTCCGGAACAGAGAGAATGACAAGATTCCGATCCGCGCCGGTATCGAATTCCGCAGGGCACACGAGATTCCCCACGTTTTCCAGAATCACAAGGTCCGGATCTCTCTCCGATATCTCCCGCAGCGCAGCCATTCCCTGCCGGGACATCTGCGCATCCAGATGGCACATCCCGCCCGTATGCAGCTGCACGCACGGATATCCTGCCTTCTGTATGGTTTCGGCATCGACGTCCGAATCGATGTCTGCCTCCATGACGCCGCAGGAAAGCCGTCCTCCGATCGCCCGCAGAAGGGCCAGAATGGTGGTGGTCTTCCCGGCTCCCGGGGAGGACATGACGTTCAGATAGCTGCACCGGACATTGCGCGTTTCGCCGCGCAGCTTCTCCGCATCCCGATCGTTGTCCGCCAGTATGGTCTTTTTCAACTCGATGATCCGTGTATCCATTTTTCCCCCGCTGTATGAAAAGTCTCTTAATGCGAATTTCAAGCGAATATCAAAAAAGAGCTGATCCTGCGATCAGCTCTTCATCCGTAGCTCGTACGGGAATCGAACCCATGATTCTGCCGTGAGAGGGCAGCGTCTTAGCCTCTTGACCAACGAGCCATATCTTCCTGCCCGGCGGATCTTGCTTCCTTTGTTTCTTTGGAATGTTCCGTTCCGCTCGGGACAAGTAAGATAATACTATAGGAATCCGGGCAGTGCAAGTACTTTTGAATAGACGTAATATTTGTGTAGTTTTCTGACTACAGTGACATTTCTGTCCATCCTCGCACGCCCCGTGCGCCTGCTCCCTCCGCCTCCCTTCAGGTCATCAAATCGAAAATTGAGAACTGATTGGACTGCGGCAGATCGCCCAGGAGCCCCAGCTCGTTCATCTTCTCCAATATCGTCTGGGAAACCTTCGCCCGTTCCCTGATGTCCTGCTGGGATACGAAGGGCCCGTTCTTGCAGGCCTCTTCCAGCGCATCGGCTGCATTGGCGCCCATGCCGTGAATGGACGTGTAGGACGGCATGATCTTTCCATCCACAATCTGAAACGCTCTGCCGTGTGCTACGCCCAGCCGGATGGGGGTGAAGGAAATGCCCCGGGCGTACATTTCCCGCACCACCAGCGCATCGTCCAGCTGCGCCTCCTCGGCCGCCGTGAGCTTGTCACGCGACCGGTACTCCTGCATGCATTCCAGCAGATGCTGCTGCCCCTGCGCCATCATTTCATAATCAAAGGCCTTGGCGCGAATGGTGTAGTAGGCACAGTAATAGGCCAGCGGCTCATGCACCTTGAACCACGCAATCCGCAGCGCCATCATGACATAGGCGGCAGCGTGGCCCTTCGGAAACATGTATTTGATCTTAAGGCAGGCGTCGTGATACCACTGCGGCACGCCGGCCTCCTGCATGGCTTCCTCCATTTCCGGCTTCAGCCCCTTGCCCTTTCGCACCGACTCCATGGTTTTAAATGCCATGGACGGATCCTCTCCCATATTGATGAGATAGGTCATGATATCGTCACGGCAGCCGATGCAGGTGGACAGGGTGCAGGTCCCCGCCGCAATCAGATCCGAAGCATTGCCCAGCCATACATCCGTTCCGTGGGAAAGGCCGGAAATCTTGATCAGCTCCGAAAGCGTGGAGGGCTTGGTGTCCTGGAGCATGCCCATGACGAATTTCGTTCCGAATTCCGGAACCCCCAGGGTGCCCACCTTGATGCCGCCGTTCTGCTCCGGCGTGATCTTGAGGGATTCCAGCCCCGTAAAGAGCTGCATTACCCCCGGGTCATCCAGCGGCAGCTGAATGGGATCCACGTTCGTAATGTCCTGCAGCATCCGGATCATCGTGGGGTCATCGTGGCCGAGGATGTCCAGCTTCAGCAGGTTGTGGTCGATCGAGTGGTAGTCAAAATGCGTGGTGATGATGTTGGTGGTCATGTCGTTGGCGGGATGCTGCACCGGCGTAAAGGTGTTGATCTCTTCCCCCAGGGGCAGGACGACGATGCCGCCCGGATGCTGTCCGGTGGAGCGGCGTACACCGGTGCACCCCCGGGCCAGCCGTTCCATTTCCGACCTTCTCTTGACGATCCCCCGGTGCTCGCAATAGCCCAGCGTATATCCGTAGGCGGTCTTGTCCGCCACCGTTGCAATGGTGCCGGCCTTGAAGGTCTGCTCATGACCGAAAATAACCTTTGTATAGGCATGGGCCTTCGATTGGTACTCGCCCGAGAAATTCAGATCGATGTCCGGCTCCTTATCTCCCTTAAAGCCGAGGAACGTCTCAAAGGGGATATCAAAGCCGGCGCGCACCAGCTCCTTTCCGCAGCGGGGACACATCTTCACCGGCATGTCTACGCCGCACCGCCCCGCATAGGCACGGACCTCTTCGGAATCAAAATCCGAATAATGGCAGCTCTCACAATAATAGTGCGGTGCCAGCGGGTTCACCTCCGTGATCCCTGCCATGGTGGCCACAAAGGAGGAGCCAACCGATCCCCGGGACCCTACGAGATAGCCGTCCTCGTTGGATTTCCACACCAGCTTCTGTGCAATGATGTACATGACGGAGTAGCCGTTCTTGATGATGGACGTCAGCTCCCGCTCCAGCCGCTCTCCCACCACCTTCGGCAGCGGGTCACCGTACATCTTGTGTGCCTGGCGGTAGCAGATTTCCCGCAGCTGCTCATCCGAATTCTCGATCACCGGCGGGCATTTGTCCGGCCGGACCGGCGAGATTGCATCCACCCGATCGGCGATCCTCTGCGGATTGGTAATGACGACCTCCTCGCATTTGGTCGCGCCAAGATAGGAGAACTCCTCCATCATTTCGTCGGTGGTTTTCAGATAGAGCGGCGCCGGCTTCTCCTCCTGGTTCATGCCCATGCTGTCCTGGATGATGGAGCGGTAGATCTCATCCTCCGGATCCAGGAAATGCACATCCCCCGTGGCCACAACCGGTTTTCCGTGCTGCTCGCCGAGGCGGACAATCCGACGGTTGATCTCCAGAATGTCGTCCATGCTGCGGATGTTCTCATACCGCTCCGAAGCGATGAGGAATTCGTTGTTCTCTCTCGGCTGAATTTCCAGATAATCATAGAAATCCACGATTCCGGACAGTACCTCTTCACTCTTTTCATCCAGAATGGCCTGGTAGAGCTCTCCCATGACACATGCCGAGCCCACGATCAGCCCCTCCCGGTATTGCATCAGAAGTGTCTTCGGAATCTTCGGCTTCTGATGGTAATAGGTCAGGTGGGATGCACTGATCAACCGGTAGAGGTTGGTCCGGCCGGTCACGTTCTTGGCCAGCAGAATGCAATGGTACGGGCGGAGCCTGCGGATCACATCCGGATCCTGATCTGCCAGCGCGTTCATCCCGCCGAGGGTCTGAACTCCCCGTTCCATGAACATCTCCCTTAACCGGACGAAGATCTCCGCCGTCGTCGCCGCATCGTCCACCGCCCGGTGGTGGTGCGGATTGACCACATTCAGCAGCTTTCCGACCGCATCGAGGTTGTAGGACTTATGTCCCGGCAGCATCACCCGGGCCATGCCGACGGTATCGATGGTCGTAAACGGGCAGGCCAGTCCCAGATCCTTTGCATTCTTCCGGATAAAGCTGATGTCAAAGCCGACATTATGTCCGACCAGAATGCATCCCCTGCAGAATTCCAGGAAGCGGGGCAGCACCTTGTCGATGGTCTCCGCCGGCAGCACCATTTCATCCGTGATGCTGGTGAGTCTGGTAATGTGGAAGGGAATCGGCACCTTCGGATTGACGAATTCCGAAAAGTCGCCGGTTTTCCTGCCGTTTTCGTACCGGACGGCTCCGATTTCGATGATCCGGTTGCGCTCTGCGGAAAAGCCGGTGGTCTCAATGTCGAAGATGACGTACCGCCCGGCTTTGATGTCATAGTCCTCCGGCGCGTTCCCGCTCTTCTCCTGTCTTCCTTCCTCCGCAGCAAAGGCAGGGTCTTCCTTTGTTTCTCCGAAGGTAACCATTTTCTTGAGATCGTCCACAAGGTAGCATTCCACGCCGTAGATCACCTTGAAGAACTCCTGGCGGTCGAGCGGTGCCAGTCCCTTGGCCTTTCTTTCCGCACAGTCATCTCCGTACAGCTTCTCCACCACATGATTGGCATCCGGGAAGGCCTGTACATTTCCGTGATCCGTAATGGCAACGGCCGGCCACCCCCAGCTGTAGGCACGCTTCACCAGGTCGCTGCACTCCGAGACGCCGTCCATGTCGCTCATCTTCGTGTGCATATGAAGCTCCACCCGTTTCTTCTCATAATGATCCTTCCGCTTGGTCTCAAACGAAGGGATCTCCATGATCCCGGTGGGGGAGGCGACGGTGACCTCGTGTTCGAAGCTGTCCTCCTTGGTATACCCTTTTACCTTGACAAATGCCCCGGGCTTCAGGCGCTTCATGGTCTGCTCCGCATACGCGGTGGGTGCGAAGATCTTCACGGCGATGGAATCGGTGAAATCCGTCAGCGTGAACTTGAGAATCGACTTCTCGTTCCGGATATCTCTTCGCTCGCTCATCATGATCTTGCCGCGGATCGTGACCTCGCCCATTTCGCCCAGAATGTCCGCTATGGCAATGGTCTCGTCCTCGAAATCTCTGCCGCAGATCACCTCCGGCCGATTCGACCGGATAAAGCTGCGCATGCTCTGCTCCGCTTTATCCCCGGACCTGCCGTCCCTTTTGCCGGAAGCGGTTTTCCCTGCGCTGCGATTTCCCGCAGCTCCCCCGGACGAGCCGGCATTTCTGTTTTCTCTTCTGTCCTCGCTTGAAATTTCCCGACTTCCCGCCGCCTCGTCCAGAACCGCCTTTGCCCTTTTCCGGACCGGCCGGTCGCACAGCAGCGTGATCTCGCAGTCCATGTCGCAGCGCTCCCGGAGAATATCCGTGAGCATCCTGCGGATGGTCTGCCCCTCCTCTCTGGCATAGCCGGAGTCTTCCAGATGAATCTGCATCCGATATTCTTCCGGATAATCAAAAGAAGCTTCCCGAAAGAAGCTTCCCAGAATCGGACTCGTCTGCCAGAATTCCTCCGCCAGAGAGTCCCTGTATTCATGCAGCAGCATCTCCGGATTGTACTGCCTCGACAGAGAATAATGCTCCACCAGAACCGCCCGGACCCCGGAGCTGCCGCACACTCTTCGCGTCAGCTGCGCCTCCATCTCCCGAATATGCCGGTTGTGAATCAGATGACTGCTCTCCAGGTAAATCCGGAGCTTTTGATGATCCTTGCTGTATGCAACACGCGTCACTTCTGTGTCCCGGAACAGATCCTGCAGCTCTCCCCGCAAAGGGACCGTGGGGAACACCTCCGAAAAAGTTTTCGCCATATTACTCCCTGTTTTTCACCTTGCACGGCTCCTGCCAATGGTCCAGCTCTTCCTTGAGCACTTCCAGCAGCTGATCCTCCGGAACCTTTCGAACCACTTCTCCCTTCCGGATGAGAAGTCCTTCCCCGTTGCCACCGGCAATGCCGATGTCCGCTTCCTTGGCTTCTCCGGGGCCGTTCACCGCGCAGCCCATAACCGCCACCTTGATGCTGTAGGGATATCGCTGCACCATTTCTTCCACCTTCGACGCCAGTCCGATCAGATCAATGCGGGTTCTGCCGCAGGTGGGGCAGGAGGTCACCTCCACGCCCTCGGTCCGCAGCTTGAGATCCCGCAGAATTTCCTTGGCCGCCCGGACCTCCTCCACAGGATCCCCTGAGAGGGAAACGCGGATGGTATCGCCGATCCCCTGGTACAGGATGATGCCGAGGCCCACCGAGGATTTGATGAGTCCGCCGTACGTGGTTCCCGCCTCCGTAATCCCTACGTGCAGCGGATAATTGCTTCTTTGCGCCAGCAGCTCGTGCGCCCGCGCACAGGTCAGCACGTCCGAGGATTTGATGCTGATGACGATGTTGTCGTAGCCGCAGTTTTCCACCATGGAGACCTTGTCCAACGCGCTCTCCACCAGACCCTCCGGTGTCACGCCGCCGTATTTCTCCACCAGATTTTTCTCCAGAGATCCGGAATTCACACCCACACGAATGGGGATGTTCCGCTCCTTCGCGCACGAAACCACGGCACGGATGCGATCCTCTCCTCCGATGTTGCCCGGATTGATACGGATCTTGTCGGCGCCGTTTTCCATGGCCGCAATCGCCATCCGGTAATCAAAATGGATGTCGGCCACAAGCGGAATGTGGATCTGTTTTTTAATCTCCGACAATGCCTCTGCACATTTCTGATCCGGCACCGTGCAGCGAATGATATCACACCCGGCTTCCTCCAGGCGCAGAATCTGGGCAACCGTTGCCTTCACATCGTCCGTCCGGGTATTGGTCATGGATTGAATGGCAATCGGATTCCCGCCTCCTATCACAACCTTTCCGATGGATACGGCACGTGTATGCTCTCGATACGTTTGTGCGTTCACTCTTTCTTCCTTTCCCACAGCCGTTCCCCGGATCACCGGAAGAACCTGCTGATATCATTGAACATGACCAGAACCATAATCGCCGCCAGCACGACCACGCCTGCCAGCGTAATATATCCTTCCGTCTCCGTGGAGAGCTTTTTCCCGCGGATCAGCTCCGCGACCAAAAGGAGAAAGCGTCCGCCGTCCAGTCCCGGAATCGGCAGGAGGTTCATGACTCCCAGGTTGATCGACAGAAGCGTCGTCAGAGACAGGAACGTCACCGCCGTCACGCCCCACCCGTAGGCCCTGGTCGCCTCATAGGTTTCGTCCACAACCTGTACCATTCCCACAGGCCCCGCCAGATCATCCATGGAGAACTGCCCGCGGAAGATCATTTCCAGAGACTTGACGGTGGCGCGAAGCCAATACTCCGCCTCGTAGAAGCCGTATTGGAATACCTGCAGGGCATTGCATTCCATATACTCGCCGGAGCCCACCAACCCGATGTAGTAACGGCCGTCCTCCTCATCGTAGCGCGGCGTGAGCACCACCGTGCTCCGCACGCCGTCCCTCTCATAGGTGATTTCCATCGCTTCCCCGCGGTTCATGGAAGAGTCCAGCATCACCTCGCGGTAGAGATGAATGGATTCTCCGTCGATCCTCCGGATCACATCGCCGGAGCGAAGCCCCGCCTCCTCGGCTGCGGAATTCTCCTGAACACTGCCGACCACCGGAAGATCCGTCCCGCAGAAGGACACCGTCACAACCGCGAACAGAAGGCCGATGATGAAATTGGCGGCAGGCCCTGCCAGAACCGTGGCCATTCTGGGCCCGACACCGGCATTGCGGAAGGCGTGCGGATCCTTTTCCCACTCACAGAGCGTCCCATCCTCGCCCTTCGGATCCGCGGCGGCAGCGTCTGCGGGCGCTTCCGTTTCCTCCGGATCCTCGAACAGACACGCCCCGCCGATCGGGAAGGCACGGAGGCAGAAGGTCGTCTCCCGCCCTTTCCTTTTGTAAAGTGCAGGTCCCATGCCGATGTCGAATTCCTTCACACGGATCCCGCAGCGTCTGGCCACGGCATAGTGACCGAACTCGTGTCCCACCACGATCACAGAGAAGATGATGAGGAAAATAAGGATGCTAACCAACATGGCGGATCGCCTCTATTCTCTTCCGAACATTTTCCCTTGCCTCCTCTTCCGTTTCCAGAATCTGATCCAGAGATGGCATGGCGATCAGATTGTGCTCATCCATTGCCCCTTCGATCAGATCGTAAATGTCCAGGAACTCAATCTCATTCCGCATGAAATGACTGACCGCCTCCTCGTTGGCGGCATTGAACACCGTCGGCATCGACCCGCCCGCATGCGCCGCCCGATAGGCCAGCGGAAGTCCCCGGAACGTCTCCGTATCCGGCCGTTCGAACCGCAGCTGCGCCAGCTCGAACAGATCCAGCGGCTTGATGGACAGCGGCATCCTGTCCGGATAGAAAAAGGCATATTGAATCGGCTGCCGCATATCCGGCGAGGCCAGATGCGCCAGTACGGAGCCGTCTGTGTATTGAACGGCGGAATGCATGATGCTCTGCGGCTGCACAACGACCTGAATCCGGTCCACGTCCACATCGAACAGCCATCCGGCCTCCATCACCTCCAGCCCCTTGTTCACAAGGCTCGCGGAATCGATGGTGACCTTCGCCCCCATGTCCCAATTGGGATTGTTCAGAGCTTCCGCCGCGTGCTTATGCAGCAGATCCTCCCGTTTCTTTCCGCGGAAGGTTCCGCCGGAGCAGGTCAGGAGAATCTTGTCGACTCTCTCCCGCGGCTCCCCGTTCATGCATTGGAAGATCGCGCTGTGTTCGGAATCCACCGGCAGGAGCTCCACGCCCATCGCCTCCACGGCCGGCATGATCAGATGTCCCGCCGTGACCAGCGTCTCCTTGTTGGCAAGGGCAATGATCTTCCCCGCGCCGATGGCTGCCAGCGTCGGCTGAATGCCGATCATTCCCACCACGGCATTGAGGAACAGATCGCTGTGCTCCATCATGGCGATCTCGCACAATCCGTCCATGCCGCAGACGATCCGGACCGGCAGATCTGCCGTTCGCGTGCGAAGGTCCGCCGCCGCGCTCTCCTCCCACATACATACCAGCTCCGGATGAAATTCCCGGATCTGCTCCTCCATTTTGGCCGTATTCCTGCCGGCCGCAAGTGCCGTAACCTGCAGCCTGTCCGAATAGGTCCTCACAATATCCAACGCCTGGGTCCCGATCGACCCCGTGGAACCAATGATTGCGATTCTTTTCGCCATAATGAATTCTTCCCGAAGCCCTGCCGTGCCTGTCAAGGCACGGCAGGGCATTGAAACCGACCGTCACGTACTGTCCGCCGCTTTTCCGCTGCGCATTGCTGCCGCGGGATCTTCCTGCGTCATCGCACGAGGAACAGAACCCCCAGCGCATAGATGACGGGAGCCGTGAAAATGATGCTGTCAAAGCGGTCCATGATACCGCCGTGTCCCGGGATCACCTTCCCGTAATCCTTGATCCCGTGGTTGCGCTTGATGGCAGAGGCCGCAAGATCTCCCACCATGCCAAGGAGCGCTCCCATGACGCCGATGACCGCGAACGGGACATAGAGATGCAGCGGCACCTGCGGAACGAGAATGTCCACCAGCCATGCCATGAGAACACACAGCGCCGTACTGCCCAGAATCCCGCCGACAGCTCCCTCCACCGTCTTATGCGGGGAGAGCACCGGTGTCATCTTATGCTTGCCAAAGGCCCTTCCGACGGCCCAGGCGCAGGTGTCGCAAATCCATGCACAGAAGAAAATCAGCGCATAAACGAATTTCCCGTAGGGCAGAAACTGTGCCCGGTAGATGCACGCAATCAAGAGCGGTGCATACAGAAAGGCAAAGATCGAATCGATGACCTGCCCGGCCTCATAGCGCGGGAACGTCAGCACGTACAGGATCATGTTCACCATGAATACCGCAACCACCGCCGCGATGGTCAGTGCATCCGCGAGATGGATGAAGCCCTCCGGTGCGTAGGAGCCCCACAAAAGGAGCAGCCCTTCCCGCTCGTAGTCACCGTAAAAATAACTCAATACAATGAGCGCCGCATAGTAGGCTGCGCACACCGCAAGTCCCGTGATCTCGAGCCCGTTCAGCCTTTCCTCGCCCGCCTTATGTACACCAAGTGCCCTTGTCAGCTCATAATAGCCGACAAAGGCACACAGACCCAGCACAATTCCCAGCGGTGCTCCGCCGATAAGCCCCAGCAGCACTGCCAGAACCGCAATTACGATTCCGCTGATAACGCGTTTGCTCATCCGTTGACCAGTCCTCCGTATCTGCGTTCTCTGTGATTATAGGCTTCCACCGCCTTCTCCAACTCCGCCTTGTTGAAATCCGGCCAGGCCGCATCCGTGAAATACATCTCCGCATACGAGAGCTGCCACATGAGAAAATTGGAAAGGCGCTGTTCCCCGCAGGTACGAATCAGAAGATCCGGATCCGGAATGCCCCTTGTATCCAGTGCCTCCGATATCATGTCCTCCGAGATGTCCTCCGGCGCCAAAGCTCCCGCCTTCACCCTCTGCGCCAGCTCGGTAACCGCGCGGCGCATCTCGTCTCTTGCGCCGTAATTGATCGCGATCTGAAAGCCGATTCCGGTATTCGCCCTGGTGGATTCCTCCAGATTTGCAATGCTGCGCTGCAGGTCCTCATCGAGCCTGGATTTGTCCCCGATCACACGGATGCGGACATTGTTCTTCGCACACTTTGCCAGGGAGGTCTTCATATAGGTACGGAGAAGATTCATGAGCGTCTTCACCTCCGTATCCGGTCTCGTCCAGTTCTCGGTAGAAAAAGCATATACCGTCAGATACCGGATCCCCATGTGATCCGCTTCCTCCAGAATCTGCTCCACCACCCTTGCACCCTGGGCATGTCCTGCCGTGCGGGGAAGTCCGCGCTTTTTTGCCCAGCGCCCGTTGCCGTCCATGATGATGGCAACGTGCGCCGGAATCCTGTATTCCTTTTCTGCCGCCATTTTCCTCAGACCTTCATGACCTCAGCGGTCTTGTTCTCCACAATGCCGTCCACCTTTTTGATGAACTCATCCGTCAGCTTCTGAAGCTCATCCTCGAGCTGCGCCGCAACATCCTCCGAGATCTCGGCCGCCTTTTTCTGCTTCTTGAACTCGTCCATGCCGTCACGGCGCGCGGCGCGAATGACAACCTTGGATTCCTCGCCCTTCTTCTTCACATCCTTGGCCAGATTCTTACGGTTCTCCTCCGTCATCTCCGGGAATACCAGCCGGATGGTGGTGGCGTCACTGGTCGGATTGATTCCGATCTCGGCCATCTGAATGGCACGGCAGATATCCTTGATCAGATTCCGGTCCCAAGGCTGGATCTGAATGATGCGCGCCTCCGGCACCGAGATGTTGGCAACCTGCTGCAGCGGTGTCGGCGCGCCGTAATAATCCACCCGCACGCGGTCCAGAATGTGCGGATTGGCACGTCCTGCCCGCACGGTCTGCAGGTCTGTCTCCAGAAATTCAATGGCCTTCTTCATCTTGTCCTCATATGCCTTAATCTTGGGATCGCTCATCGCCTCTGTCCTCTCCTAAAATGTATGTGTTCTCTCCCCGGACGAACCCTTCGTCCGCCTGCTCACTCCACCGTTACCGTTGTCCCGTTGAACTCTCCGCTTGCCGCATGAAGAATGCTGTCCTTCTCATTCAGATCGAAAATGCGCAGCGGCATGTGGTTGTCTCTTGCCATGATGGAGGCCGTCATGTCGATCACCTGCAGGTTGTGATCAATGATCTCCTGAATGCCAAGGCTCTCATAGCGCTTCGCATCCGGATTCCTGGACGGATCCGCATCGTATACGCCGTCGATGTTCTTCGCCATCAGGATGCAGTCCGCATCCACCTCGATGGCCCGCAGCACAACGCCGGTATCCGTGGAGAAAAAGGGGTGACCTGTGCCGCCCGCAAAGAATACCACCATGTGCCTCGCAAAATACTTGTTGGCTCTGTCCTTCGAAAACAGCTTGGTCACGCCGCTGATCTCAAACGGCGTCAGGACATTGGTCATAAGCCCCGTTCCGCGGAAGACCTCCGAAACATAAAGGCAATTCATCACCGTGGCCAGCATGCCGATCTGATCCGATTTCACACGGTCAATCTCTGTTCCGGTCCGTCCCCGCCAGAAATTCCCGCCGCCGATCACAACGCCGACATCGTTTCCGTCATCCACCAGCTTTTTCACCTGGTCTGCAACCATCTGGACGACCGCCAGATCAAAGCCTGTTCTCTTCTCTCCTGCCAGCGCCTCTCCGCTTAGCTTAAGGATAATCCTGCTCATGCTGCCTCCTGTTATCCGGTACCCTCGCCGCTGCCTCTCGCATGCTCTTTGCCGCGGCAGGCCAATGCTCCGCCGGTCCGCCGCTGTTCTACATGATACCATACTGCGCCACCTGTTAAAAGCACGTTAACGTATACGTGCAACCGGCGACGGGTCCTGGCGGAGTTGTCCGATCAGGGGACACTCTCGTTCCGTGCTCGGACCTAGCGGTGCTAAGCTCGCAGAATACGCTCGCAAGCACCGAGGCCTCACAAGGCCCCTGATCCGGACATTCTCCGCCACCCTGTCGCTTGACTGACGTCTGTACAGTATGATCGACCGCAGTACCTGCCCCGGCAGCTTCTTGCAACCGTTTTTGCAGAATGCTATGATAAAAAGGTTTGAAATCCGGCAGGCATTGCCGCGTCCGGATAAGGGTTAGATTTGTTTTATGAGGATTGCTATGAATCAGAAAAGAGAAGACGTACGTAATGTAGCCATTATTGCACACGTCGATCACGGAAAGACAACCCTGGTGGACGGACTGCTCCACCAAAGCGGCGTATTCCGGGAAAACCAGGCGGTCGCCGAACGCGTCATGGACTCCGGTGACATCGAACGGGAACGCGGCATCACCATCACCAGTAAGAATACCGCCGTCAACTACAACGGGGTGAAGATCAACATTCTGGACACTCCCGGCCATGCCGATTTCGGCGGCGAGGTGGAGCGTGTTCTGAAGATGGTGGACGGCGTCATTCTGGTTGTGGATGCCTTTGAGGGTCCCATGCCGCAGACGCGCTTTGTTCTCTCCAAGGCCATGGCGCTCGGTCTGGCCGTCATCGTGTGCATCAACAAAATCGATCGCCCCGGCGCACGTCCGACCCAGGTCATCGATGAGGTGCTCGAGCTCCTTATGGACCTTGGCGCGAACGATGAGCAGCTTGACTGCCCCTTTGTTTTCGCATCGGCAAAGTCCGGCATTGCAACGCTCGATCTCGGAAGCCCCGGCGTTTCCATGAAGCCCCTGTTCGAGACCATCATCGAGCACATTCCCGCCCCCGAGGGAGACCCGGAGGCTTCCACGCAGGTGCTCATCTCCACCATCGACTACAATGACTATGTCGGGCGCATCGGCGTCGGCAAGGTCTCCAACGGTTCCATCCGCATGGGCCAGGAGGTCATCCTCGTCAACCACCACGACCCCGACAAGCGCGTGAAATGCAAGGTCAATACCCTGTATGAATTCGAGGGACTCCAGAAGATTCCGGTACAGCAGGCCGACATGGGCGCCATTGTTGCCATTTCCGGCATCGAGGCCATGCACATCGGCGATACGCTCTGCGGGCCGGACCGGGTGGAACCCATCCCCTTCCCCAAGATCGAGGAGCCGACGATTTCCATGACCTTCAACGTCAACGATTCTCCGCTGGCGGGCAAGGACGGCAAATACATTACCTCGCGTCACCTGCGTGACCGCCTCTACCGCGAATTGAACACCGATGTCTCTCTTCGCGTGGAGGATACGGATTCCACGGACTCCTTCAAGGTATCGGGACGCGGTGAGCTGCATCTGTCGGTCCTCATTGAGACCATGCGCCGCGAGGGCTATGAATTCGCCGTTTCGAAGGCCGAGGTCATTTACCACACCGATGAGCACGGCAAAAAACTGGAGCCCATGGAGCAATGCATCATCGACGTGCCCGAGGAATTCTCCGGCAACGTCATTCAGGTTCTTGGGCAGCGAAAAGGCGAGCTTCAGTCCATGGGACAGGCCAACGGCGGTTACACACGACTTGAGTTCCGCATCCCCTCCCGGGGTCTTATCGGCTACCGCGGCCAGTTCATGACGGATACCAAGGGAAACGGCATCATGAACACGATTTTCGCCGGTTATGAGCCGTACAAGGGAGACATCACCTACCGTAAGCAGGGCTCTTTGATTGCCTTTGAGGACGGACAGGCCGTCACCTACGGACTGTTCAATGCTCAGGAGCGCGGTGCTCTTTTCATCAGCCCCGGTGAGGACGTGTATTCCGGCATGATCGTCGGTGAGTCCGGAAAATCCGAGGACATTGAGATCAATGTATGCAAGACCAAGCATCTCACCAACACCCGCACCTCCTCCAGCGACGAAGCGCTGCGTCTGGTGCCGCCCAAGATTATGAGCCTCGAGCAGGCCATTGAATATGTGGACACCGATGAGCTTCTGGAGATCACGCCCACGCATCTTCGCCTTCGCAAGAAGATTCTGGATCCGAGACTGCGCAAGCGCGCCGGCTTCTCCAAATAATAGCTGCCGGATAATCGCTGACAGAAATAATAAGAAGAGAGCCCCCGGCAGGGAAGACCTGCAGGGAGCTCTCTTCTTAATTTATTCGATTCTATTCCGTTCCGTATTCAGACACATGACAAACCGGTCGATGTTCCGACGCCTCGCCCGTTCGCGCAGCCGCTCCTCCCGGTGCCCTTCTCAGGCGGACAAATGCAGCAGGTGCGTCGCAATCTGAAAATACGTCAGCAAGGATACCGCATCCACGATGGTGGTGATGAGGGGCGAAGCCATCACCGCAGGATCCAGATGGATCTTGGCGGCCACCAGCGGCAGACAGCAGCCGATGGCTTTTGCGAATACGACCACAACCACCAGGGTGAGACACACCACCAGGGCGACGGTTACATTCAGCCGGTCCAGGAGCAGGAGCTTCACGAAATTGGTGGCAGACAGCGTCACGCCGCACAGGAAAGCAACGCGCAGCTCCTTCCAGAGGGCCTTCGGCAAATCCGCGAATTCGATCTCATCCAGAGATAATCCGCGAATAATGGACACCGATGCCTGTGAGCCCGCATTTCCGCCGGTATCCATCAGCATCGGAATGTACGCCGTCAATATGACATAGGCCGCCAGCGCATTCTCGTAGCTCGTAATGATCGCTCCCGTAAAGGTGGCCGAAACCATCAGAATCAGCAGCCACGGCATGCGGTTCTTATACGTTTCCAGAATCCCCGTCTTGAAATACGACTTGTCCGAAGGAACAATGGCCGCCATCTTCTCGATATCCTCGGTGGCCTCCTCCTCCATGATGTCCATGACGTCATCGATGGTAATGATGCCCACCAGCCGGTTTTCGTTGTCCACAACCGGCATCGCGGTAAAGTCGTATTTCTGAAAGGCGTCCGCCACCTCTTCCTGATCCAGCAGCGTTCCGATGGAAATCACGTTCTCGTTCATGATATCGCCGATGATTTCCTCCGGCTTATGAATCAGAAGATATCGCAGGGCCACCGTCCCGACCAGAATCCTCTCTTTGTTCAGGACATAGCAAATGTTGACCGTCTCCGAATCCAGACCGATGCTGCGGATGCGCTCGATGGCATCCGCCACCGTCATGTCCTCCTTCAGATCCACATACTCGACCGTCATGACAGAGCCTGCGGAATCCTCCGGGTAACGCAGCAGGTGATTGATGTCCGCCCGGGTATCCGGACGCGCGTTGGCCAGAATCTTCTTCACGACGTTTGCCGGCATCTCCTCCAGAAAATCCGTGGCATCGTCCGCCATCAGATTGTCGATCACACTGGATGCCTCTTTGTCCGAAAGGGACTGGATAATGTATTGCTGATCATCAATGTCCAGATCCGCAAAAACATCCGCCGCCATATCCTTCGGCAGGATGCGGAAGATTTTGAGGGAATCCTCATCCTCCAGATCATCCATCACGGCCGCAACATCTGCTGCCTGCATTTCCGCGGCCGCCTGGCGAAGCTTTGTATACTGCTTGGACTCCAGAAGACCGATCAGAATTTCTTCATTCTGACGCTCCTCTTCTTCTCTGAACTCCATGGCAAGAATCCTCCTTTATGTGTGGTTTTAATGCAACTTCGTCCTGGGGCCGAACCGTCCGATGTCCCTCGTTCCATGAAAACCACCTCCTTTCCTGCCATAGATTACACGCCAGCCACCTTCGGATTTTCCAAATGGATCCATTACAGGAAAATCAGGATGGGACGGAACCGTCACTTTTTCAAAACAGCAGTATCAGTTTAGACTCCCTCCATTCCAATGTCAAAACCATAAAATCCTTTTTCCGTAGAATTAACCTGAATCTTACCTCCGCTTAATTCACACAGATCCGTACGGACGCGCATCACACCCTCCGCCGGCACGACAATGCTCTGCTGCACCTTTTCGGTATACTCAATCCCGCGGCTTGCAATGCCCTCCCTCTCCAGATAATGCCGGACAGAATCGAGAAAAGGATACTCCATGGTCAGCAGCAGGATCTCACCCTCCCGCATACATACCGGCTCCGCCGCCTGCAGGGCAGCCTTCGCCGCGGCCGTGTAGGCACGGACAAGGCCGCCGGTTCCCAGCAGCGTCCCGCCAAAATACCGCGTGACAACAATCAGGACGCCGGTACACCCGGCGCCCTCTATCACGTTCAGAATCGGGAGTCCCGCCGTTCCCTGCGGTTCTCCGTCATCCGAGGCCCTCTTGCGATCCCGATTCTCTCCCAGCACGTACGCGCTGCAATGGTGCCTGGCATCATAATGCAGCTTCCGAATCCGTGCAAGGTGGGCAGCCGCCTCCTCTTCCGAGGAGATCGGAATTGCCTCCCCCAGAAACCGGGATCTCTTCTCTTCGTATTCACCCTCTCCGATTTTCCGTATGGTATAGTAGGCCATTTCCCGTTCTCCTACTCTCCTGCCGTGCCTTCCGTTCCTGCCGCCGCACTCTGCTGCGCCTGCGAAAGAGCCTGCTGCGCCGCCGTCACCTGCTGCTGTGCAAAGTTGTAATTGGTCGTGGCGGTCGTAACCGCCTGCTGTGCTGTGGCCACCGCTGCGGCATCCCCGCTTTGCTGTGCTGCCACCAGCGTATCCTGCGCCGTCTGCAGGTTGGCAGCCGCCGCCTGCAGCGCTGCATTCGCCGCATCCAGGGTCGCCTGCGCGTTGCTCGTCGCCGCATTTGCCGCCGCCTCTGCCGCTGCGGCATCCATCTCCGCCTGCTGCTGTGCGATCAATTCCGCAATGTTGCTCTGTGCCATGTACTCTGCCGTATGGATGCATTGCAATCCGGATTCCGAATAGGTTGCAACACCGGTTGTCTTGAACGGGCAGGCATCCGCCGCAGGAAGCCCGGAGTATGCGCAGATGGTGCCCTCATAATGCACATCGCATTTCTCCGTAGGCACATTGTCCTCATCAAAATATTCCGTCGTCAGGGAGCCGTCGCACAGTCCTGTCACCGGGAGCTTTCCGGAAAGGCGGCACACGGTCATCTGCACAATGCCGGCCGGCTTCTCAAAATCAGAGGAGGGCAGATTCTCGTGAACCTTTTCCATGACGCCGCGCCAGATGGTCTTGGCGATGCCGGATTCCGAGCCCACCAGATCCGTGTTCTCGTCGTAGCCCGCCCAGGTTGTGCAGCAATAATAATTCGTATATCCGGCAAACCATACATCGTTTTCGTCCGAGGTGGTTCCTGTTTTGCCGGCGATGGGCGTAGTCCCGAAGTTGACCCTCGTTCCGGTTCCCTTTGTGACCACGTCCTCCATGGCGCTGGTCAGCAGCCAGGCCGTCGTTTCCTTGATCACCTGGCGCTTCTCGCGGATCTCCTCCGCATCCAGAATCACATTCCCGTCGTGATCCGTCACCTTTGTATACAGCTTCGGCTCAATGTACTGACCGCCGTTGGCAATGGCCGCATAGGACGCATTCAGCTCAATGTTCTTGACACCGTCCGTGATGCCGCCGAGCGCCAGGGTGGGCTGCACGTCCGAGTAGACCTTGCCGTTCCTCACCTCATCCTTCACCAGGGTTGTGAAGCCGAAATCCAGAAGATACTGGTAGCCGAGCTCCGGCGTAATGTCCACCAGTGTCTTGACGGTCACAATGTTCATGGAATTCTGAATTCCGAGACGCAACGAGGACAGTCCCCGGTAGGATTCTCCGTACCAGTTGCGCACCGGTGTCCCGTCTGCATAGGAATAGGGGGCATCGTTCTGCGTCGTCGCCAGCGTCATGCCGCCGGCATCCAGCGCAGGTGCATAGGTGGACACCACCTTGAAGGTCGAGCCCGGCTGCCGCAGCGTATCCGTTGCGCGGTTCAGGGTACGGTTGGCTGTTTTCTCACCGCGACCGCCTGCAATGGCCAGGACATTTCCCGTGTGCTGATCCTCCAGCGTCAGAGAGATCTGCGGCTGCGCCGTGATGCTCTCGCTCTCGCCCAGCACCGTATCTCCCTCTCCTACAACAGCTGCCTTGTATTCCTCCTCCTTGGCCTGCGCATCCTCCTTTGTGTCGAAAATCATTGTGAAATACGCATTCGACTTCTTAAAATAGCTCTCCATCATCTCCGTGCTGTAGTTGGTGATGGTTCCGTCTGCAGACTGTACCGTCAGACGGTAATTCAGATACCAGCGGGTGCCGTTGGGATAGTTGCTCTCGTCGTTCACCACCTCGTCCACGATGGCCTGGATCTCCGAATCCTGCGTGGAATAAATATTCAGACCGCCGCTGTACAGGAGCGTGTAGGCCTGTGTCTCCGTGTAGCCGTTCTCCATCAGGTCATCCAGCACCTCCTGTGTCAGCGCATCCACGAAATACGAATTGACGGCATTGTCAACGGTATTGTTGTCCACCACCTGAATGCGGGAGTAGACATCGTCCGCCATTGCCTCATCGTACTCCGCCTGCGTGATCCAGCCCTGCTCCAGCATATTGCCCAGGACCTTCTTGCGGCGCTCCGCGTTGTGCTCCGGATAGGTGATCGGATCGTAGTAGCTCGGATTCTGTGTGATTCCTGCGATCACAGCGCACTCCGAAAGGTTCAGCTTACTCACGGATTTGCCGAAATACCGCCTGGAAGCCGCCTCCACACCCAGCGTGCCGTGTCCGAGATTGATGGTATTCATGTAGTTCAGGAGGATCTCGTCCTTGCTCATGGTTTTCTCGAGCTCAATGGCCAGATACCACTCCTGAAACTTGCGGCGCAGCGACTCGGAAAAGGACTCATCCGTCCACCCTGTGAACACGTTGTTCTTCAGCAGCTGCTGGGTGATCGTACTGGCACCCTCCGAAAAATCGCCGCTGGTGATCCCGATCACGCCCGCACGCAGAATTCCCTGCACATCGATGCCCGGATGCTGATAGAAGCGTTCGTCCTCGATGGCGACAAAGGCATGCTGCAGATCCTCCGGCACCATGTCCAGCGTCACCGGGATACGGTTGGAATCCGTGGAAACCAGCTTCGCCGTCTGGTTGCCCTCGCTGTCGTATACGAAGGTAGAATAGCCGGTCGGTGTTACATCGATGTTGCCGATGTCCGGAGCGGAATCAATGATTCCGTTAAAGGCTCCCAGCCCCGCGCAGATCGCAACGCTGACGGCTCCCACGATCAGCAGGAAAACCAGCAGGCCAAAGATCAGCCCCACCTTATTGGCTCTTTTCGTCGTCTTGGAATCCAGGCTCTTGGCGCGTCTGGCAAGCCCCGCTCTTCCGTAATTCATATCGGTATCAATCAAACCTTTCTGTGCACAGCATTAAACATTCAGATATAAAGATCTCTTCATTTTACCGCATGGAATACCGGAAGGCAAAAATGTTACGTTTGTGTTGCATCCGCGGGAGCTCCGTGGTAACGTATCGCTTGTTTCGTTAACCATGTTCCACGAGTGTTCGCCGCGTCCCCTGCAGGCCGCGGTATCCTTCCCACTCGCACAAAACTAAAGGAGACACATCATGCAAACTCATCAAAATCACAAGGTATTATTCTGCGTCCAGGCTGCCCTCATCGCCGCCCTCTACATTGTTCTGACCCAGCTTGCCGCCGGCTTTGATCTGGCAAGCGGTGCCATCCAGGTGCGATTCTCCGAGGTGCTGACCGTCCTCCCCTTCTTTACACCGGCCGCCGTCCCCGGCGTTGCCGTCGGTTGTCTTCTGGCCAACCTGCTCACAGGGAGCGCACTGCCTGACGTTATTTTCGGCACCCTCGCCACGCTGATCGGCGCCGTCCTCACCCATCGTCTCCGGAAGCACCGCTTCCTGTGCACGCTCCCTCCCGTGATTTCCAACGCAATCATCATTCCCCTCGTTCTGCGCTATGCCTATGGAACGCCCGGGGCCCTCTGGTTCTTCGCCCTCACGGTAGGCGCCGGAGAAATCATCTGCTGCGTTCTCTTTGGCAGCGTATTGATCACCGCGTTGCAGCCTCACAGGACGCGCATTTTCGGAGACAATCCGAATTGACCGCTTGCAGGCAAATGAACCGATACGCTTTCCTCTGTATCTTTGTCAGAACGAGGAAGCCGTTTCCCCGGCTTCCGTTTCACCGGTTTCCTCCGTGTCGCTCCCGGAGGGAGCCGGTGTTTCTGTTTCCGTTTCGCTCTCCGCTTCTTTGGGCGCTTCTTTTGACGCTTCTTCCGGATCCGTGCTTCCTGTTTCCGAACCGTCTGTCGCCCCGCCGTTCTGCAGCTCCATGATCCGGCTCAGAATTGCGCCCTGCTCCTCCAGCAGCTTCTCCTGCGCATCAAATCGTTCGCCGCACTCCCGCAGCAGCTGCTCCAGCTGCGCCAGGCCGTACGTCTCGTGCTCCAGCGTTTCCTGCTGCTGTGCGTGCCGCGCAAGGAGCTCCTCCTGCAATCCCCGCTGGTTCTCCAGAATCCGCTCACACAGCTCATCCAGCTCACTCCGGAGGAGATTCTCCAGCTGCTCCTGCCGCTTCTCCGCCGAAGAGAACAGGTTTCTCTGCTCTTCCGCCATGGAATTCTGCATTGCCTCCTGATTGGCGGAAATGGTTTCCCACTCCGACTGCAGCCGCGCATTCTGCTCGCTGACTGTGTTCAGCAGCTCCTGCATTGCCGTCAGCGTGGTGCGAACATTACTGACGCTTCCGTTGATGGAGCCCATCCCGCTGCTGATGGCCGACTGTATTCTGTCATGGTTTGCCGCAATGGTTTTCTCCAGAGAATCCAGGTCGGAGTCGGTTCCGTTTAAGACGTGCAGCAGCTCCTGGTACTCCTCCCGGCTTTCTCCGGATGCCTCCCGGATCAGCTTTCGAATGTCCTCCCTCACGTCCGAAAGCTGCACATCAACGGTCTGCTGCAGCTGCTCGGCATTCTTTCTGTTCTCTTCCCTTGTCGCTGCAGCGGTCGTTTCCGTCGAATCCACACCGGCCCAGAGGCTCTCACTGACCTTTCGTTCCTCCTCCAGATTCGTCTGAATTGCGGAAAGCTGCTCAATCACATCATCCAGGTTCTGCCCGATGGCATCGTCCGCAATGACGTTGTTCTCTTTGTAATCCGTCAGATTCTGCTGCATGGCGCTGACCTCCTGAAACAGAGAATCGTAGCCGTCGGCGTCCGTCAGCTGCCCGTTCAGCAGGGTCTCATCCACCGCCGACAGATACTGCCGGATCTCCTCCAGCTGCCGCGCAACGGACTCGTCCTTCGCCTGCTGTGCCTGCTGTCTTGCGATATTCCTCCGGAATTGAACCACCAGCAGGGTCAGTGTACAGCCCGCCAGAACCAGCACCGCCAGAAGGGCTGTCATTACCGGAGAGAATGCTCTCCTTTTCCTCATTGCTTCCCGCTCCATGATCTTCGTCCTTTCTCCATCCGTGCAAGCCTTGATTTCACGCATGGAAAGAACCCGATCTCCTCTTTTGTCCGATTGAAAGAACACAATCTTCCCTTTCGCCCTGTTCCTCTTTCCCCTCTGCGGCAGCAACAAAAAAGGTGCAGCTGAAACCATTCAGCTACACCTTAAACCATAAGCTGGCACCGGGAATCGGACCCGGGACCTCCGCACTACCAATGCGACGCTCTACCGACTGAGCCATGCCAGCATATTCATCTGCGTCTGACGCGGCGGAGCATCAAACGCAAGAAAGATATTACCATAGGCTCTTCCGTGTGGCAAGGGATTCTTCGCATTTTGTGTGTCCGTCTTTTTCTTTTTCCTCGCGCCGTTGTCAGGTATTTATGTAAAATACTCCCTTTTCCACGGCAATGAGGGCGGACGCACGCGGTTTGTGTCAGAAATTGTGTGCTGCTGAGAAAGAGGAACGGCAGACAGAGCAGCCGCATCCATAGACAGGATTCCGATGTGTGAAATCTTTTCCCATGTCTTCCTCTGCCCCGCGGCCGCAGGGAGCGTTTGGAAGACAATTCAAGGATACCCTTGCGTCCTCAAAGGGGCAAGACACAATAAGTGCCGGAAAAGCTCTCGCCTTTCCGGCACTTTTGGCCAATTACCCCGTTCGGTATCCACAGATTTATGAACAGCCCCGGCACCCTTTCCGGTTATTCGCCCATCTGCAGCAGACCGCCGTTGCTGAAATACAGGTGTCCGATTTTCTCTCCCGTATCCGAATCATAGAGCAGAATCTGCACGTCAATGTCTCCGTTGTTGACGTAATCCAGCTGATTCTCATCGAGATTCTCCCCGACGCTGAGAAGATCATAGTTTTCGAGAGAAGTAAAATTGACCGTGCCGAAGCTGGTCCGGATGTTCTCCAGCGAAACCCTCTCCATGGTCTCTTCCGTCGTACCTGTGGCAGGATCGCGCACCAGACAATAGCCGTACGGTGCCCCCGCCATCGTTTCGATTCCCTCCGTCCCGGATAAATTCTTGATCAGCTTTTTCAGCGATTCATCATAAAAGGCGACGGAATCGTTGTTAATGAAGATAATGGAGCTGACATCATCAAAATTAAGGCACATCAGTTCCGCATACAGATCCTTCGGATGCAGGATGTTGTTCCGAATCTGCTGATGATAATCGCGAACCCCCTGCTCCCAGGCATCATACCCGGCCGTTCCTCTGCGATCCGGCACCCCCACCTCTTCCGAAAGAATTTTTCCGAGCCAGGCGGTTGTCTTGGCCGCGCCCTGCACATTCAGGTGCGTCTGGCTCTGCTGATCCGTTTCCGCGTTGATGATCCCCTCTACATAATTCATATTGAGAAACGGCACTTCGTATGCATTGGCAATGGCCTGTACGCCGTTGGCAATTCTCTGAAGATCCTCGTTCTCCGCAAAGGGCAGCTGCACCAGAATCGGGTAGATTCCCCTGTTCCGGCACAATTCCAGAATCTTCCGGAGATATTCCTTTCCGACGGTCTCCTCCTCCATGCAATCCGCCGGGTCAATCCTCTCATATACCTTCACCGAGGGGTCCACGGTATAGTGCATGGAGGCTCCCAGAATCGAGTCCCCCTCCGGTCTGCCAAAGGTCCCTTCGTAGTCCTCTCTGGTCAGCGACGACCACCGGGAGTGGTAACGGATGAAGTCGAACCGGAACTCCTGCCGCAATTGCGGATCCTCCAGCAAATCCTCCAGTGCCGCCTCCTTGTTCACGGTCCACGGGAAAAAGTCCATCACCTCATGCAGCTGATCCACCGCCGTGCTCCTGTCCTCTTCCGATGCCTCCTCCGACATAACATCCAGATAACGGTAGTCCTTCTCCAGAAGATACGTATCAATGACAACATACCCGGGCGTTCCGTAGTCCAGCGCATTGACCAGCTCCCAATAGGTCACCTGCATGACATTTCCGTGCCCTCCCAGGTTATAGGCCGCAATGCCGTAATCCTCGTACAATGCCGCCGGATTCACCCCGTTGATCATGTGGGAAGAGCCAAGGAGCAGCACATCCGCTTTGTCCGCCAGCTCCAGATACGGCCCGTTTTTCTCCCGGCTGTCCTTGCGTTCCACCAGCCGTGCCGCACCGAAAAGTGCTGCGCCCGTGAGCATCAGCAGGACAGCCGCCGATAAAAATCTTTTCGTTCTTTTCCTCATCCGGTTCTCCTGTCGGATTCCCTTTCCCGCGGATTGCATGCCGCAGGAAGCGCGCCGGTCCGGTGCGCTTCCGTAACAGATGGATCGCATTCCTCAGAACTGACTGTAAATAAAGGTGGACGCATCGTATCCCGGCCCCCAGACGCCGCAGACAAGGACCAGCAGCACCCCTCCGATCAGCAGCAGATACCGAAGCCACAGCCCCTGCCCGCAGATCCATCGCCGCAGGGAGATGCCCTTTTTCTGCAGGTGATCCCTCCGCCACAGCAGCAGCAAGCCGGCCGACAGAAGGATCCAGTTGGGCGTATCCAGCCCCAGCTGCAGAAGGCTCCCGTCCGTCAGAACCCACGGATGCACGCCCTTCATCGCACGGAAAACACCGACGGCCATGGACAGATCATCCGCCCGGAAGAACACCCATGCGGCAGATACCAGCACATAGAGGAAGGTCCTCTGCAGCAGCCGGTGGGAGTCACCCTGTGCATTGATTCCTAAAAATCCAGCCACGCGCCTTCGAAGCGGCTGTGTCACCCGCCCCGCAATCTGATACATTCCGTGCAGCAGCCCCCAGATCAGGAACGTGATGTCCGCACCGTGCCACAGTCCGGAGACGGCAAAGACCACCAACAGATTCGCGTATTGACGGAGCCTTCCCTTTCGGTTTCCGCCCAGCGGAATGTAAAGATAATCCCGAAACCAGGAGGAAAGTGAGATGTGCCAATGCCGCCAGAACCCGGCAACGGAGGTCTCCAGATACGGCGCCGTAAAGTTCTGCATCACACGGAAGCCCAGAACTCTCGCGGAGCCGATTGCAATGGCCGAATATCCTGCAAAATCACAGTAAATCTGCAGCGAATACAGAAGGGCTGCCAGCACCACCATGGTTCCCTTCCAGGCGTTCAGATCCCCGTAGACCGTGTTCACCACAATCGCAATCCGATCGGCCAGCACCATCTTGAGAAGGTACCCCCACAGCATGATCATGGCGCCGCTTCGCAGATTCCCGTAAACGGAATCCTCCCTTAACGCACTCCCGTGCCCCTGCGATGCCTCATCCCGCAGTCCCTGCACCTGCGCCAGAAGCCCCTTCTTCCTTTCAATCGGTCCGGAGAGAATCCCCGGAAAGAAAGACACGAAAAGGGCATATTCCGCAAGGCTTTCCTCTCCGCAGCCCTCCCGGCTGCAGTCCATGACATAGCCGATCGCCTGCAAGGTATAGAAGGATATGCCGGCCGGCAGGAGCCTTTGATCGAGCATCCCCGGAAACAGCATCCCCCAATACTTACAGAAGATGAGGATGCCAAGATTCCCGGTGATGCAAAGAGCCGGCGCAAGGCGGCGCAGCCTCCCTCCGTCCTTTCCCGGCTGTGCTCCGACATACCGCCCGGTCGCGTACGTGCTCACAATGGTGAACAGCAGGAACGGCAGACACAGCGGATTCCATGTACAATAGAAAACAAGGCTGCAGGCAAGAAGCGCTGCCGCCTTGAACCGAACGGGGAACAGATACCGTACCAGACAAGCTGCCGCCAAAAACAAAAGATAGACCGGCGACAGCATTGAGATTCCCGTCATGCATTCCTCTCCATCACTCTTTTTCCCTGCGGAACAGATCCCGCAGAAGACATCCCGTATATTGCAAATTGGTGACAATGTAGCGGCTGGCTAAGCGCTTCGGATCCTGGAACAGGCGGTAGAGCCATTCGAAGCCGATTTTCTGAACCCACACCGGCGCTCTTTTGATCGTTCCCGCGTAAAAATTGAACCCTGCGCCGACGCCCAGCATGACGCCGTTCAGCCTTCCCGCATGCTCCGCCATCCACCGTTCCTGCTTGGGGGCTCCCAGACCGATCCATACAAGAGACGCCCCCGATGCATTGATCCGGCGCACCGTCTCGGCGTCCTCCTCCGGCGTTTCCTTCCGGAAGGGCGGCGAAATCAGGCCGGCAATGCGGATTCCGGGATATCTCTCCTGCAGATTCACACGCAGCCTGTCAATGGTTTCCTGCGTGGAGCCATAGAAATAATGACTCACGCTGCCGTCCATCGTAGCCCGGAACACCGCATCCATGAAATCCGGACCGGCGACCCGTTCCGCCCGGGAGTGCCCGTGCTTGTGCTGATAATCCGCGATGGGACTTCCGTCCGGGAAGGTATAGGCGGCGCCATTGAGAATTTCCATGTACGACGGATCCTTCTGCGCCATCATGAGCGTGTGCACGTTGGAGAAGCATAGATACGCTCCCTTCAGAGATTCTTCCTCCTCCACAAGGTCCAGAACCGAGAAGGCTGCGGTCTCCACATCCGAAACCACATAATCCACGCCGAACACTCGGCAGCGCTCCGTCAATGAATTGTATTCCGCAGCCGCAAAGGAGCCTGTGTCGCGGATCATCTTCGCAGGCAGAGCGTGTCCGTAGCCGAAGAGGAAAACCTTCACCGTCACCTTTTCTCTCCGCAGACTGCGGATGATGCTGTCGCGAAGTCCGCGCTCCGCTCCCGGCAGATACAGAACACAGCAAACGTCCGTTTCCTTCCGCTGCGTGCCGCCGGCCGTCCCGCTTCTCTCCTGCAGACGCTTCACCAAAGAGAGCAGCTCCTCTCCCTGCTCTTCCCCGCGCTGAAGATCCCACAGAAAAACATCCGCCACGCTCTCCCCCGCCGAAAGACTTCTGTCCAATCTGGCTCTGGCCAATCCCTCCCGGTCTCCTGTTGTCACCAGAAGGTATCTCGTCCCCCACAGGGGGCCTCCGGCCCGCATGCGGCGAAGGCTGGCGCAAAGCCCGAGTCTTGCCGCTCCCGTCAGAAGGACGTCCAGGAGAAACCAGAACAGCAATACCAGTCTGGATACCCTGATAAAGGTCTTTGTCATCGCGAGGATAACTATCAAGGCCGCATATTGCAGACTCTTTTCTCTTACAATGTGCATGACATTGGTAAAGGGATCCAGCTCCGCAATGTCATATTCGTGATTCTTGGCTCTTCGATACGTGTTCCAGAACAGGTAGAGTAACAGATTCAGAATATAGATGATGCTGTACAATTGCACCTTCCACGGCTCGATCCGGCTCCACATGCGCAGGGTCAGAGCCAGAAAAAGCGCAGCGGATGTCGCCAGTGCATCCAGCAGGATAATGGTTCTTCGTATGGTTTTCCGGGACAACTGCCGCATAAACGTCCCCCTATTCGTCAGGATTCAGGATACAGCAGTGACATTTTACCACAAACGCCGAAAAAGTGCCGCCGGGAAGAATATTCCGGCGACACCTCACATTCATTCATCCGCGTTGCTGTACATATACCGGTTCGCGACGGGCCTGGCAGAGTTGTCCTGTCAGCCTCGCTTTTCCGGCGCCGCCGCGGCCCCGGCGGCCTCGAGGCTTCGCTTCTGCGGATCTTCGATGGCGGTCTGCGGCATCAGATTCGACATGCTCTGCAGACCTGTCACCAGTGTGGACGTATTGTGCAGGAGTGCCGAGGTTGCAGGCGCCAGAATGCCTGCAATGCCCAATGCAATCAGACCGGCGTTGAAGCTGATGATAAAGCGGTAATTCCGATCGATTCTCTCCATCAGCTTCATGGAAAGATGACGCAGGATCACCAGCTGCCGAAGGTCCGATGCGCTGATCGTAATGTCCGCCACCTCCCTTGCAATGGCCGCGCCGTCATTGACGGCGATCCCAACATCCGCCTCGGAGAGTGCCGGTGTGTCGTTGACGCCGTCCCCCACCATGATCACCTTGCGGCCCGCCTCATGCTCCCTTCGGATAAAGGCTGCCTTGTCCTCCGGCAAAACCTCGGCGTGAAATTCATCCAGGTGCAGGGTGGCCGCCACAGCCTCTGCCGTTTTCTCGTTGTCACCGGTCATCATGCAAACCTTGCTGATTCCCTGCACGTGCAGGGCCTGAATCACCTCGGCTGCCTCCTCCCGGAGCGGATCGAAAATGCAGATCACCGCCTTCAGCCGTCCGTCAATGGCCAGGTACAGGTGTGAATATTGCGGAGGCAGCCGATCCAGACGGGGCCGGTCCTCTTCCGCCACCGTGCACTTCTCGTCCTCAAATACGAAATGACGGCTTCCGATCACCGCCCGCTTTCCGCCGATCTCACTGGCAATGCCGTGGGCCACCACGTATTTTACTTCCGTATGCATCTCCGCGTGATCAATGCTCCGAGCCCTCGCTTCGTTCACCACGGCATTGGCAATGGAGTGCGGGAAATGCTCCTCCAGGCATGCCGCAACCTGCAATGCCGTCTGTTCGCTCTCGCCGTCAAAGGTTTCAATTGCCGCCACGGCAGGTGCCGCGTGTGTCAGCGTTCCCGTCTTGTCGAACACGATGGTATCCGCCTCTGCCACGGCCTCCAGGAACTTGCCGCCCTTTACCGCAATGTCGTAGGCTCCCGCCTCGCGAATGGCGGAGAGCACCGCCAACGGCATGGACAGCTTCAAAGCACAGGAGAAGTCCACCATCAGGGATGCCATGGCCCGCGCCACATTTCCGGTCAGAAGGTACACCGCCGCCGTCAGACCGAGAGAATACGGAACCAGGGAGTCCGCCAGATGATAAGCCCGTGTCTCTGTGTTGGATTTGAGCTTCTCCGACTCCTCGATCATGCGGACGATCTGGTCGTATTTTCCGGTGCCCGCTCTCCGGGTGACCTCAACCACGCACTCGCCCTCTTCCACTACGGTTCCCGCGTAGACATAGCTGCCGCCGGTTTTGACCACAGGCACAGCCTCGCCGGTCATGGAAGCCTGATTGACGCTCATTTCGCCTTCCGTTACCACTCCGTCCAGCGGGATGATGTTGGAGGTGCGGACGCAGATCCGGTCGCCTGCCTGTACATCACTGACATTGACCAGCACATCCTCTCCGTCAGCGGTCTTCATCCACACCTTATCCACCTTCAGGGACATGGACCGCGCCAGATCGCCGATGGATTTCTTGTGCGTCCATTCCTCCAGCAGATCTCCGATGTCCAGCAGCCACATGACCGAGCCCGCCGTGTTAAAATCGCCCGTCAGCATGGCAGCCAGAATGGCTGCGGCATCCAGCACCGGGACCTGCAAATGGCCCCCGGCAAGGCAGCACAGTCCCTTCCAGATAAAGCGCACGCTCCTCGTCACCGTCCAGGCGATCTGCAGCGGCAGCGGCAGGAACAGCTTGCGGATGTAGCGTCCCGCAATCGTCATCGCCAGCTTGCCCTGATACTCTGCATTCAATGCCCTTCCGGTCTGCTCCGGTACCAGAGCGACCGCATTCGGATCCTGATAAGAAAAAGCACAGAGAGCCTCCATCAGCTGCTCTCTGTACTCCTTATTCCTGCGGTAGGTGATGATCGCATCCCCTGTTCTGTCATATACCTTCACCTCCGCCACATAGGGCAGATCTCTCAGGTAATATTCCAGAATGTCCGCCTGATCCATCGACATTCGATACCCCGCCATATGAACACGCATGGTGTGGGCAGACTCGTGAAGAATCAGATATTTCATTCCGTCTATGCCTCTTCCTTGCTCTCATGCTCCGCAACAAAGGCCTTGGCCTCCTCCAAAGCTCTGGCCTCATCCTCTGCATAGCGCTTTTCATTGATGTCCGATGCATCGGCGCCGATGTCCTGGCAGTTCTCCTTCAGCGTTGTCGCTGTCTTTACAACCGCATCCTTGCCGCGCAGAACGGCAGCCGTGCAATGCGTATAAGCGGTCTTTGCCTCACGGCTCGAGAGAATCGAAATCCCCGCCGTTCCAAAGAGCACGCCGCCTGCAAACAGTCCCAGTTTACCCCAGTTCATTTTCATGATGTCTTCCTTCCTTTTTCTGTCTTTCTTCGGTATCCGTTTCTTCGGTATCCGTTTCTAACCTTCCCTGTGTCCGCAGTCCGTCTGCAAGTCCTTCCGTCGGAAAAGTCTGCGGAATCACCGTATGTTTAACTTTCCATCATGTTAGATTCACGTGAATCTTTTGTAAAGACAATCTTTCTAATGTGAAACCAACCCGCGTCAATCCCCCGGAACCGAAATATGCCGGGGCAAACAGAACTTTGCCCCGGCATACCGCAGAATACCGATCCATGCGTCCATCCGTTGTTTAAACGGCATGCTCTTCCAGAATCTGGTCCAGTGAGGAGATGGAACTCGTGTGGGAACGAATGACGGTGGTATTCCCTGCCGTTTCGTTCAATGCATATTGCACCATCTTGTGGGAAACCGTATGCGTGAACAGGATCATCAGATCCGGGGAACCGATGCGGTCCTTCATGCCGCCCTTGAACTTGCAGAATACCTTTGCCTCACAGCCGTGCTTTTTGCAAACCTCTTTGTATCTGCGCTCCATACATTCATTGCCGCCTATGATCACAACACTCATCTGTCTTTCCTTTCGCCATCGACAGATGTCTCTGTGAATCCGCTCCCGCAATACCCATCGGCAAAGAAGCCGTCAGAGACATCCGCGCATTTGTAGTTAGTCATAGATAACTTAATTGAAGTTTATTATGACTAACCGCAAAAGTCAAGACATCCCTGCGGACGACAACGGATGTATGTCACCCCCGGGCGACAGAAGCTGTGCCTGTCTCCGCAAAAAGCCTCCTCTTGCGTTCCAGCATTTCCTCCAGATTCTCCAGATATACCGTCACCTCCTTGGCGTTGTCGCAGCGCTCAATCCGCCCGTCCGGATAGACTCTCTTGGTGACGGATCCTGCACCGAGTGCCAGAATGGTCTGCTTTTCCTCCATGATGAGAATGTTGTAGATTCCGTATTTGCCTTCTCGGGCATATCCCACATTTTCAAAGTTCCCGGAGATATTCTTCTGCCGGTAAAGATAGTACGGCTTCATCCCCATCGCCGCTGCACCCTCTGCCGCAAGCTTCATCGTTTCGTCCGTGTTGACAAGAACCGGATATCCCTTTTCATCAATGATCCTGCGCAGCCTGGACGCCCGCTTGATGGCAAGTGAATGAACGGTCAGCGAGTCGGGATTGAGCTCTGCAATCTGCCGCAGCGTCGACGCAACATCCTCCGTTCCCTCCCCCGGCAGTCCCAGAATGAGGTCCATGTTGATGTTGTCAAATCCGCAATCTCTTGCCATATGGAAGGTATCCACCACCTGCTGTACCGAGTGATGTCTGCCGATCAGCCGCAGGGTCTCCTCCTTCATGGTCTGCGGATTCACACTGATCCGGGTCACAGCATGCCGCCGCAGCACCTCCAGCTTGGCCCTCGTGATGCTGTCCGGGCGCCCCGCCTCCACGGTGAATTCCTGTATGCTGCGAAGATCAAAGATGCGTTCAATGCTGCTGCACAGGCGATCCAGATGCTCCGCCTCCAGAGCTGTCGGTGTGCCGCCGCCGATGTATACCGTATCCAGCAGCTTGCCCTTCATAAGGGCCGCCGTCTCCTCCATTTCCCGTTCCAGTGCGGTCAGGTAGTCCTCCATCCGGTCCTTCCATTGTGCGGCAGGAAAGGAGGGAAAAGAGCAATACAGACAGGTGGTAGGGCAAAACGGAATGCCGATGTAAAGGCTGTAACCGCCTTCATAGTGGATGTTCTGCAGAATTCTCTTCTCTCTCTGCGCGATGTCCACGGCAAGTTCCGCCTTTTCCGCCGACACCTGATGCTCTCTGCGCAGAAAATCGGACGCCTCCTCTGCGGAGGCGCCCTCTTCCATTCTGGTCATCGCGATCTTGACAGGACGGATGCCGATCAGATCTCCCCACGGCAGTACCCGCCCGGTATAACGACACAGAGACTGATACAAAAAGGTCTTTATATCGCCTTTGGCAGCCTGCGATTTCACGGTATAATCCACCGCCGCGCCGTCCGGCCTCCGGTGCACCGCGGCATCCTCATCGCCGGCAAAGGAAAGTGTGATCTTTCCGGGTTCCAATGCAATCCGCAGGAAGGCCTCCGGACAAAGCATTCTCACAGTCTCTGCAGAGGCGTCTCCGTCGATGCAGACCTTCACATCCTCTGCCGGATAAAATGCCTTTACCAGAGAATGTATTTCATACCGATACAAATCTATGTTCTCATCAACCCGCAGCATTTTTCATTCTCCCGATACCACACTGTTGTAGCGCTTCTCATGTCCGATGGTCGTTGCTGCGCCGTGCCCCGGACAGACCAGGGTCTCCTCCGGCAGTGTGAACAGCTTTTCCCGCACCGAACGGACCAGCCGGCTCATCGAGCCGGTCGGAAAATCCGTGCGTCCGACGGATTCCTCGAACAGCGTATCGCCCGCAAGGAGAATCGGCTCACCGTCCGACGGATGGATATAATAGCAGCAGCTTCCCTCCGTGTGCCCCGGTGTGGAAATGCAGCGGAAGTCCATTCCCGCCAGCTCCACCGTTTCTCCGTCCCGCAGCAACACATCCGGCCTGACACGGATGCTCTTCCCGTATGCGGCCGAGAGATTATCCTCCGGGTCCGCCAGAAGGCGCAGCTCCCCGTCACCGGCATATACCTTTGCACCGGTCCGCTCCTTCACCTCGCTCACACCGCCTATGTGGTCAAAATGGCCGTGGGTCAGGAGAATGGCCGTCACCTTCAGCCCCTGATCCTCCAGCGCATCCACCAGCGCACCGCCGTGATCCGCCGGATCCACCAGCACGGTCTCCGCACTGCCCTCCGGATGGAGGCAATATACATTCGTCTGCACTGCGCCGACGACGTAGCTGCCGATGATCACTTTTGCCATAGACACTCCTTCCGTTCCCCGGTACATCGATTTTTAAATGACTAGGCGCGCTTGATATCAATCACATTGCGGACCTGCCGCAGCTTTTCGATGATCGCCGCCAGCTCCTTCGTGCCGCCGACATGGAAAATAACATTCATTGTCGCAAAGCCCTGCTTGTTGGTCCTGGTATTGACGCCGACGATCGAGATGTTCTTCTCGGTAAAGGTTCTGGAAATATCCGACAAAAGTCCCGCGCGGTCCGTTGCATAGATGTTGATTTCCGCCTCGAAATCGTCTCCCGGTGTGTCCGCGCCCTTTTCCCAGTCGGCATCAATGAGTCTTGCCCGGTCGATCTCCGGCAGATTCATCATATTGATGCAGTCTGTCCGGTGAATGGTGACGCCGCGCCCTCTTGTGACAAAGCCCACAATCTCATCCCCCGGCACCGGGTTGCAACAGCGGGCATAATGCACCGCCACATCATGAATGCCCTTCACAACGATGCCGGAGCTGTGCCGGTGCATATGCGGCTTTGCCGCATTGTCCTCTACCTGACGAAGGATCTCCGCATCCGTCAGATGTGCCTGATGATCCTTCTCATAGAGCTCCAGCAGCTTGTTGGCGACCTGCCCTTCCTTAAGACCGCCGTGTCCGATGGCGGCCAGAACCGCATCCCACTCCCGGAAGCCGTATTTGCGCAGCACGGCATCCATATACTCCGGCTTGACGAGCTGCTCCTCCTTGAGTCCCTTGGCTTTGCAATAGTTCTCGAACGCTTCCTTTCCGCGGACGATGTTCTCTTCCTTCTGGTTCTTTTTGAACCATTGATTGATCTTCGTTTTCGCCGAAGCGCTCTTGCAGATGTTCAGCCAGTCAAGGCTTGGACCGCGCGAGTTCTGCGACGTCATGATCTCGATCCGGTCGCCGTTCTGAATGACGTAATCGATGGGCACCAGCTTCCCGTTGACTCTGGCTCCCACCATCTTGTTGCCGACCGCGGAATGAACCGCATAGGCAAAGTCGATGGGCGTCGACCCGGCAGGGAGATTCTTCACCTCGCCCCCCGGCGTAAAGCAGTACACGCTGTCCGAGAAAAGGTCCAGGTCGCTCTTGAGCAGCTGCATGAACTCCTTGTTGTCCGACATGGACTGCTGCCACTCCAGGATCTGACGCAGCCAGATCAGCTTCTCCTGCTCGGACTCATCTACCTTCCGCCCGTCACTGGAAACCTTATATTTCCAATGGGCCGCAATGCCGTATTCCGCCTCCCGGTGCATTTCAAAGGTCCGGATCTGTATTTCAAACGGCTGGCCCGTTTTCCCGATCAGGGTCGTATGCAATGACTGGTAGCCGTTTGCCTTCGGCATGGCAATGTAGTCCTTGAAGCGTCCCGGAATGGGCTTGTACATCTCATGAATCACACCCAGAGAGGCATAGCAGTCCTTCACGGTATTCACGATGATCCGAACCGCGAAAAGATCATAGATCTCATCCATGGTCTTGTGCTGGTTCACCATCTTCTTGTAGATGCTGAAAAAATGCTTGACGCGGCCGTCAACTCTTGCCTCAATGCCGGCCTCCTTTACGGCCCTGGCGACGTGCTCGGCAATCTCCTCGACGTAGTGCTCCCGCTCCGATTTCCGTTCACGGACCTGTTGGACCAGCTCGTTGTAAACCTCCGGCCGCAGGTACCGAAGCGAAAGATCGTCCAGCTCTACCTTGATTTTGCTGATGCCGAGACGGGACGCAATCGGAGAATAGATGTCCAGCGTCTCCTGTGCAATGCGCTTTTGTTTCTCCGGCGGCTGGTATTGGAGCGTGCGCATATTGTGCAGACGGTCCGCCAGCTTGATCAGGATGACACGGATGTCCTTGACCATGGCCAGAAACATCTTGCGCAGGTTCTGGGCCTGCATCTCCTGCTGGGCCTGCGTCTTGTCCGCGTAGTCTCCGGAAAGCTTGATCTTTTTGAGCTTCGTCACACCGTCCACCAGCTCTGCGACATCGCTGCCGAAGGTGTCGGTGAGGTTCTCCTTGGTATAGACCGTATCCTCCACCACGTCGTGCAAAAGCCCGGCTGCGATCGTTTCCTGGTCCATCTCCAGATCCGCCAGAATAATGGCAACGTCCAGCGGATGAATGATGTACGGCTCACCGCTCTTACGCTTTTGCCCATCGTGTGCCTTATAGGCCAGCTGATAAGCCTGCTCGATCATGGAGAGATCTTCGCTCGGGTGATATCTGCGCACGCGGACCAGCAGATCCCGATAAAGCTCCTCAGGACTTAAGAATTCAATTGTCTTCTCGATGGTGCCGCTGTCAAAGCCCTCCGGCACACCGCACGCCGTCTCATGCTCCCCGGAAACCTGGGGGTCGGAGGGTGCCGCATGACCGATCCGTTCCCGTTCCTTGAAAATTCGGGTGGAATCCTGCATTTCAGCCATATCCTGCTCCTGTCCTGTTCCTGTCGCCATACCCATGAATACACGAAATTCTAGCACATTCTGTCTGCATAGAGCAAATCCCCACCCGCATCCTGAGGATGCAGGCGGGGATCTCTTTTCCTGGATTATGAATCAGCCGGTTTTATCCGTGTACGGATTACTTGCCGAGCTGAGCATCGTTGTTGCCGGAATCAGAGGTAAACAGCTCCAGCATGTTGATCGGATCGTCGTAATCGGCGAGCCAGCCTTCACGGGCAACGTCGAAATTGCCCTGCTTGCGGTCGTTCAGGAAGGTCTGCCAATCCTCAACGCTGATGTCCATGGTGATGCCGATGACGGCCAGATCCTGCTGGATGGCCTGCGCAATGCCCTCGTGTCCGGTTCCCTCATTGGTGAGGTAGTTGATGTGGATCGGCGTGGATTCCGACAGCATGTTGTTGTCATCGAACTCAAAGCCGGCTTCCTTCAGAAGCGCAATGGCACCGTCAACATCAACATCTGCGCTGTAGTAGCCCAGATCATCCGCATAAGGGAAGGTATACGCATCGTCATTGACCTTGAAGACGCCGCCGTTGCTGTCGCTCATGCCGGCAGGAACGAAGGAGGTTGCAACCTGCTGCTCCGTCTGGCCGATGGTGTCAACAATGTACTGACGATCAATGAGCTTGGCGATGGCGCGGCGCTCAAGTGCAGCCTGGGTTGCCGTCAGTCCCTCGAACATGGAGGAATTTACGTTGAAGGCAACGTAGTAGGTGCCCATGTTGGGGATGATGTGGAAATCATCGCCATCCTTAAGGTTGCCGATTTCGTTGGTGGGAACCGTATCTGCGAAGTCAATGGAGCCGTCCTTATATGCGTTAAGGATTGTCATATCATCTGCAGACAGCATGAAGTCCAGCTCATCTACGGATACGTTCTCCGCATCGTAGTAGTAAGGATTCTTCACATAGACCATGGACTCGTTGTGCTTCCACTCCTTCAGCGTGTATGCGCCGTTGGTTACGAAGCCTGCCTCCGATGCCCAGGAGCCGGGATTGGTCTCCCAATCGGCAGCAGCTTCCACCGCAGCCTGCTGTACCGGCATGAATACCGGGAAGGACAGAAGGCTCATCATATACGGGCAGGGAGCGGTCAGCGTAAAGGTAATGGTGTAGTCATCCGTTGCCTCCAGCGCAAGCTCCGGAGCGGAGCCATCGCCGTAGCCTTCAAATACGGAGAAGAGGTAGGAATAATCCGATGCCGTTGACGGATCTGCCGCACGATTCCAGGAGTAAACAATATCGTTTGCATTCAGATCCGAGCCATCCGACCACTTCAGGCCTTCCTTCACGTGGATGGTATAGGTTGTGCCGTCCTCGGAGATTTCCGGCTCACCGTCTGCAAGAGCGGGAACGATGTTGCCGTCCTCATCGGAGGTGTACAGACCAACGAAGGAGTTTGCCGCAAGGCAAGCACCGTCAACGGTGGAGTTCAATGCGGGATCCAGATGATCCGGCTCAGAAGCCAGATTCAGGCGCATCACATCGGCGTTCTCACCGTTCTTCTTGCAATACATGAAATACTTGGTGCCGAACACGGTGGAATAGTTGCCGGTCCACTCGGTCTTCTCCAGATACAGATCGTTGTAATAGTAGATGGGCAGCACTGCGCCGGTGGCCATCAGCATATCCTCGGCCTCGTGCATCTTCGCCTCGCGGGATGCGGAATCCGTATCCAGACGAATCTCATCGATCAGGCTGTCGAATGCATCCCAGTTCGGTGCATAGCTGTGCTCTGCAGAATTTTCGAACTCCATATAAACCGGATCTTCGGATGCATCTGCCGTTTCCGTCGTTCCCTCTGCGGACTCCTCCGCGGTCTCCTCGGTGCTCTCGCTGCCGGCGTCGTCCGCAGCAGCGGAAGGCGCAGAAGAGGCATCCGAGCAGCCGGCCAGAAGGCTGGCAGACACGACGCCTGTCAGCACCAGTGCCAATACTCTCTTTTTCATAATTCCTCCCATAGCTTGGAAATTACGGACGGATAAACCGTCCTGCCTATACAACCGGTTCAGGAATTTCCCGAACCTTGATAACAGGCTCTCCCCCGAAGAAGAGAACCCGGAATCAACATTTCACAGAGCCGCCCGGCACCTTCGGTGCTCTTGCAGCCGTTCCATGCATGCAGACAGCATCACTTCACCCAGCACGCAACCATATGCCCATTCCCGCGATCTGTCAAGTGCGGGCACTCCTTTGCGCACTGCTCCGTTGCGTAGCGGCAGCGTGTCCTGAAAGGGCAGCCGCTCGGCATATGCAGAGGAGAAGGAATGTCCCCCTCGAGCACAATGCGCTTCGAGGCCCTCGCTGTTTTCGGATCCGGAATCGGAACCGCAGACAGCAGGGAGAGCGTATACGGATGAATCGGATGTGCATTGAGCTCATCCGCATCGGCGATCTCCACAATCCGTCCCAGATACATCACCGCGATACGGTTGGAGATGTGATGCACCACCAGAAGATCGTGGGCAATGAACAGATAGGCCACGCCCATTTTCTCCTGAATCTCTTCGAACATATTGATAACCTGCGCCTGAATGGAGACATCCAGCGCAGACACCGGCTCATCACAGACGATGAATTTCGGATTCACGGCCAGCGCTCTGGCGATGCCGATGCGCTGTCTTTGTCCGCCGGAGAATTCGTGCGCATAACGGGTCCCGTGCTCCGCATTCAGCCCCACGAGCTCCATAAGGTGCATGATCTTATCATGGCGCTCCCCGCGGCCGGAATACAGCTTGTGGATATCCAGCGGCTCCCCGATGATGTCCTCGACGGTCATGCGGGGATTCAGGGAAGAATACGGATCCTGGAACACCATCTGCATCTGCTTGCGCAGCGGGTGAATGTTCTTCTGTGTGACGAGTTCTCCGTTAAAATAGAACTCTCCTCCCGTCGGCTCATACAGACGCAGAAGGGACCTTCCGACCGTTGTCTTGCCGCAGCCCGACTCTCCTACGAGTCCCAGCGTCTCTCCGGGCTTGATGTTAAACGAGACACCGTCCACTGCCTTGAGCGGGATGGAAGAAAACATACCGGTCTTCACCGGAAAATACTGCTTCAGCTCCTTCACATCCACGAGGTATTCGCTTTGCTTCTTCTCTTCTGCCATTATGCGTGTACCTCCTCTTCGGACGCTGCAGGAGTCTGTTCGTTCTTCTGCGCTGCCTTTTCCTCATCCAGAGCCTTCTTGATGTTCAGCCAGCAGGCGGCAAAATGATGGTCGGGCATCATCAGCTCCTCCGGCTGCTCCGTCAGACAGATCTTCATGGCGTTGTCGCAGCGCGGACAGAAGGCACAGCCCTTCGGCATCGCCAGCATATTGATCGGAGATCCTCCGATGGGCACCAGCTTCTCGTTCATGTTGTCTGCATTCGGAATGGAGCGCAGCAGCCCTTTGGTGTATTCATGACACGGACGATAAAAGATATCGTCCGCCGTTCCTCTTTCGCAGACACGGCCGCCGTACATGACAATGATTTCATCGCACATGGAGGCAATGACGCCAAGGTCATGCGTCACCATGATGATGGCCATGCCCAGCTTCTTCTGCAGATCCTTCATAAGCTCCAGAATCTGCGCCTGGATGGTAACATCCAGTGCCGTCGTGGGCTCATCTGCAATCAGAACATCCGGTTCACAGGCCAGTGCCATGGCGATCATGACACGCTGCCGCATGCCGCCGGACAATTCAAAAGGATATTGCCGGATGCGGCTGGCCGGCTCATTGACACCCACCATTTCCAGCAGCTCAATGGCCCGCTTGTTCGCCGCTTTTCTGCTCTTGTACTGCGTGTGGAGCTGCAGCGCCTCCCGCAGCTGCCAGCCGATGGTAAAGGTCGGATTCAGGGATGTCATGGGATCCTGGAAAATAATGGAGCATCTGGCTCCGCGGAACGCCTCCAGCTGACTCTTGTCATACGCAAGGACATTCTCTCCCTTGAAGAGGATTTCCCCGCTGACCACCCTTCCGGTATCCGCAAGAATCTGCATGATGGAATATGCCGTAACGGATTTGCCAGAGCCGGACTCTCCGACAACGCCCAGAATCTTTCCCCGGTTCACATAGAAGCTCACACCGTTGACCGCCTGCACCTCGCCGGAATCGGTGAAAAAGGTGGTGTGCAGGTCCTTCACCTGCAGAACCTTCTCTTCTTCCTTTCCCCCTCGGTTGGCAGGGGAGGTCGGATCGTCTTTCTTCCACTCGTTCATTGCTTCAGACATGCCACACTCCTTATTTTTTCAGCTTGGGATCAAACGCATCGCGAAGTGCATCCCCCAGCAGGTTAAAGGACAAAACGATCAATACGATTTCCATCGCGGGGAACATCAGCCGCATCGGATACGACTGCATGCCGGATCTCGCCGCGTTGGCCAGAGATCCGAGCGACGGCATCGGAAGTGAGACACCCAGTCCAAGGAAGGAAAGATAGGACTCCGTGAAGATCGCGGAGGGAATCTGCTGCGCCGTCGTGATGATGATCACCGACAGACAGTTGGGCAGGATATGCTTCTGGACGATACGGCTGCCGGAGGCTCCCATCGACTTGGCAGCCAGCACGTATTCGTTGTTCTTAATGGTAAGAATCTGACCGCGCACCAGCCGGGCCATGCCGACCCAGTACAGCAATCCAAAGACAATGAACATGGATACCATGTTCGTCCCCAGCTTTCCGAAAATCGGAATGGCGGAGAAATCCAGTGTTTCCTTGAATACCACAGACAGCAGAATGATGATCAGAAGATCCGGCAGCGAATAAATAATATCCACGATCCGCATCATGATCAGGTCCACCTTTCCTCCGCAATAACCGGAGATGGCGCCGTAAATGGTGCCGATCACCGCCACCATGATGGCAGCCACCAGACCTACCAGGAAGGAAACCCGGGTGCCGTAAATGACACGGATGAAATAATCGCGTCCCAGCTCATCCGTTCCCATGATGTGCGGGAAAATTTTGACGTTGTATTTTTCCATATAGGCCTGCTCCAGCGCAGAAAACTGGAACGGCTCCATGTTGGCTGCGCCCTTATCGCGCACGCCCTCCACGGTGATGATCTGCTCATAGCTGTAGGGGACGATGATGGGTGCAAGAATCATCGTCAGAACCACCAGGATGAGTACCACAATGGCAAACATTGCCAGCGGATTCCGGCGAAGTCTGCGCAGTCCGTCCTTCAGAAACGTAGTGGATTCCGCCATGACATCCTGCTGCTTTTTTTCCTCTTCCGTCGCCTTCTCAAACTGTGCAGGATCCAGCTGAAGACTCAAAAGTCTCTTTTTGGGTGTAGGTACCTCGTAATTCTGTGCCATTGGATGTCTTCCTCCTTAATCCAGAGAGATGCGCGGATCGACCAGCTTATACACAAGATCACTGACAAGATTCATAAGGATCATGATGAACGCCAGAAAAATGGTTGTTCCCATGATCATCGGATAATCCCGGTTGGTGATGGAATCCACGAATTTCGATCCCAGTCCGCCGATTGTGAAGATCTTCTCGATGACAAGTGAGCCGGTAAGGATTCCTGCAATCAGCGGCCCCAGATAGGTGATCACAGGGATCAGTGCGTTGCGCAGCGCATGCACGAAAATCACTTTGGCGGGACGAACGCCCTTTGCCTTAGCCGTACGCACATAATCCTGTCCCAGAACATCCAGCATGCTGGTCTTCGTCAATCGTGTAATGTAGGCCATCGGGGAGAGCGAGAGCGCCAGCACCGGCAGCACGTAGCTGGGGTTTCCTGTGCTCCATACCGGAAACCAGCCGAGCTGGATGCAGAATACCAGAAGCAGCAGGGAGGCCGCCACGAAGCTCGGCATGGCGGTGAGCAGCGTGACAAAGAATATGATGACGTGATCCGGCCACTTGTTGCGGTTCAGTGCGGCAACGCAGCCCAGAACAAGGCCGCATACAAGAGCTACGATCACCGCGCGCATTCCGAGCCTGGCCGAAACCTGAAAGGATTCCATGATCGTCTGCGAGATATCCCGTCCGGTTTTCAGGGACACACCGAAATCTCCGTGCAGAAGATTCTTCATATAATTTACGAATTGCACGCCGACCGGCTGATCCAGCCCGTACCGGGCGTTCAGCACCTGCATAACCGCATCGGATTTTGCCTTCTCACCGTTGAACGGTCCGCCCGGAATTGCATTCATCGCAAAAAAAGTGATGAAGCAGATGAGGAACATGGCAACCACCGCCAGCAGCACGCGCTTTACAACATACTTAGCCAACTTTTTACCTCTTTCCTTTGCGTCAATGTCACGTTGTATCGTATACAAAGACATTTGTATTTACAAAAAATTCACGTTATTCTACCGGAATATCTGTGCGATGTCAAGACGGAATCAACAAAAGGAGCAGGGCTCTCACCCTGCTCCTTCGCGTTTGAATTGCTATTCTCTGATTTTCCTCGTATGCGCTCTCTTCTCGCCTTATATTTTGTTTTGCTATTTGCTCTGTTTAGAATAAACTGCGTCGTTTCTCGATAGAAGGTACACGCAGTATTGATTCATACTGATTCCTTCCTCTTTTGAGTGCTCCGCAAGTGATCTGTGCAAGCTTCTTGGAAGCCTGATCTTGAACTGCCCCGAATAATCCTTCAGATCGTTCGGTTCATGTATTTCTATCCCCTCTTCCAGAGCCGCTTCTATCCATGCCCTCTTTGCGTCTTCCGCGTTGGAAAGCGCCGCCTCTACAGTCTCCCCGCATGTAATGCATCCCGGAAGGTCCGGAAACGATACGACATAGCCGCCTTCTTCACGATCCGTCACAATTTCCATCCGGTAATTCATTTTCATGTAATCATTCAGCGTTCTCATGCATTCATCTCATACCCGTAGCTCTCCAGTACCTTCCGAAGTTCATCGAAGCGTAGATCTTTGGAGAGTTTACATATTATTGTTAAAAGCTTATCCCATTTTGACATCTTTCCACCTCGGCTAATATTATGCATGGTGTTACATGTGGTGTCAATATGTACGTAAGACGTAAACGTCAAATCATGCGCCCCGTTGTAGAAAAACGCCGTTGTTTTTTGTCAGCGGCGAGGTTTGTGACACTGGGCCGGCAACTGATCCGACCACGGCAGCAGCGGATCGCTTCTTTTTCTTCTCCAGCATGTACCGGCGCATTGTAGTTTCCGCTGCAGCGTCATAACCGCCGGAAGTCTGTACTTTCTCCCCATCGTATGTGATTGCCTTACTGGTATCCGGCTCCTGCTGCCGCTTCCGTTTCTTCCTCCGAAGCTGCTGATGCAATCCGCTCGCGCCTGGCTGATCTGCGCCGTCAGGAGAACAAGCTGGTTGATCCGGGCTTTTTAGTATCCCATACCTGCGCCCTGAGCCTGTGTCGAAGTGTTTGCAGGCTCTTTGTGTCCTCCACGGCCTTCTGGTTATAAACGTCAATGATGATCGCCGCCTCTTCCAGCATGGCCTCGCATTGCTGCTTTTCCGTATCGGTCAGATCTCTGAAGCCTGCCTCTACCTCTTCCACGGTTGCATATCTCATTTAGCGCCTCTGCTTTTGCCGCCTTTACTCTGGCGGCTTTCCTGTGGTTTTGTCTCTGCCGGCTTTTCTTTTACTGCCGCCGCCTCAATCGGAGTGAAAAGAGTGGAATCCAGCTCACCGCTGGACTCCACCACAACGCCGGTCTGCTTATACCGGTACCGCATTATTCGCCTCCGTTGATCTTTACGAACGCCTTAGTATCCATGATGCCGATGCCGTAGACAATCTCCGCTCTGATAGCGATCTGGTTCTGTCTCTGCAGATCGCCAAGACCGTCCGGATCACCGTACTCGATCAGGTGAGCGCCGATGGACCGCTGTACGCCCCATCTGAAGGCGTCGAACTGGCCAACGATACCCAACAAGTTGCTGGCGGTTGCGATCTCGTTCTTGGCGGACACCGTATCAGAGATAGCGGCGCTCATGCCGGCGAAGTTGGTTACATTCTGGCCGAAACCAAGCTCGGGATAAAGCTTTCTGCCTTCCTTGTCTCTCATGGTAGACAGGCCGAAGGACAGGGAAGGATCCATCGCAATACCGGCCGGAGTATATCCGGAGGAAATGATCACGCCTGCCGCCGCCTCGATCGCCTCATCATAGGCAGTGCCGGAGAGGGTGACCACCTGCGTGGTATCCGTAAGGCCTTCCTTTACCTGAGAAGATACCGCGCCGGTCAGAGGGTTAATCTTGTGGATGCCAACCAGATCAAGCGCTCTGCCCAGCGCAATGCCGGCGTTGTCTGCCAGATCCTGCAGGACGCCAATCTGCACATCCTCATCCGCCCACTGTACTTCCTGAGAAAATCTCATGGTGACCTGAAGCTTGATCGGGTTGATCACCTTCGGAGCATAGGTTGCGGGAGTAGGCGACTTAGCTGCTGCCTCGCCCACAAGCTCTGCCTTCGGTGCGGCGGTCAGGATCCACGCCTGCTGCTTGCCAAACTTCTGCGGTCTTGCTCCGGAAAGCTGTGCCAAAGTGGACCCGCTCTGCGCCTTCTTGAAGATGCCTGCGGAAATCTCTGCGGGAATGTCGAAATCAGTAGTAATTAAAGCTGCCATTTGTTAATCTCCTTTTTTGAAAATCTGGTGCGCAAACTCGCGCATTGACTGATCATTACTGCTTGCTTGATTCTTCTTTGAATCGTTTTCTTTGGCGCCGGGATACTTCTTGGTTTTCGGAAGATACCGCTGCAATGCTTCCGCCTGCTTCTTGCACTCCTCTTCCGTGCTGGCTGTCAGAAGCTCAACAGGCACTTCCATTTCCTTCGCCACCTTCTCCCTGGCTTCTCTGGTACTGTTAGCGGCCTTCAGCGCGTCAAGCTCCTTCTGCAATGCTCCGGCCTTTTCCGTTGCCTTCTGCAGTTCGCTCTTACTTGCTTCCTGCGCCTTGTCGTACTCTGCCGCTTTCGCCTTCAAACTGTCGTAGTCGACATACTTCTGGCGCTCCCTCGCTAATCTGTCGCCAATGATCGCGTCCAATTCAGTTTGAGTAAATGTCTTTTCGCTTCCGCCTTCCGGCGTCTTGTTTTCTTCCATTTTTGTCCTCCTTTAGAGTGTTTGCCCACGTTTTAGGCACGTGTTGCCATAAAAAAAGCAGCCTTCGAAGGCTACTTGCTTTATCTTTATTTTGCTTTCCATGATCGTGAAGCTTGTTATTTGAGAATCAGGCATATAATGCCCACGACTGCGGCAATACCTAAAATTGAACCTAACAGGTAGCCGGCTACCAAATACAACGAGTCTTTCATTCTGTTAAATCCTCCAAATTGCATAAAAATACCAC
>CAVAUJ010000017.1:0-31129 GCA_963591995.1 Succinivibrio sp.
GCATCGTTCGGCGAATCAGATGTCGAAGGAGAGCTCCTCCGTTCCGTTGACGACGACATATGCCTTGTTGTTGTCCGGCTTCACATAAATCTTGGCCGTCTTGAAATCTGCAACATTTCTGCCCTGATCGTACTGCCACACATCCTTTGCGGACTGCAGGAGTCTGTCATAGGTGTAATCGTTGCCGTTGTACTGCAGAATGATCTCTGCCGAAATCTTCGCTGCAGGAGCTTCTTTCTTCTCAACTGCCTTCTTCACCGGCTCAGCCTTCTTCTCAACCGCCTTTTCTGCGGGAGCAGCCTTTTTCTCGACCGCCTTCTCCACCGGAGCAGCAACCTTCTTCTCGACGGCCTTCTCCGCAGGAGCAGCCTTCTTCTCCGTCACCTTTGCCGCGGGCGCTTCCTTCTTCACAACAGCCTTCTTTTCAACCTTCTTTTCCACTTTTTTCTCCTCTTGTGCAACTGCCTTCTGCGTTTCCTCTGTCAAACCTGTCGCCGCCTTCGCGGGAGCTGCTGTCTTTGTGTTAAAATTTGCCTTTACCGTAGCAACCGGCTTCTTCGCTGCGCCCATAACGCCTCCTTCCGACCACCCTGCCATCGTTTTCCGCGCTTGCTGTCCGGGCGATTCGATTGTTTTCAAGACCCTGTCAAGTGGAAACGTATCACAACCCCCAAAAGCTGTCAATGAATTTGCCGAAAATTGCGCGATTTTTTTGTGAAATGTGCCCGAGGCGTGCCTGAGCGGGCGATCAGCGGATCCAGCCGAAATAGGCAATGACCAGAGCGCCCAGGACAATCCGGTACCACCCGAACGGCTTGAAATCGTGCTTGCGGATGTAACCCATCAGGAAGCGGATTACGATCACGGAGACGAGAAAAGCAACCGCCATGCCTACCAGCAGGATCGCAGCCTCCGCCGCCGTAAATGTAAAGCCGAATTTCAGAATTTTCAGAAGGCTTGCTCCCGCCATAACCGGTATGGCAAGGATGAAGGTAAATTCTGCCGCCACCGTGCGGGAAACGCCGATCAGCAGACCGCCGATAATGGTCGCGCCGGATCTCGAGGTTCCCGGGAATACCGCAGCCACCAGCTGGAACAGGCCGATGATCCATGCCTGCCGCAGGGTAAGGGCGGACAATTCCGTCACCTGCGGCTCATCCCCCTCCTTTCGGCGCTCCGCAACAAGGAACACAATGCCGACCAAGATCAGCATCACAGCGACCACCAGCCAGTTGTACAGGTGTTCATCCAGCCAATCGTCAAACAAAAGACCGACGACGGCTGCCGGGATGCAGGCGACAATGGTCTTGAGCCACAGCCGGAGCGTCTCCTCCTTCCATACAATGCGGGTCCTTTTCCTGTGCCTGTAAATCCCCAGCGGCCAGATCGTCTTCCAGTACAGGAGAATCACCGCCAGGATCGCACCGAACTGAATGACCACCAGGAACATGTCCCAGAATTCCGTGGAGACATTCAGCTTTACGAATTCGTTCAAAAGGATCATGTGCCCGGTGCTGCTGATGGGGAGCCACTCCGTGATGCCCTCCACCAGACCGAACAACGCTGCTTTCAATATTTCCATCCCAACCTCCGTTTCACACCGGTCGTCTCTTCCGTCGTCTCTCTAATAGGAGTCACCGGTAGGTTTCCTCCACAAAGCGCCGGATCACCGGCAGGGACCGCTCTACCTTTTCCGTTGCAATGCAATAGGCCACGCGGAAATATCCCGGTGCGCAGAAGGAATCGCAGGGCACAAAGACAAGATCATACTGCAGAGCCTTCCGGCAGAAGGCCACCGCATCCTCCTCCAAGGCCTTCGGCATGATGTAAAAGGTTCCGTCCGGCTTTGTCACCTCAAAGCCCAGCTCCTTAAAGCACCGGTACAGGAGATTCCGGTTGGTTTCATAGACCCCCAGATCCGCTGTCTCATCCGCTGTCTCGGCCGCCGCCAGCTGGATGAGGGAGGAGGGGCAGTTGTGCCCGATCCCGCGGGAGACCTGTCCGCACATGGGCACCAGCTCCGCCGCGTGCTCACAGGCCGGATTCACCGCCACATAACCGATGCGCTCCCCCGGAATGGAGAGTGACTTTGAGAAGGAATAGCAGGTCAGCGTGTGCGGATAGAACTTCGCAGGATACGGAATGCTCCTTCCGTCAAAGGCAATCTCCCGGTAGGGTTCATCGGACAGCAGGAAAACGGTGTAGCCCAGCTCTTTGGATTTCGCCTCCAGAAGCTCTGCCAGCTGCCGCAGCGTTTCTTCGGAATAAGCCACGCCCGACGGGTTGTTGGGCGAATTGATGAGCAGCGCGGCAACGCCCGGCTGCAGCAGCTTCTCCAACTCCTTCAAATTGATCTGAAAGTCCGGTGCATTTCCCGGAATCACCTCGATCTGTGCCCCGGTGTCATTGATGTAGGGGACATATTCCGGAAAATAGGGTGCCTGCACCAGCACCTTGTCGCCGGGTTTGGTCACCACGCGCAGCGCATGCGCCAGTGCTCCCGCACAGCCCGCGGTGGGGAAGATATGCTCCGCCCGGTAGTTCATTCCGAACCTGCGGTTGAGGGATTCGGCCAGCTTCTCCTTCACGGAAGGGATGCCGAGGCTCGGACTGTAGCCGTGCAGCTGCAGCGGCTCCATGGTCTGCAGCATGCCGATCGCCGCCTCCGTAAAGCTCTCCGGCGCCGGAACGGACGGATTCCCCAGACTGTAATCGAACACGTTCTCATAGCCGATCTCTCCGGCCCGAGCCGCCGCGTATTCCGACAGCTCACGAATCACCGATTTCTTTCCCAGCATTTCCAGGTAATGCGCATTGATCATTCCTGCCAACCTCCCTGTCGGCCGCCGCTTTCATCGCGAATCGGCAGCCTGTGCATTCCAATGAATTGTCCACTTCTCTCTCCCGCCTTCGCGCGCCGACAGCGCAAAGCCAAGGGAGATCGCCACCCGCCGGGAGGCCTCGTTGGCAGGATCCGTATAGAGCAGCACCTGCTCCTCTCCGAGCTCCTCCCGTGCAAACCGCAGCACCGCCTCCCCTGCCTCACGGGCCAGCCCCTGCCTGCGCAGGTCGCAGCGGATCAGATATCCCAATTCAACGGCATTCCCGCCGTTTTGGCAAGGGGAAAGCCCTGCCCGCCCGATCATCCTGCCGTCCGTCCTCCGGCACACGGCCCACATGCCGTATCCGTAAAACGGATACATCCGCCGGATGTAGGCATTCAGGAGCTCCTGCTCCTCCTCGCGCCGCGCGGCTAAGGGCGGCAGAAAGCGCCGCGCCTCCGGATCCTCGTACAGCTCGTACAGGGTCTCCAGATCCTCCGGCACCATTTCCCGCAATACGAGCCGCTCCGTTCGCGCAATGCACCAGGGGCGGCCGGCCGCTCTCTGCCAGATCTTTTCATAGGAATCCGCATCAATGGCCTCCGGCTCCTCGATCACATAGGGGACGCCCCGGAAGCTCTCTCCGCTGTTTTCCCGGTGCAGATACCCTGCAGCGCAGCAGCCCTCCCCGCGAAGAGCCTCACAAATCCACGCCGCATCGGTCACAAAAAGCGTATGCTCCCTGACATCGCCCGCCGGCATCCGATTCTGCAGGAGCTCCGAAAGCGCAGCCTTCGACGGGCAGGAAACGGCCTGCACCTCCACGCCCTCGCTCCGCAGCTGTTCCCGGCAGATTCCTGCCTCCTTCTGACCCTCCTCCCCGGCCAGAAGGAAGACCACCCGTTTCAATTGCCTCTCTATCCTGTCTCCTGTATGCTTCATGCGATGTCATTCATAATTTGTTCATTTTTTATTCAACGACATTTAAACAAGCGACCATTTTACCGTCACGATTGTCCCCTACACTAAGACCATAGCAACAAGCCAATACAACCAATAACTTTTTCATAATATGCCGGGCGTCCGAAAGGATTCCCGGCATCCTCCCTTTTTACGGCAGCTCTGTTCCGCACCCGCCGGTTTCAACGTGAATCGGCTACCTGCAGGCAACTCCACGATCGAAACCGGCGGCCGGGCATATTCTATTGCGAGAGCAGGATTCGGTCGTTGTCCAGCTGCTGTCCCGCCTTCTGCGCGAACTTCTCCAGCAAGGACTCCACCGTCATGCCGTCCCGTTCCTCTCCCTGCACGTCCAGCACAATCCGTCCGCTGTCCATCATCAGCGTCCGATTTCCCAGCTCCAGCGCCTGATGCATGTTGTGGGTGACCATAAGGCAGGTGATCCCCCTCTCCGCAACAATCCGCCGCGTCAGTTCCAGCACCTTTTCCGCCGTTGCAGGATCCAGCGCCGCCGTATGCTCATCCAGCATCAGGAGCTTGGGGGTCACCACGGTGGCCATCAGGAGCGTCAATGCCTGCCGCTGCCCGCCGGATAGAAGCCCCACCGGGCTGTCCATCCGATCCTCCAGCCCCATGTTCAGCTCGGACAAACGCTCCCGGAACAGCTCGCGTTCCTTCCTGCTGATCCTCGAGAAGCCCTGTGCGAACCTTCCCAAGGCCGTTTCCTTCTCGGCCGACGCCCGCAGAAAGGCGACAGAGAGATTCTCCTCGATCGTCATATGCGGTGCGGTTCCCATCAGCGGATCCTGAAACAGGCGCCCGATGAACCGGCTCCTCCGGTGCTCCTTCATAAAGGTAATGTCCATGTCATCGAGCTCGATGCTGCCCTCATCGGTGATGAAGGAGCCGGCAATGGCATTGAACAGGGTCGATTTTCCCGCTCCGTTGGAGCCGACAATCGCCGCAAAATCTCCATCCTGCAGGAGCAGATCCACATGGTCCAGTGCGGTTTTCCGGTTGCTCGTCCCGGGATAAAAGGTTTTGGTCACCCCTTCCAGCTTAAGCATGCGCTCCTCCCTTCCCGGCAGCTGCCGCTTTTCTGGCCTTTCTGGCCTGCATGGCTGCTTTTTCCTTTTTCTTGTTCCGGATCAGGCGCCGTGCGGCCGGTGCGGCGATGGCAACGGCAACAATGACAGCGGATACCAGCTTGAAGGCCTGGGTCGGCACATTCAGCCGCAGCGCCAGTGCCACAATGAAACGGTAAATGACGGAGCCCGCCACTACACCCATGATCCGCAGGATCATTTTCCGGCGGCCGAACAGGGTTGTCCCGATGACAAGGGACGCCAGCGCAATGGTCACCATCCCCGTCCCCATGTTGATCTCTGCGTTGCTGTTGTATTGCCCGATCAGGCATCCTCCCAGTCCCGTCAGGGAATTGGAGAGGCACAGACCCACGGTGATCGTAAATCTCGGATTGATGGAGCTCGCGCGGACCATCGCCACACTGTCGCCGGTCGCCCGAATCGACAGTCCGAGTCTTGTCCCCAGGAACCAGTACAGCAGCAGGCAGACCAGCACTGCAATGATCAGGAGCAGCACCGAGCTGCTCCAGGTTTTCCAGAAGGGCCCGCTCTGCAGCGTCTCGAACAGATCGAAGATGGTATCCGTTCCTATGACATTCAGGCTGGTCTTCATTCCCATTGCCAGCAGGTTGATGGTGTACAGTCCGGTGTTCACGATGATTCCGGCCAATATGCTCGGAACGCCGAATACCGTCTGCAGCAGGGCCGTTACATAGCCCGAGGCCGCGCCCGCGAGCATTGCCGCAGGAATTGCCAGAATCGGATGACCGGCGATCGTCACCGTCACACCCACGGCGGCTCCCAGCATATAGCAGCCGTCCGTAGACAGATCGCAAATGTCCAGAATGATAAAGCTCACGAACAGCGACAGCGCCACCAGACCGTAAATCAGTCCGTTGTCCAGCGCCGTCTGAATGATTGCATAAGACACAGGAATCCCCCTTGCTTTGCGTCTGTTCCGTGCCGGAAAACCCCATGCGGCGCGGAACAGACCTGTAAAAGTAAAAATCCCGGACCGCGGCTGCGTGAATGTGCGAGCTTGCTCGCGCAGACCTGCCGTCGCTGTCCGGGCGCTTCTTACTCCGTAAAGTTCTCTGCCGTAACCGTCTCCGTGATCTCCGAGCAGTAAGGTGCAAAAGCCGTCTTTGCTGCCTCCAGATCAATTCCGAGGTCCTCCGCGGTCTGCGTGTTGATGGTCGCGATTCCGTTGCTCAGGGTTACAACCGGATACGATGCGGGATCCATTCCCTCTGCCAGAACATCGGCTGTGATGTCGGCCGTCTCCCTTCCAAGGTCCGCATAATTGATGCCGAATCCCAGGAATGCGCCGTTGAGAGCAAAGGAATCCGCCCCTGCATAATGCGGAACACCGGCGTCGATCATCTTCTTATAAATCGAAAGCTCTGCGCTCATAACGGTGTTGTCCGTCGGCGTAAAGATCGCATCCACACCGGAAGCCAGCAGCACATCCACCGCCTGGCTCACCTCGGTCGTATTGGTGCCGGTCTTCTCGATATAGCTTACGCCCTTTTCCTCCAGGAACGCCTTGGCATCCGCAATGGCCTGCGTTGAGGAGTCCTCACTGGTGGAGTAGAGAAGGCCGATGGAATCCGCATCCGGATTCTGCGCGAAGATCAGGTTCATGATGGCCTCCGTATTCAGCGCATCACTTGTCCCGGTGATATTGCCCCCCGGCTCCTCCACCGATTGCACCAGTCCGGCTCCCACCGGATCCGTCACCGCCGAGAAGATCACGGGTGTGTCGGTCCCCTCAAAGACGGACTGTGCCGTCAGGGCCGTGGGTGTTGCAATGCAGATGACCGCATCCACGCCGTCGTCCTTGAGCTGGGCCAGTCCCTGGCTGATGATGGTGGAATCTCCCTGTCCGTTGATGAAATAATCCTCATAGGAGAAGCCAACGCCCAGCTCCTCTCCCTTCGCATCCAGCTCCTTTTCCACGTTCTCGGTGATCTGGTTCAGGGAGGCGTGGTCCATGTATTGCACGATGCCGACCTTGTAGACCGTTTCCTCTCCCGACGCGCTCTCCTCTTCCTCTGCAGCCTCGGTCGTCTCCGTTGTCTCCGTTGCCTCTGCCGTCCCGGTCGCCGTCGTATCCGCTCCGGAGCCGCAGCCTGCCAGGAGCGTTCCGGCCGCACAGATTGCCATGATTGCCGCAGCCAATTGCTTTTTCATTCTGTTCTCCTCCGTCTTAAAGACCTTATACCGGAGGCAGAGGTCTCTGCCCCCTTCTCCACCAAAAAACGCCTTTGAGTCTATCACCCAAAGACGTCATTGTCATCCTTCCTGTTCCCGTCAATGCTGTGCAGAGATGAAGGCCTCAATATCACGAATCGCCGCTTCCTCATCCGTACCGTCGGCGGACACCGTCATCTCATCCCCGTTGTCGAGCTCCAGCGACATCATCCCCATGATGCTCTTGGCATTCACCCGCTTCGTTCCCAGCTCGATGTAGACGCGGCTGTCATACTTGCTGGCCACCTGCACCAGCTCTGCGATGGGTCTGGCCTCCAGTCCGTCCTTTAATGTGATCGTCATTGATTTCTTCATCATAGTCTTCGCTCCTCCATGAAAACCATCGCGCAGTCCGCAGCTCCTCACCTCTGCGTCTGTGTCTCCTCTTCCTGCAGACTCTTCGCCAGAGCAGACAAACGCCGCAGCCTGTGGTTCACTCCCGACTTTCCCACCGGCGGGTTCATCCGTTCCCCCAGCTCCTGCAGCGAGCTGTCCGGATACCTCTCCCGCAGCAATGCCATCTGCTGCAGGGTCTCCGGCAATGTATCCCAAATGCTGCTGGTGCGCAGCAACCGGATGTCATCCAGCTGCTTCTGCGAGGCAGCAACGGTCTTCATAATATTGGCGGTCTCGCAGTTCACCTTCCGGTTGATCCCGCTGCGGACCTGCCGCACAATCCGGGTATTCTCCATGTCCATCATGCTGACGTGAGCTCCCAGAACATTCAACACATCCACGATCACCGACGAATCCCGGGTGAACACGCCGAGCCCCCGTCCGCGGGACGGTCTGCGAAGCGTGATGCCGACCCTTGCAAGGAGCCGGATCAGCTCCCGGGTCTGCTCTTCCTCCCTCATTTCAAACGAGAGATAGTACTCTTTCTCCGGGCTTCGTACACAGCCGGCGCAGAGGAATGCTCCCGCAAGATAGCTGCGCACACACCTCTCGTCCTTCTCGAACTGCCGCGGCGGATCCATCAATGCGCGCACCCGCCCGGCTACCTCCGGCTGAAAATACAGCACCCTCCCGCCGCCCGCAAGGGCGTCCCGCGGTTCGGGCGTTGAAGCCTCTCCCGGCACATACTTGGCTTCGATATTATATGTTTTCTCCAGCAATGTAAAGCACTTTTTCCAGGCCTCCTCCCGGTCCGAGGCGATCGTAAGCCCGCCTTCCTCCTGCCCGATCGTCATGCACCGCAGCATGGCAGACAGCTCCGCCAGCATCGCCCTGCGCGAGGGTGCCTCCTGACGTGCCAGCTCCTGCAGAACCCTGGTCTGAAAATCCTCCCGCCGTTCCGGCTCAGCCGTTGCGGATATCCCGGTGATAGAGCTTGATGCCATATTCTCCTTTGTCCTTCAGTCTGCTGTACAGCTCATTGGCAAGCGTAACGCTCCGGTGTCTTCCGCCGGTGCACCCGATCGCGATGACCAGCTGGTTCTTGCCTTCCTGCACGTAGTAGGGAATCAGAAACGAGATCATATCCTCCAGCTTCTGAAGGAATTCTCCCGTCTGCGGATAGGACTTGACGAACTCCTGCACCGGTGCATCGTTTCCGGTCTGGCCGCGCAGCTCCTCCACGTAATACGGGTTCGGAAGGAAGCGCACATCAAAAACCAGATCCGCATCGGTCGGTATCCCGTATTTGAAACCGAACGAGGTGACGGAAACCATCAGGGAATTGTAGCTCTGATTCTCCTGGAAAATGCGCACCAGCTCCTGCTTGAGCTCTCTGGTGAGCAGCTTCGAGGTGTCGATGACATAGTCCGCGTGGGCCTTGATGTTCCGCAGAATCTGCCGTTCCTTCCGGATGCCGTCTTCGATTCGCCCCTCCGGTGCCAGCGGATGCGCCCTTCGGGTCTCCTTATACCGCCGGATCAGCGTCTCCTCGCTCGCATCCATGAACAGGATCTCGTAGGAATATCCCTTTTCCTTCAGCGCGGCGAGCACCTCCTCCACATAGGCAAAGGGCTTGTCCGCACGAACGTCCACGCCCAGAACCACCTTGGAGATTTCATTCCCCGGCACATGGATCAGCTCCATAAAGGTATCGATGAGGCGGACCGGCAGATTGTCCACGCAATAATATCCCTCATCCTCCAGCATCTTGATCGCCGTTGCCTTGCCGCTGCCGCTCATCCCCGTTACAACCACAACTCTCATCTGTCATCCCTCACGATGTCTGAACGGAACGAAACTCCCCCAGATAGATCACTTCCTCCTCGAGGTGTACCCCGAATTGCTCCTCTACCTTCTCCTGCACGCTGCGGATCACCGCCCGGACATCCTCGGCCGTTGCCCCGCCCCGGTTGACGACAAAGCCGCAATGCTTCTCCGACACCTGTGCTCCGCCGATGCGAAATCCCCGAAGTCCCGCGTCCATGATCAGCTTCCCCGCGAACATTCCCTCCGGGCGCTTGAAGGTACTGCCGGCGCTGGGATACTCCAGCGGCTGCTTCTCCCTTCTCCGGACGGCCAGCTCCTGCATTCCGGCCAGGATATCCTCCGGATTGCCCGGCTGCAGCTCCATCCGGCAGCCGAGGGCGATGGCGGAGGTCTCCTTGAACAGACTGTGGCGGTAGGCAAAATGCAGTTCCTTCGCCGGCAGGGTTCTCACCTCTCCGTCCTGCAGCAGCGTCACCTCGCGGACCACCTGATCCATGCTGCCGTCATAGGCTCCCGCATTCATCACCAGCGCGCCGCCGACCGAGCCGGGGATTCCGGAGGCGAACTCCAGACCGGTAAGGCCGTGCTCTCTGGCCGCCTGTGCCGTCTGTGCCAGCGAGGCACCGGCCATCGCGGTGATGCACCTTTCCTCCACGGCAATGCCGTCCATCCGGTCCAGTGCGATCACGCAGCCGCGGAAGCCGCCGTCTCCCACCAGAAGGTTGGAGCCGCGTCCCAGGATGTACCAGGGCACCTCCTCTTCCTTCAGGCAGGCAAGGACCTTCCGCAGCTCCTCCGTGTTCCTTACGCTCACATAAAAATCCGCCGGCCCCCCGATGCGGAAGGTGGTATGCAGGGCCATCGGCTCGTTCACGCGCACCTGCTCCGCACCCAGCATCTGTGTCAGTCGTGTCTTCTCCAAACTGTCTTCCTTTCCCTATAGGCCGGCCCGAGTTCCAGCGCCCTGCCGTCTCCCCGCCTTTACTCGTCCTCTTCGCTTTCGTGCCGGTGGATCAATGCGTTCTGCACGCGGTTGTACAGCTCCTGCGCCGCGTTGTAGCCCATCTTCTTCTGGCGGTGATTGACGGCCGCCGACTCACAGATGATCGCAAGATTCCGTCCGGGACGGATGGGAATCCGGTGACACACGACGGCATTCCCGAGATATTCCGTATATTCCTCCTCGAGGCCCAGACGGTCGTACTCCTTGTCCTTGTCCCACTCCTCCAGCTGAATCACAACATCGATGTTCTGGGTGTCGCGGACACTGGAGACACCGAAGAGCGTCTTCACGTCCACAATGCCGATGCCTCTGAGTTCAATGAAGTGCTTGGTGATGTCCGGGGCGGAGCCGACCAGCGTCTCCTCGGAGACCTTGCGGATCTCCACCACATCATCGCTGACCAGACGGTGTCCTCTTTTGATCAGCTCCAGCGCGGCCTCCGATTTGCCGATGCCGCTTTCGCCCGTGATCAGAACGCCCTCGCCGTACACATCCACCAGTACGCCGTGGATGGAAATGCAGGGTGCAAGCCGGACGTTCATCCAGCGGATCAGCTCCGCCATGAACACGGAGGTGGACTGCTTGGTCTGCAGCACCGGCACGCCGTACTGCAATGCATACTTCAGGAAGATGGCATCCGGCTGCAGCTCCCGGCAGAAGATGAAGCAGGGGCACCCCATGGAAAAGAGCTGGCCGTAAATCTCTTCCTTGCGCTCGTCCTGCATGTAAGACATATAGGAATATTCCACGAAGCCGATGATCTGAATTCTGGCCGCATCAAAGTGTTCAAAATATCCGGTCAGCTGTACGGCCGGCCGGTTGATGTCCGGCTGCTTGATCTTTATTTTCGCAATGTTGATATCCGGTGTCAGATTGACCAGCTTCTCCTTCTCAATCACCTCGCTGAGCTTTACACTCACCATAGGTCCCTCCTTCCGGCGCCCTTGCGCCTGTACGTTTTCCGGAGCAATTCCCCCACGTAACTACAGTGTACCACAGATCATTCCTGCGCCCCGTCCCTTTCCTTCGGATGCAGCCAGCGGTACACATTGGCCGCCGCCTCGGGCGGGAGCTCCGGAATCCGCTCCAGCTCCTCCTGCGTGGCCTTTGCCAGCTCCTCAATGGACCGATAGGTCCGCATGAGTGCCTTCTTCCTTGCCGGACCGATTCCCGGTATGTCGTCCAGCCTTGAGTGTACCTGGGCCTTCGACCGCAGGGAACGGTGGTATTCGATGGCAAAGCGATGCGTTTCGTCCTGAATCCTTGTCACCAGCTTAAAGCCTTCCCCGTGCGGATCGATGGGAATCTCTTCGTTCCGGTAATACAGCCCTCTGGTGCGGTGATGGTCGTCCTTCACCATTCCCGCCACCGGAATCTCCAGCCCGAGCTCCTCCAGAACCGAGAGGCAGACGTTGACCTGCCCTCTGCCGCCGTCCATCAGGATCAGGTCCGGAAACCTCGTGAAGCTCCCCAGCTCCTGATCGCGGTTCTCCTCCCGCAGCTTCTTTTCCTCCTGCAGCCCGTGGGTGAAGCGTCTGGTGAGCACCTCCCGCATGCAGGCGTAATCGTCCGGCCCTGCCACGGTCCGAATCCGGAATTTCCGGTAATCGCTCCGCTTCGGCTTGCCCTTCTCATAGACCACCATGGAGCCGACGTTGGCAAAGCCGCTGATGTTGGAGATGTCATAGCTTTCCATCCGGTCCGCCTTCGAAATGCCAAGAAGTCCTGCGATCTCATGCACCGCCCCGATGGTCCGCCCCTCTTCGCGGCGCAGTCTTTCCTTGTCCTTGTGCAGGAGCAGGGCGGCATTTTCCATGGCAAGAGAAACCAGCCGTTCCTTCTGCCCCTTCTGCGGAATCCGGATCGTCACCCGGCTCTCTTTTTTCCGGGTGAGCCACTCCTCCAGAATCCCGCGGTCCTCTATGTCCTCCGGCAGCATGATGGTGGAAGGGACAAAGGGCGTCCCCGCATAGAACTGCTTGAGAAAATCCGAGAGGATCTCCGCCTCGGTCTTGCCTCCCACGTGGTTCATGTAAAAATGCTCGCGCCCCATGAGCCTTCCGTCCCGGATGAAGAAGGTCTGCACCACGGCGTCGGCATCCGCGTTCTCGTGGTCCACGGCAACGCCGAGGATGTCCCGATCCTCGCCCACGCCCTCCGACATCTTCTGCTTCTGGGACACCTGCTGCACGCTCCGGAGCAGATCCCGGTACCGGGCAGCCTCTTCAAAACGCAGCTCCTCTGCGGCAGCCTCCATCTTCTCCTGCAGATCCCGGAGGACCCGGCTGTAGTCGCCGGAAAGGAATTCCACGGCCAGCTCCACGCGGCTGCGGTACTCCTCCTCTCCGACCGCCCCCGGAACACACGGGCCGAGGCAGCGTTTCATCTGATAGTTGAGGCAGGGGCGTTCCTTTCCGATGTCCCGCGGAAGATTCCTTCCGCATTCCCGCAGGCCGTACATGCGGTTTAAGAGCTCGATGGTATCATGCACCGCCGCCGCGCTGGAGAAGGGCCCGTAATACCTTGCCTTGTCCTTTTTGCGGATTCTGGAGAAAAGGATTCTCGGGTATGCCTCCCCGGTCGTCACCTTGATGTAGGGATAGGTCTTGTCGTCCACCAGAAGCGTGTTGTACTTGGGCCGGTGCTCCTTGATGAGATTGTTCTCCAGGATCAGCGCCTCGAGCTCCGAATCGGTGACGATGTACTCGAATCTTGCGATCTGCCGCACCATCTGGTCGATTGCCGGCCCCCGTCCGATGTTGCTGCGAAAATAGGACCGCACCCGGTTGTGCAGGACCTTGGCCTTACCGACGTAAATGATCACATCGCCGGCATCCCGCATGATATAAACCCCCGGCTTCTTCGGCAGCTTTTTCAGCTCCTCCGGAATATTGAAGTCTGTCCCGGCCCTCTCTTTATCCGATTTTTGACCCTCTTTCCTGCCTTCTTCCATGGTCTGCTGCCGGCTCCCGTTCTCCGTCTGCGCTTCCTATACAAAAGCGGAGCCAGATCGGTGGCTCCGCCCATGATAACTCTATAAAATCTGCGCGGAGACCGCGCCCGTCCTAATCCAGCCGATCCATCGGCACATTGGAGAACCGTCCGCGCGGTCCCTCCGGCTTCCCTTCCTCTGAAGTCTCTTCCGGGGAATCCTCTTCCTTCCGGGTCTCTCCGCCGGCGGTCTCCGTGCCCGCCGTCTGCACACTGCCTGCCGACGCGGTCTCCGGCTCCCGGTGCTCCTCTCTGGCGAGCTGCTCCTCGAACCGCTGCTCCGTCGTCTTCTCCGCATTCTCCGGCTCCGGAATTCCCTTGGCCTTGCGGTACAGCCGCATGAACTGCTCGCCGGTGATGGTCTCTTCCTTGATGAGGTAGGCCGCAATCACATCCATGACGTCCATGTTCTCGGACAGGAGATTTTTCGCCTCCTTGTAGCAGCGCTCCATCATCTGCCGGACTTCCTCGTCCACGGCCGCTGCCGTGGCATCCGCACAGTTCAACGCGGCTCTCCCGTCCAGGTACTGGCTTTCTACCGTGGCCAGTCCCATCAGACCGAATCGCTCGCTCATGCCGTACTGCGTCACCATGGCTCTGGCCAGTCCGGTGGCCTTTTCGATGTCGTTGGAGGCGCCGGTCGTGACGGAGCCGAACTTCAATTCCTCCGCCGCGCGGCCGCCCAGAAGGCCCACGATCATATCGTGCAGCTCGTCCCGGGAATTCAGATAATGCTCCTCCTCCGGAACCTGCATCACGTAGCCGAGGGCACCCATCGTGCGGGGAACAATCGTAATCTTCTGCACCGGCTCCGCATTCTTCTGCAGGGCGTTGATGAGGGCGTGTCCCACCTCATGATAGGAGACCACCTCCCGCTCATGCTGGTTCATCACACGGTCCTTTTTCTCCTTGCCCACAAGGACAACCTCGACCGCCTCCAGAAGATCCTTCTGGGAAACATATTCCCGATGATGCTTCACCGCGTTGATAGCCGCCTCGTTGATCATGTTGGCAAGATCCGAGCCGACGGCTCCGCTGGTCGCCAGCGCAATGCCGTTCAGATCCACGGTCTCATCCATCTTCACGTCCTTGGCATGAACCCGCAGAATCTCAACGCGCCCCTTCAGATCCGGGCGATCCACAATGATCCGCCGGTCGAAGCGTCCCGGCCGCAGCAGCGCCTTGTCCAGAATTTCCGGGCGGTTCGTTGCTCCCAGCACCAGAATTCCCTTTGCCGAATCAAAGCCGTCCATTTCGGACAGCAGCTGATTGAGCGTCTGCTCCCGCTCCTCGTTGCCGCCGCCGTATTTGGAGTCGCGGCTGCGTCCGATGGCATCGATCTCGTCGATGAAAATGATGCACGGTGCATTCTTGGTGGCCTCGCGGAAGAGGTCCCGCACACGGCTCGCGCCGACGCCCACATACAGTTCAATGAAATCCGAGCCCGTCAGGGAAAAGAAGGGAACATGGGCCTCTCCTGCCACGGCCTTGGCAAGGAGCGTCTTGCCGGTTCCGGGAGGTCCGACCAGAAGCGCGCCCTTCGGCAGCTTGGCACCGATCTGCACATACCGTTCCGGATTGTGCAGGAAGTCCACGACCTCCACCAGGGATTCCTTGGCCTCGTCCTCACCGGCCACATCCTTGAAGGTGATGCCGGTATCTCTTTGTACATATTCCTTGGCGTTGGACTTCCCGACGCTCATTCCCATGAAGCCGCCGCCGCTGCCCATCTTCCGCATCAGGAAGGAGATCAGCACCCAGAAAATAATGATCGGCAGCACATAGGTCAGCAGAATGCTGATGATCAGGCTGCTGGAGTCCGGCACGGAGCTGTCCACAATGGCCCCCGCCTTCAGGGCGCGCTGGGTAATGGTCTCATCGTCCTCCGCTTTTCCGGTATAAAAGCGATAGGGCGCGTCCTCATCGTCCACGTTGCTCTGCTTCTGGGCAATGTTGATCTGGCTGTCCCCCAGCTCGATTCTCGCCACCTTCCCGCTCTCAAGAAGATCGATGAATTCGGTGTATGTCAGCTGTGTCGCGCCGGAAGATCCCCGCGCCACATAGCTCATGAACAGAATCACGCAAAATGCCGCCAGAAGGAGCATCAGCAGGTTCTGCTGGCTGCGCCCGTTCCCGTTGCTGTTCCCGTTCCCGCCGCCGTTGCCGTTGCCGTTCCTGTCCCCGTTGTTGCCGGAGGAACCGTTTCCGATTCCGAAGGGATTGTCAAAGTGTAGGATTCGCTCCCAAAGAGAGCGCAGGCCGCCCCTGCGCCCCCGCATCGTTTCTGATTTCATTCTCATCTACCTGATCCTTACGTCTGGAGTAAACTTCTTCCCATTATAGAGGTCGCGTTTGCCGCGGGCAATCGTTAAGATGTGAAAAAAGTGGTAACTCTCCGATGTGCCGGAAGCCCTCTCATCCGCAATTTCCCAGAATCTCCCGGATCCGATCCTCGGGTGCATCCAGGGATCCCTGCACCATATCCGCCTTGCCGCCTCCCCGCGCGCCGAGCTCCTTCCGAAGAAGGGCTCCCGGAATTCCGGCATCCGCCGTCCTGCTGCCGATGAGATATTTCCAGCCCTCCCCGTCGCTTCCGACGAACACGCCTGCATACCGTCCGTTCCGCTCGCACAGCCGGTTCATGAGCTCCCGCTGCGCCCGGGGCGACAGATCGTTCTCAAAAAGATAGGTGTCCGCGGATGCCTCCCCTGCCGCGGGGAGCGCGGCGAGCCGGGCTTCAATATATTGCAGCTCCTTCTGATACAGACTTCCCTTCAGCGCATAGATCTCATCCAGGCGCTTCTGTACGCCGCCGGAGACGGCTTCCACCGGCTCATGGATCAGATGGGATACCCGCAGCAGCTCCTCCTGCCGGCGCTGCATCTCCCGAAGGGCACGGCCGCCGCACAGGAAGGTGAGGCGCGTCGCACTCCGGTTCTTCTCCGCGGAGAGAATTTTGATGAGGCCGATCTCGCCGGTTGCTGCGACGTGCGGTGCGCAGCAGGCGCACACATCGATTCCCTCGATGCTCACGATGCGGACGGGGCCGTCGATGGCTTTTTTGCTCCGATAGGACATCTCCTCCAGCTCGGTCGCCGAAGGGTAGGTGCAACGAATGGGAAGATTGCGCCACACCGCCGCATTGGCCTCCCGCTCCAGCGTCTGCACCTGCTCCGGCGTGAGGTCCCCCGCGGTATCCAGCGTCACGGTGTGCTCGCTAAGCCGAAAGCCTACGTTCTCATAGCCGTACATCCGATGCAGCAGCCCGGAGAGGATGTGCTCGCCGGAGTGGTTCTGCATATTGGAAAAGCGGTGCTCCCAATCCAGCTGCCCGTGAACCGTCTCCCCTGCGTGCAGCACCGCGGCCGGCTCCGTATCGGGCGGCAGCTCCACAAAATGCGTAATGCACCCGTCCGCCGTGATCTGTACATCTGCAACCGGAAAGCCGGAAAGAAGCCCCTTGTCCGGCGTCTGACCGCCCTCCTCGGGGAAGAAGAGCGTCGCATCCAGTACCACCGCCGCAAGATTCTCCCTCCGCGCCGGCTGTACGTCCAGAATCACGGCATCGAATTCCGTGCCATAGGGTGTGTTGTCATACAATTTTGTCGTCGTTTTCATCATTCCTACAGTATTGCAGAGATACCCGCATTTTTCCACTGCCGCCTGGAAATATCACGTTGCCGGTGCCGCCAAAAAATTCCGCGGTATGATACACTGACAGGAGCTTACGGAGACAACAGATATGCATGCGGCCTTCCGGCACGGCATGCATCATACAGGAGGAATGGCAATGGCGTCATCGGCGATCGGTTTTGATTCCGCGCAATATCTGAAGTTACAGTCTGCTCACATCAAGGAGCGCATGACTCATTTTGGAAAGCTCTATCTGGAATTCGGCGGCAAGCTCTTCGACGATTACCACGCCTCCCGCGTTCTGCCCGGCTTTATGCCGGACATCAAGCTGCAGATGCTCGAGCAGCTCAAGGATAAGGCGGAGATTGTCATCGTCATCGGCGCGGACGCCATCGAACAGAACAAGGTGCGCGGCGACCTCGGCATCACCTACGACGAGGAGGTCCTCCGGCTTAAAAAGGCCTTTGAAGGGCGCGGCTTCTATGTCGGCAGCATCGTCATCACCAAATACACCGGCCAGGCTGCCGCCGACCGTTTCCGTCAGCGCCTTCTGCAGCTGGGCATCCGCTGCTATCTTCACTATGTCATCGACGGTTATCCGTCCAACATTCCGCTCATTCTCAGCGCCGACGGGTACGGACGCAACGAATACATTGAAACCACCCGGGATCTGGTGGTCGTCACGGCCCCCGGCCCCGGCTCCGGCAAAATGGCCACCTGTCTCTCCCAGGTTTATCAGGAGAACCAGCGCGGCGTGAAGGCCGGCTACGCCAAATTCGAGACCTTCCCGATCTGGAATCTGCCGCTCAAGCACCCGGTCAATCTGGCCTACGAGGCGGCTACGGCAGACCTCGCCGATGTGAACATGATCGATCCCTTCCATCTGGAGGCCTACGGAGAAACCACGGTCAACTACAACCGCGATGTGGAAATTTTCCCGGTTCTCCAGCAGATTCTCGAAGGCATCATGGGCGAGTGCCCCTACAAATCCCCTACGGACATGGGTGTGAACATGGCGGGCTTTGCCATCTGCGACGATGACGTGTGCCGCAGCGCATCCCGGCAGGAGATTCTCCGCCGTTACTACGCCAGCGCCGTGAATGTGCGGAAGGGGCTGGCCGATCAGGGAGAGCTGTACAAACAGGAGCTCCTCCTCCGGCAGGCCGGCATTACGCCGGACGACCGCCCTGTCGTCTCCGCCGCCGAGCGGCGTGCCGAAGAGACGGGACGTCCTGCCGCCGCCATCGAGCTTGCAGACGGAACGATCATCACCGGCAAAACCGGTGATCTGCTCGGTGCCTCCGCCGCCGCCATCATGAATGCGCTCAAGAGCTGTGCCGGCATCCCCCGCGAGGAGAAGCTGGTCTCCGCCGCATCCCTGGCTCCCATTCAGCTCCTCAAAACCACGTACCTCGGCGGCCGCAATCCCCGTCTCCACACGGATGAGCTCCTGATCGCACTTTCCATCAGTGCGGCCGACAATCCGCATGCAAGGCTTGCCATGGAGCAGCTGCCGAAGCTGCGCGGGACGCAGGTCCACTCCTCCGTCATTCTTTCCGAGGTCGATGAGGATATCTTCCGCAAGCTCGGCATGCACCTCACCTGCACGCCGGTATACGAAAAGCGCTGATTCTGTCCGGAAAACTTCTCCGCAGTGTGCAACATCTGCGCCCATCCCGAAATACCCGGCCGACGCGCCGGCAGCGACCGATCCGTCAGCTGCTGCGCGCCGGCTTTTCCATGTCCTTTGACAGCAGCCGCACGTGCCGGCCGTTGACCTCCACGGAATGAATGTTGCGGTTCAGATAAACCGAGAAGCGGGTCACACCGCTCTTTCGGATGGTGGCGTCCAGGTTCGGGTTCATATCGGAGAGCTCCTGCTTGAGCACACTGATGAGCAGATCGTCCGTGTCGCGGCGCCGGAAAATCTCCAGAATCTGTTTCTCAATCTCAGAGTCCGCCGTGATCTTCTGGCTGATCCACACGCCGCTGTCCCTGGTCGTAACATTGATGGAGGGAAGGTCCTTGAGAAACTCCGAGAGCTTGCTGTAGTGATAATTGCGGATGTCGAAATCCGGGAAGATCTTCACGAGGCGCGAGCCGACCTCCCCCAGTCCCGTCTCCTTGCCGTCCGCGGTGTTGTCGGTGATCATCTTGACGATGGCCTCCTCAATGTCCGCCTTGTCGGTGAAGCCCGGCTCCTCGGAGGGAGCATCCCCCGGAAGGAACTCCTCCCCCGCACCTTCTCCGTACGCTGCCGGACTCTCCGCCACAGAGGCCGTGCCGGCTGCGTGCTTTCTGCCACCCGCGGCCGCGCTGCTCTTTGCCGCCCTGGTGCCCGCCGGCTTCTTCCTGGTCTCTTTTCCCCTGGTCTTCGCCGGACTGCTCTCCTCATCGCTGTCTCCGCTTCCGCTGATGACATCGAGGAAAATAAACCGCTCGCAGGATACCCGGAAGGACTCCGGCGTTTTCTTCTCCCCCATTCCGATGACCGACTTGCCGGCTTCCCGCAGTCTCGTGGCCAGCTTGTTGAAATCTCCGTCGCTGGACACGATACAAAAGCCCTGCACCGAATCGGCATAGAGAATGTCCATGGCATCGATGATCAGACCGATGTCCGAGGCGTTCTTGCCAGGCGTGTTGTTCGGCTGCATGATGGGCGTGAGGGAATGGCTGGAGGAGCAGTTCATCCAGGAGCGGAGCCGGTCCTGGGACCAGTCGCCGTACATGCGGCGGATGGTGATTTTCCCGTATTTGGAAAGCTCACTGAGAATAACCGATATGTATTTCGCGCTGATGTTGTCCGCGTCAATCAAAAGTGCAATGTTGATGTCTTCCATATTGTGTCCTTTTGCTATGAAAAAATGACTTCACGTTTTATAATGAGGTTTGCTGTCGGGAGCTCCGGCAGCTGCGTTATACAGCTGAGTATAACATATCGGCCGCCGTGTGATGTTCCTTGCGAAGGTGTCTGCGGCCGTTCCCCGGCTGCATATCTGTATGCAACATCGGAATCGGAGTCTGCAATGCATGAGCTGCCTATGGTCATGAGGCTTTTGAATACCGTGTCCGAAGCGGCCGGAAGAGAGCACCTCTCCCGCGTCACCGGCGTGACCATCCGCATCGGCGAGCTGTCGGATCTGGCGGATGCCTGCATGCAGCTGTACTGGGAGACCGCGTCGGAGCATACTGTCTGCGACGGCGCCGTGCTGACCATCCGGCGTACTCCCGCGAGACTCCGTTGTCTTGCCTGCGGGCAGGTATTCCCGCATCTGCACGATTTCATCTGTCCGCAATGCGGCGGACGGGCCGTGCTCATTCGCGGCACCGGCGAGGGCTGTGTTGTGGAAAGCCTTGAGGGCGAGTAGTCCTGCCGTGCCACGGTTCCGTTCATTCATGGCCGCCGTATCACCACGTCGGTCCTGCATCAAACCTTGATCAGAGGAGGATCATTATGGTTAAAAACGATCTCAAAGATTATGTGCGCACCATCCCGGATTTCCCGGAGAAGGGCATCATGTTCCGTGACATCACCACCGTTGCGCAGGATGCCGACGGCCTGCATCTTGCCATCGATGCCATGCAGGACCTGGTAAAGGATGTGGACTTCGACGTTGTTGTCGGCGCCGAGTCCCGCGGCTTTATTTTCGGTACCCCTCTTGCCTACAATCTCCACAAGCCCATGGTGCTGATCCGCAAGAAGGGCAAGCTTCCCTGGAAGACGGTTTCCGTGGATTACGCTCTGGAATACGGCACCGCCACACTGGAAATGCATGCGGACTCCATCCGGCCCGGTCAGAAGGTTCTCATTGTCGATGACCTGATGGCTACCGGCGGCACCGCAAAGGCCATGATCCAGCTGGTGGAGAAGCTCGGCGGAGAGGTCGCCGGCATTCTGGTTCTCATGGAGCTGGAGGGTCTCAACGGCCGTGCCGTTCTCGCACCGTATCCGGTGTACTCCGCAATCAAATACGAGGGGAAATAATCCTCATGACCAGTAAATTCATTTCCTGGAACGTCAACGGCCTGCGGGCCTGCGTCGGAAAGGGTACCTTCTATGACTTCGTACAGAAGGAACAGCCGGACGCGCTCTGTCTCCAGGAAACCAAGCTTCAGGCCGGTCAGATTGAGATGGATCTGCCCGGCTATCATCAATATTGGAATTATGCGGAGAAAAAAGGCTATTCCGGCACGGCCGTCTTCGTGCGGACGGAGCCTTCCTCTGTCCGCTACGGCCTTGGGATTGCCGAGCACGATCACGAGGGGCGTGTCATCACGCTGGAGTATCCGGACTATTATCTTGTCAACGTCTATGTCCCCAATTCCAAGCAGGCGCTGGAGCGTCTGGACTACCGCATGACCTGGGAGGATGCCTTTCTGGCCTATGTGAAGGGCCTCGAGGAGACAAAGCCGGTCGTCTTCTGCGGCGATCTGAACGTGGCGCACAGGGAAATCGACCTCAAGAATCCCTCCTCCAACCACCACAGTGCCGGCTTTACCGATGAGGAGCGGGGCAAGCTCTCCGCACTCCTTGCGAGCGGCTTCACCGATACCTGGCGGTATCTGCACCCGGACACGGCAGAGGTCTATTCCTGGTGGTCCTACCGCTTTCATGCAAGAGAAAAGAATGCAGGCTGGCGCATCGATTATTTTCTCATTTCCGATGCCCTCGTCCCGCGTCTGCAGGATGCGGTGATTTACACCGATGTGTACGGATCCGACCATTGTCCGGTGGGGCTGATGCTCGATATCTGATGCCCGAAGGTGCCTGCGGAGAAACCGCACACGCGGATTTCTCCTTGCATTCGGAAACCTTGATGTATTTTTCAGGAGTATTGCTATGACAGAAGAGAAGAAAACGGCAGAGGGCAGGATCCCGATGCCGGTTGCGAATTTCAAGGTGGATGCCAATCCCGGCAGCCACGTCCGGAAAATGATCGGCATCGTCAGCGGAAAGGGCGGCGTCGGCAAATCCTCCGTCACCGGGCTGTGTGCACTGTGGTCCTTGCGCCACGGCTACCGCACCGCCGTGATGGACTGCGACATCACCGGTCCCAGCATTCCCAGAATGTTCGGTGTCACCAGTGACGACGTCGGCGTCGAGGGCGTGCAGCCAAACGGCGAGGGCGGTACCCTGATCCCGGCGCAGACCTCCACCGGCATCAAGATCATGTCCATGAACCTTCTCATGGAGAAGGAGGAGCAGCCTGTCATCTGGCGCGGCCCCGTGGTCGCCGGCGTTGTCAAGCAGTTCTGGACCGATGTGAACTGGGGTGATGTGGACTACATGTTCGTCGATATGCCGCCCGGAACCGGCGATGTGCCGCTGACGGTCTTCCAGTCCCTGCCCATCGACGGCATTCTCATTGTCGCCACTCCCCAGGATCTGGTCTCCATGATCGTGAAAAAGGCCGTCAATATGGCCCGGGAAATGAACATCCCGATTCTGGGACTGGTCGAAAATATGAGCTACCTTTCCTGTCCCCACTGCGGCGAACGCGTCTATCCCTTCGGTGAGGGCCATGTCGCCGAGGCGGCAAAGGCAGAGGGAACGGTTCTCGTCGATTCGCTGCCCATCGATCCGAAGCTGGCACAGGTCATGGATGAGGGTACCATCGAATACTACGAGACCACCGCGCTCGAGCGCCTCGGTGAGGTGCTGCCGCCGGTGTGAGGTCGAAGGACTTCCTCACATTCTACATTCTCCGAATCAGCTCCCAGACGGCCAGCAGGAGATCGGACGGCAGGAGCTTGCGCACAAAGCGCGTGACGGTCGATACCGGCCCCGGCGTGGATACCGGCATGCCGAGGGCCGCGTCCGTCAACGCGTGGTGTGCCACCCTCTCCCGCCGGTCTGCCAGCGGGTAGCTGTGGATTCCGCGGTCTCCCTCTGCATCCCCACCGCCGGCAATTCCGATGAATTCCGTGTCCTTGATCCAGTAGGGGCACACCGCTGTGACCGAGATCTTCCGCGGCAGGAGCTCCACCCGCAATGCGCGGCTGTACCGGTAGAGAAATGCCTTGGTGGCGGCATAGACATTCAGCCGGCTCAGCGGCATAAAGGCGGCAATGGAGCAAATCTCCAGGATCCTTGCCCCCTCCGACATATAGGGAAGGCAGACCTGCGTTACATCCACCGCCGCACGGCAGTTGAGATCAATCATGTCGTCCAGCGCGGACCGCTCCATCTCTTCGGTTCTGCCGATCCTTCCGCAGCCCGCCGCATTGATCAGGAGACGTACGCTGATCCATTCCTCCTCCAGGAGCTCCTGCAGTCTTTGGATGGATTCCTTCTCTGTGAGGTCAAGCGGCAGCACACGAAGCGGGATCTTCGTCACCTTTGACAGCTCCTTCAGCTTCTCTTCTCTTCTGGCGATGACCCACAGCTCCTCCGGGCGCTCCTTCAGCAGAGGATCCTCTCCCTGCGTCAGCACCTCCAGCTGACGAACGAATTCCTCGCCCAAGCCGCTGGAAGCTCCCGTGATCACCGCTATTCTCTTTCTTGGTGTATTCATCATCGTGTTTTTTCTCTCCCTCCGTCTGCCCGCTGCAGCACCGGATTCTCCCCGGCATCCCAATCCGGAACCGAGGACAGCAACAGCTTTGTGTAGGGGTGCTGCGGATGCCGGCAGATCTCTTCCGCAGAGCCAACCTCCACAATGCGGCCGTCGTGCATCACCGCAATGCGGTCACACAGATAATATACAACATTCATGTTGTGGGAGATGAACAGCATGGAAAAATCCCTCTGCCGGTGGATCTCCTGGAACAGATTCAGGATCTGCGCACTGACGGACACATCCAGAGCCGACACCGCCTCATCGGCGATCAGCAGCTCCGGTTCCAGCATCAAAGCGGCCCCGATGCAGACCCTCTGGCGCTGTCCGCCGGAGAGCTCCGACGGATACCGCTCCGCATAGCCGGCGTCCAGACCGATTCTCTCGAGCATCGCCGTGACGGCTGTCCTCTGCTCCTCCTTTGTGCCGATTCTATGGGCCCGCAGAGGCTCCTGCATCGTAAAGCCGATGGTTTTCCTCGGATCCAGCGCGCTCATCGGATCCTGAAAAACAGCCTGCACCTTTGCACTCCTCTCGAGGCGCCCCAGCTCTGACATTTCTCTCCCGCACAGCCGGATCGAACCCTTGAACGGGAGCAGCCCCAGAATGACATTGCCAAGCGTTGACTTGCCGCAGCCCGATTCTCCCACCAGACCGAAAAATTCATTCCGGCGGATCTGCACAGAAACGTCCTGCAGCACTTCCTTCTGCCTGTTTTTCCACCCGAACAGGCGTCCGCTGTCATAGCCGCTGCAAACGTGGGAGACCTCCAGCACCGGATCGGCGCTTCTTTCCTTCTCTTCCGTCATTCGTCCCCTCCTCTGTGGCAATACACCGCATGCCTGTTTCCCAGATCTCTTCGTGGCGGCGTCTGATGCAGACAGATTTCCGTCCTCCTCCCGCAGCGCGGTGCAAAGGGACAGGGTGCCGCGGCGCTTCCCTCGGCCGGGACGTGGCCCGGAATGCCGTGCAGCAGCTCTCCCTTGTTCTCCGCCCTCGGAATACAGCGGATCAGTCCTTTTGTATATTCGTGTGCCGGCCTTTCGAGGATGTCCTGTGTCCTCCCCTCCTCGGCCGGCCTTCCGGCATACATCACAAGCGTCCGGTCACACAGCTGTCTTACCACCGAAAGATCGTGGGAGACGAACACCACGGACATTCCGTTCCTGCGGCTGATGGATCGGAGCAGCTGCAGAATTCCCTTCTGCACCGTGACATCCAGCGCCGTAGTCGGTTCGTCGGCAATGAGGAGCTTCGGGCGGCAGATGATCGCCATGGCAATGCACACCCTCTGCCGCATTCCGCCGGAGAGCTGGTGCGGATACGCGCGGTATATGCTCTCCGCGTCCGGAAGTCCGGCTTCCTCCAGGGCTTCCAGACAGCGTCTTTTTCTCTCCCTTGCCGGCAGCTCGGGATGATGCAGAAGGAGCGGCTCCTGCGTCTGACGACCGATCCTCTGCAGGGGATTCAGACTCGTCAGTGGCTCCTGATAGATCATGGCAATCTCGTTTCCGTTGACGGCAAGGCGCCGCTTCGGCGAAAGCCTTGTCAGATCCTCTCCGCCAAAGAGGATGCTGCCTCCCGAAATCGTCACCCCTTCGGGCAGAAGATCCATGATCGCCAGATTCGCCGTTGTTTTGCCGCAGCCGGACTCCCCCACAATGCCGAGAATCTCTCCCTCCTCCACCTCATAGGAGAGTCCATCCACCAGCCGGTACTCTTTTCCGTTCCTGCGGGCGGCAACCGAGAGCGCCTCAACCTTCAGAACCGTCATATCCGATACCTCTTCCTCAGTCCGGCGCCGATGCAATGAAACGCCGCAATGGTAATGACGATCATGAGACCCGGAAACAGTGCGCACCACGGTGCGCGCAGCAGAATGCTCTGTGCCTCATACAGCATCCTGCCCCAGCTGGGTGCAGGCGGCTGTATGCCCAGCCCCAGATAGCTCATGCCGGACTCCGCCAGCACCGCATTGGAGAGCCCCACCACGATGGTGGACGATAACATCGGCAGCACATTGGGCAGAATAAGCACCGTCACAAGGCGCAGATCCGAATCTCCGAAGACACGGCAGCACCGGACGAACTCCGCGTTCTTGTATTGCAACGTACCCGCGCGGACAATGCGGGTAAAGCTGGGAATGAAGATCACGCACAGTGCGAGGATGATCGTGTAATTCCCATAGTCCATCACGGTGACGAATACCAGAGCGATCAGCATGCCCGGGAGCGTGCTGATCGCATCCATAATCCGCATTACCACATTGTCAAGAAGACCGCCCACATAGCCGCAGACAAGCCCCAGCACCGTGCTGATGACCGTGCAGGAGGCCACGGTTCCTCCGGCGACCAGCAGTGTAAAGCGGCCGCCCACGATGGCCCGGGAGAACACATCCCGTCCCATGTCATCGGTCCCCATCCAATGCTGCAGGGACGGCGCCGCCATCCGGGCCGACGAATCCATTGCATTGATGTCGTACGGCGTCCAGAACAGCGACAAAACCGAAAGAGCCGCCACCAGCCCCGCCAGCAGCAGCCCGATCCGAAGCTCCAGACTTTTTTTATCCATAGAATCTGCTCCCATTCATCCCGCAGAACACGTCCCGTAGAATCCATCCACCGGAATCCGGCGGATTCCACACAGCGCCCGGCTTCCTCCGGAGCGGCACCGGCGTCCCGTCAGGACAACCGGATTCTGGGATCCGCCGCCTCTACCAGAAGGTCTGCAATGAGATTCGAGACAACAACGATTCCCGCAATATACATAACAATGGTCTGCGTCAGAGGGAAATCCCGTCCGGTCACCGAAGAAATCAGCAGCTTCCCCAGCCCCGGCACCGAGAACACCTGCTCCACAATGATGCTGCCGGAAAAAATCTCCGACACCATCATGCCGATCAGCGGGAAAACCGCCACCATGGCATTCTTCAGAATGTGGACCGAGAAAATACGGGGCCACCCGGCCCCCTTTCCTCTCGCCGTCCGCACATAATCCTGTCCCAGCTGCTCCTGCACCGCAGTCTGCACGTAACGTGCCAGAACCGCCGCCTGCGGGATGGCCACCGCGGCGGCAGGAAAAATCATATACCGGAAGAATGCTCCCCAATCCTTTTCATAACTGACGTATGCCCCCGGTGTGAACCAATGCAGCACCAGACCGAAAACCCACATCAGCAGAATGCTGAGAAAGAAGCCCGGAAGGGAGAGCCCCAGAATGTTCACCGTGGTCAGCACGGCCTCCGATGCAGGCCTTCTCCTCCCCGCCATGAAAATCCCCAGCGGAATGCCGACCGCCAGCGCCATCACAGCAGCCATCACCCCCAGCAGCAGCGTCACGGAAAGGTGACCGCCAAGGAGCTCCCCGACCGGCATGGAATACCGGACGGAGGTCCCGAAATCTCCGTGGACAAAGCCCCGGATCCAGTTCACGTACTGCTGCCACAGCGGAAGATCCGTCCCCAGCTGCGCGCGCAAAAGCGCCAGCTTCTCTTCCGAGGCACTGGTCCCCAGAATCAGGCTCGCCGGATCTCCGGGAATGACATGGAACGCCGCAAAGGTCAGCAGCGATATCAGCAGCATCGTCGGCACCATGGACAGAATTCTCTTGATGACGTATCGCATATTCCGGCAACGCCTCTCACTGCACCTGATAAATGGCCGAGAAATCCACTGCGTACAGCGGATAGCTGCAAAAGCCCTCATAGTGCCGGTTGTAAATCATAATCTGTGCCACGTCCTGCAGGTACACGCTGGCGGCGTTCGCGGTCAGATCCTCCTGGCAGGCCAGGAATTCCTTCTGCCGCTGCGCGTCATCGGCAGCGGAAACGGCGGCGGCATAATGTGCGTCGAACTCCTCCGAGCGGTAATTCACAAAATTGTTGGAGGCATCCGAGCGATATCGGGACAGGAAGGCCGTCGGCGTTGCAAAGGCGCCGTCCACGGAAACAATCGTCGCCTCATAATCCCGGTTCGTATAGACATTCTCCAGCCAGGTCGCCCAGTCCACCTGATTGATCTGCATGGTAATGCCGGCCTCTGCCAGCTGGTTCACCAGCACCTGCGCCGTATTCACATGCACCGGATAGGAGGAGGGCACCGTCACCGTGAACGTAATGCCGTCCGGGTATCCTGCCTCTGCCAGAAGAGCGGCGGCCTTTTCCGCATCGGTCGGATAGGCATCCGCCAGAGCGGTGTCATAATAGGCCGACAGGGCCGGGATCATCGCCGTTCCGATCACCGTTCCGTAGCCGTAATCCACCTGATCCACAATCTCCTGCGGATCGATTGCATAGCTCAGGGCCTGCCGCACGCGGACATCCTCAAAGGGCTCCGATGCATTGTTCAGGTAAAGTGCCTGCACCGCATTGGAATGGGCCTCATACATGGTCACGGAGGAGGTATCCAGCTGCTGCGTCACGGCGGCATCCGTCATGAAGCCGTCAATGGCACCGGCCTGGAAGTTGATCAGCTCCTGAGAGGCGTCCAGCGAAAAGCGAACGGTTACCGTGTCCAGATGTGCCGGCTCTCCCCAGTAATCCTCGAACCGCGTCAGCGTCACGTGGTCCTGCACCGAATATTCCGTCATTGCAAACGGACCGGTCCCGATGGGCGCTATCGCCAGCTCCCCGTTGTCGTCCGCTCCCTCCGGAATGATGGCCTGGGTCGCAGCGGCCGGAAAATCCACATCGGCCTGCTTGAGCCGGATGACAATGGTCTTATCGTCCGTGGCTTCGAAGGTGTCCACGTTGTCATAGCCCGTGATCTTACTGTCGATGGCCAGCTGAACGGAGTACAGAACATCCTCTGCCGTAACCGTTTTTCCGTTGTGGAACTTTACGCCGTCCCGCAGCGTAAAGGTATAGGTCATCAGGTCATCGCTGACGGTATAGTCCGATGCGACGGCACCGGCATAGGTCCCGTCGGTCTGCAGCTTGACAAGGCCCTCATAAATATTGAAATAAATGCTCTTCGCATCGGCCGTGGTCGCCGTGAAGGGATCGAAATTGTCCACTTCCGTCGTAAGGCCGAACACGAAGCTGCCGCCCTCTGCCGGGGCGCTCTCTTCTGTTGTCTCTTCTGTTGTCTCTTCTGTTGTCTCTGTTGCGGTCGGTTGGGAATCTGCAGACGAGGTGTCTGCGTTGGACGCGTTCTGACCGCAGGCGGACAAAGCCAGCGCTGCCGTAAGAACGCAGGTGACGAGGATTGCTCTCTTTTTCATATGTTTTCCTTCCTGCTGCTGTTCCGCTTCCGTGCGGATATAGCGCAGGGTCAGTATGACACCGCGGCGGCATTTCTGCAAGCAAAACCGCGGTGCCGCAAGGCCGCATGCCGGCGCTCTGTTACCGTTCACCCATAGTCAGCGACGGGTCCTGGCGCAGGTTCACGCGGACCTCGAAGCTCGCTCCCTCGCCCTCCCGGCTGCGCACCAGAATGGAGCCTCCCATGGTGCTCATCACCTTTCTGGCGATGGACAGCTCGCTTTCCGGCTGGTCGAAGAGAACCGGCAGCTTGTCCTCCGCAATGCCCGCTCCGTTGTCCGTAATGCGGAAATGATAATAAGCGCTGCCACGGACCGGTGCATCTGCCGATGCCGTCAGCGTAATGGTGCCGCCGGAGGCGGTATTCTCAATGGCATTCTCCAGAATGCACAGGAAGGCCAGTTCCAGTCCCGCCTTGCCGCCGGCCACCCGGTCCGGCATTCCCTCCGTCATTTCCACGGAAAAGATGATGCCCTTTTTCCGGCACTGCGGCCAGATCACCAGGCGCACCAGATCCAGGCAGGAGCGCACGGAGAACGTGGTGCTGCGCGCCGTTCTCTCCCCGGGATCCAGCCGCGCAATCTGTGCGAGATCCTCCATATAAGACGGCAGCAGCTCTGCTGCCTTTGCCATCTTATCGATCTGTCTGCGCAGCTCCTTCGGATTGGCATTTTCCTTTGCTGTCCTTGCCGCGCTCTGGATGCTGCCCATCTGCCCCTGCAGCAGACTCTGCATGCGGAGAATGGACTTGTCCTTTTCCTTTCCGAGGATCTGCTGGTCCACCTTCTTTTTCTGCAGGGCAGCCTCCTGTCTTGACAGCTCCCGCCGCAGCTCGGCGAGCTGCTCCTCCAGCTTTTCCCTCCTGCGCCGTTCCTCCTGCAGCAGTCCTTCCTTCTCTTCGGTCAGCTTCGCCTCGCGCTCCCGCGCCGCGGCCTCCGTCTCCCGAAGCCGCGCTTCGTTTTCCTCTCCCAGCCTCTTCTCCAGCTCCTCCTTCTCGCTCTTTGCCTGTTTGCTAAGATCGGTCACCGTCCATTCCAGCTTCAGAATTCTGTCCTGATAATTTTTTTCCTGCTGCCGGCTGTACTCCTGACTCTCCTTCTGCGCCTTCTCGGCGGAGCCGGCGCGTGCGGAGGCGTCCTCCGCCGCCTTTCTGGCTGCCTCCAGCTCCTGTGTGAGCGTCTCCTTTTCCTGCCGGTGCTTGCCCTTCTCTTCCTTCCAGGATGCGGCAAACCGATCGGAAATCTGCCGTTCGGCCTTGGCAACCGCGGCCTTCTGCTCCTTGGCCGCCTGCTCCAGCTTGGCCTTGATGAGCGCCGCCGCCGCTTCGCTCTCTTCTCTGGCGATTCGTCCGGATGTCTCCAGCTCCTCCTTGGCCTGCGCGAGCTCCTCGCGCAGGGCCGCAAGACCGCTCCCTTCTTCCAGCTCCTTGACCTGCTCCTCCAGCTCTTTTCTGGTTTTCTCTGCCTTGCGCCTCTCCTTTTCCTCCTCGTGCACGAGATCCGCAATCTCATCGAACATCAGATACAGCACGGTTCTGCCGCTGTCCTTATAGGCTGCCGTTACCGTCATGTGGCAGGGAATCCGTTCCCGGTTGGAGGCCTTCTGCTTCCTGCCCGCAGCCGTCTGACCCCCGGCTGCGTCCTTTCCGCTGCCTCCTGCTGCCGTACCGTCTGCAGGCCCCGGTGCTCCGGGCACCTCGGGCATCCCCTCCGAGAGAAGCGTCACCCGCAGGGCCAGGGGCTTTGGCTTTTTCAGCGCCGCCATCTCCGCCACCAGCGTGGTCACGCGTTTCCGGTCCTCCTCCGGCATCATGAAGAACACATTCTGGTCCATCCGCGCATAGAGCACCGCTTCGTCCTGCTCCAGCTTCCGGAAAAACCAGCCGTTGACATACATGACACGAATGTCGTTGCCCAGAACCGTCAGGGTCATAATCCCCCCCGGCAGAGCATCCGCAAAGGTGCGGATCTGTTCCACATCGGTTCTTATGTATTTGCGGGACATGCCGACATAGACAATGGCGTAGCCTTCCCCCTCCCTGCGCAGAGCCAGCGTCACCCGCAGATTCACGGACGACTCCTCGTGCTTGGGAATCAGGTTGATGTCATACGCCGTCACCGACACCGGCTCGAGTCCGGGGGCCGACCGAATGGACGCCACATCCACGTTGTATGCCTTCGGATCCTCCTCCAGCGCCTCCCGCAGAAATTCCCGGATGGAGCGCACGCTCTTCAAATGCCGTATCTCGTTGGGGGTGATCCAGATGATGTCATCCGCCAGAAAGGCACACGTGGCATCCGCGTCCTTTTTATTAAAGTACTGGGTCAGGAAATCCTTCCCGAAATCAATTGCACTCTGCATCTGTCTTCCTGTTCCTGCCGGACCGTCTGTCCGAATCAAAA
>CAVAUJ010000017.1:31190-42407 GCA_963591995.1 Succinivibrio sp.
GAATCAAAAGCTCTAAATCAAAAGCCGCAGCTTCTCCTGTGCCACCCGAATCCGCACATGGTCCGCCTTTCGCTCCACCTCTCCGTCGGTATGTACCCACATGGGCTCCGATGTCCGAATCTCTACCCGGCTCCCGCGGAGTGTGTGAATATAGGGGAGCTCCAGATGTTTTCCGAAAGGGACCCGCGGAAAGGCATGGTAAAAAGCGCTGTTCCTCTTCGGATCCGCCACGCAAAGGTTCAGCAGCCCGTCATCCGCATCGGCGTCCGGCGTGAACCGGAAGCCTCCGCCTTCATATTGGTGGTTCATGCACGCCAGGAGCAGCAGCCTGTCGTAGTGCACCTCCCGGCGCACCTCCCCCTCCTCCAGCATGATGCTGGCCTTTCCGCAATGCTGCCCGCCGATCAGCTGAAATGCCGCATGCAGATAGATCATTTTCCCCAGTCCGATGCGATTCAGCAAGGACTTGTGCCGCGAGCGTGCCGCCATCTCGCAGATGCCCGCGTCAAAGCCGATGCCGCAGCTCACGGCAAAGCGGCGGCTCTTCTCTGTATCCGCATACTCCAGCTCCCCGATGTCGCAGGTCCGGTGAACCTTTCCCTCCAGGATTCTCGCCGCCAGCTGCATCGGGTCGCCGGGCAGATCCATGTCCCTTGTCAGATCATTGCCGGATCCCGCCGGAATGTGTCCGAACAGAACACTCCCCGGATGCTCCAGACCGTTGATGGCTTCGTTGACGGATCCGTCTCCTCCCACGATGACGATGGCCGGTTCCTTCTCCTGCCGCTCCAGCTCGTGACAGATCTCACCGATCCCCTTTTCTGCAGAAGAGAAGTGCACCTCGTAGGACTGTCCGCTCTCCTCGAAGATCGGCTCCAGTCGCTCCCAGGTTCTGCCGGTTCTGCCGGAAGCCCCCGCCGGATTAACAATGATATGAAACCGCATGCTCGCCCCCCTGCCGGATCTTCACCACCCTCCTGTCGAAGGTGAGGATTCCGTTGATCTCTTCCTCCACATCGGAAACCTGTGTATAAACATAGGCAGAAAATCCCTTCCCCAAAAGCTTCTCTGCTCTCTGCATCATAGCACGAAACTGCCGGTTCAGATCCTTTTCGTCCTTCACCGACCCGTATCCGTAGGTTCTCTCCGCCGTCCGGTGTCCCGCCACACCGTACGGCAGTCCGCCGAATTCCGACAGCACGAGGATTCGCGGATCCCTTTTGCGGTAAACCAGCCGCAGATAATAGTGATGAATGCTCTGAAAATCTCCGCAATGCTGGTCGAACCATCCGCTGGCAGAATCGATCAGCCGCCCGGAGTATTCTCCGTCCGCCTCCCGTAAGCGCTCTGTCAGCCGCCTCGTATCAAACTGCCCCCAGCCCTCGTTGAACAGCACCCAGGTGCACAGGCACGGATGGCTTTTGAGCAGCCGCACGGTTTCCAGCATATCCTGCTCAAAGGATTCCCTTCCCGCGGGGTCCTGCCTTGCGAACAGCCACGGGTGTGCATCACTGATGTGCAGCAGAACCTGCTGCATCAGAGTGGCGCCATAGGTGACGAACCAGCTGCGGTACGGACCGCCTCCGCACACCATGTCCTGCCACACGGCCATGCCCAGCCGGTCACAATGGTAATACCAGCGCTCCGGTTCGATCTTGATGTGCTTGCGCAGCATGTTGAAGCCCAGCGCCTTCATCTGCGCGATGTCGTAGATCATCGCCGCATCCGAGGGGGCCGTGTAGAGTCCGTCGGACCAATAGCCCTGGTCCAGCACGCCTCTTTGCCGGTGCGGCTGACCGTTCTGCAACAGCAGCGCGCTTCCCTTTTCCCTTTGTCCGACGCGATAGGCCCGCAGCGCGCAATAGCTGTCGACCTCATCGATCTTTTCTCTCTTTCCGGTCTTTTCGCTCTCTCCGTTCTTTTCGATCTCTCCGGGCCCCTTTCCCCGGCTGTCTTCTGTCCGCAGCCGGGCCGTGAGCCCGTAGAGCCAGGGCGTCTCCTGTGTCCACAGGCGGGGCTCCGCAACCCGGAGCATCGTCCACTCCCCCGGGCGCACATCGAATTCCTGCAGCACCGGCCTGCGCAGCCGCACCGCATCCTCCGCCGTGCGGATGTAATCCTCCGTGTTCACGAAGGGCTGCCGCAGCTGCACATGAATGCAGCGCTCCTTTGCCTGCTCCGCCAAGGCAAGGGCTCCGTCCCCTGCCTCCCCCGCACACGAGATGCGCAGATACAGAAGACCCTTTTCCGGATCGGATTCCGACTCAATGCGCTCGATATGGGCAGCCGGCACCTCCTCCAGCCAGACGGTCTGCCAGATTCCGCTGGTCGCCGTATAGAACATGCCGCCGGACCGGAGCTTTTGCTTGCCCCTTGCATGGCTCGCGGCATCCGAATCATCCCGCACGCACACGGTCAGCTCATTGCTGCCCTCCCGTAGGAAATCACCCACCGACAGCGTAAAGGGCCAGTAGCCGCCCGCATGGCTTCCCACATACTGTCCGTTCAGCCATACCCACGCCATCTGATCCGCCGCGCCAAAGTGCAGGAGGACGCACTGCGCTCCCCTCTCTTCGGCTGCACCGCTCCAGGAAAAACTCCTGCGGTACCACAGCCTCTCCCCGGGGAGGAGCTGTCTCTCCACTCCCGAGAGCACGCACTCCGGCGAAAAAGGCACGCGAATGGTTCCGTCCCAGGGCCCGGATACAAAGGGCGGCTCCGCAGCCGCCTCCGTTCCGTCCGGCGCTGCTGCGTCTGCGGCCTTCCGAATGGCATACTCCCATTCGCCGTTCAGGCAGAGCCACCCCTGCCGCACAAGCGACGGCCTCGGATATTCCGGCAGCGGAACAAGGTTCGGATTCTCCTGCAGCTCTTCTCCCCATGTTGTCAAAAGTCGATTCTTCATATCTTCTAATCATAACATAGGTGCTGCCCTTCGGCTTGTTCAAGGCGCACGATTCAAAAAGGCCCCGCTGCTGCAAATGCAGCAGCGGGGCACGGATGACACCTGCTTTTTGGAAAAAGCCGTCTTCATGCTTCCTTCCGGATGATTGCGGTCTGCTCTTCTTTCCTGCGTATCACTTGATGAAGCCGACCTGTTTGCTGATGAGCTCCACCTGCTCGTCCTTTTTCCGGTTGTACTCCACCTTCTTCTCTTCGAAATAGTTCCTGCCGTAGGAATCGATGGACACGATCAGCGGTCCGAATTCCTTCACATGGCAGTGCCAGAGCGTCTCCGGCATTCCCAGATCTTTCCACTGCGCCTCTACGATCTCCTGCACCTCCACGGCCGCCACAACGGCGTTTCCGGCCGGGAAGACGCAATGGATGGCACCGAAATCCTTACAGGCTCTCTCCGTATTGCCCTTCATTCCGCCCTTGCCGACGATAACGCGGACACCGGTGGTCTGTACGAACTCATACTCGAATTTCTCCATGCGCATGGAAGTCGTGGGGCCTACCGATACCATCTCGTACTTCTCATCGCCCAGGGGACGGATGATGGGGCCGGCGTGCAGAATTGCGGCATTGCGCACATCCACCGGAATGTCCCGTCCCTCCTCCACCACGCGGCGGTGTGCAACATCGCGGCAGGTCGTGATATCGCCGTCCAGATATACAATGTCACCGATGTGAATGTCCTTCAAATCCTCCGCGGATACCGGAGTCACCAGAATTTTTCTGCCGTCTCTCATTTCAACTGCCATTGCTCTTACTCCTTTCTGTTCACTGTCTCCGCAGGAATCGCTTCTTCCGCAGGAACAGCTCCTTTACGTTTGCCGGACGCTTTTCTTAATCCTCTTCCCTGTATTCAAAGCCCGTATGCGTGTCGACCGTGAAGTTCAGATCCTTGTCAAACACGATATGCCCTCTTCTGTGGCTCCAGCAGCCTACGTTCACGGCGACACCGATGGCAGAAGGATGACGGGCGGTATTCTCGATGTTCACCCCCATGACGGAGTAATTGCCGCCCATTCCCTGCGGGCCAAGGCCGATGGCGTTGATGCCGTCCTCCAGCAGACGCTCCATCTTGGCGGCGTTGGCATTGTCATTGTGGGAGCCGATGGGACGCATCAGGGCCTTCTTGGAATTCATGGCCGCGGTCTCCACCGAGGTTCCGACGCCGACGCCGACCAGAAGAGGCGGGCAGGCATTCAGGCCGTAGCTGGTCATGCGGTCGAGGACGAACTTCGTGACGCCCTCATATCCCTCTCCCGGCATCAGGACGGTGGCATTCCCGGGAAGCGTGCAGCCGCCGCCTGCCATGTAGGTATAAATCTCGCACTGATCCGAATTCGGCACGATGTCCCACCACACCGTGGGCGTTCCCTTTCCGACGTTCTTGCCGGTGTTGTACTCGTCAAAGGTCTCCACGGAGTTGTGACGAAGGGGCGTTGCGAAGGTTGCCTGTACCACGGCCTCCTTGAGGAGCGCCTCCAGATCATCGATGAGGGGGAACCCGGTGCCGCATTTTACCCAGAACTGCAGGACGCCCGTATCCTGACAGGAGGGACGGTTCAGCTTCATTGCCAGCTCCTGGTTGCGGAACATGGTGTCATAAATCACCTTCGCCATCGAGGACTCCTCCTTGTCCCGCAGCTCCTGCAGTCTGGCGATGACATCGTCCGGGAGCTTCTTGGCCGTAAAGCCTACGAACTGGGCCATGATATCCGTCAGTTTCTTAACCTGTGCTTCGTTTGACATTCTTTTTTACCTCCGTTTTCTGAAATCCAGTTTATGTCTGCACCGTTTATCACGGATAGAACGGGAACGCGATGGGCAGAACGATCATGCTGATCACGGTTGCAATGACAATGAGCGGCATTCCGGCCTTCACATAATCAATGAATTTGTAGCCGCCGGCACCGACGACCATGGTATTGGCCGGCATGCCGATGGGTGTTGCATAAGCGCAGGAGCCGCCGATCACGCAGGCCATCAGGACCGCCCGGGGATCCGCTCCCATTCCCTGCGCAATGGAGAGACAGATCGGCGCCATCAGCGCCGTGGTTGCTGTGTTGGACATGAAGTTGGTCATCACGCAGCACAGAACGAAGACGACAAAGGTGAACAGGACCGGAGAAGGATTGCTGCCGAGAACACCGATGACGGTGTCTGCGATCATTTCGCCGGCCCCCGTGTTCTCCAGAGCCGTTGCCAGCGAAAGCGTTCCGCCGAAGAGGAAGATGGTCTTCAGGTCGATGGACTTCAATGCATTTTTCTCGGAAATAACACCGGTGAGAATCAGAAGGATTGCACCGATGCACCCGCTGATGCAGAGCTTGATGCCGATCTTATCCTCGAAAATCATTGCCAGCAGCGTCGCAACGAGGATTACCAGGGAGAGCACCTTCTTCCATCTCGGAACCTGGCTGAAATCCTGTGCCTCATCAAAAACGGTGTCATCTCCCTCCGGCGCGTCATGATTCGGCAGGATGCGGAAGCCGACGGTCGCGTAGAATACAATGCCGGCGACCAGAATCGGGAGCCCCACGATTGCGTACTCAAAGAATCCGAATTTCAGTCCCAGCGGCTCCAATGCGGACTGTGCGATCATGTTGCCGGGCGCACCGATGAGCGAAAGGTTTCCTCCCATCGCCGCTGCGAAAACCAGCGGCATCAGCAGTCTGGATCTCTTGAAGCCGGATTTTGCCGCGATTCCGATCACCACCGGGATCAGCACCGCCGCGGTACCGGTGTTGGAAAGGAAGCCGCTCATCAGACCCACGATCACCATGATCGCGATGATGAGTCCTCTCTCCGTCCTGGCAAATCCGGTGACCAGACCGCCGATCTCATTCGCCATGCCGGTCTCGAACAATGCACCGCCGACGATGAACATTGCCACGAACAGGATGACGTTGCTGTTGATGAAGCCGTTGAAGGCCTCACTCACACTCAATACCTTTGTCAGCACAAGGCCGACACATACAATCATGGACGTCAATCCCAGCGGGATCTTCTCCGTGACGAACATGACGATGGCAAACGCCAGAAAAATCAGGGTAATAACAGCCGGGCTCATAACTCCCCTCCTTGTATACCCGGAGGAGCTGCTCCGGGCAGTCCCTCCGAACTTGTGATGCAGTTGTGATGCGATTGCAGCAAAGGTGATACGGCCATATCGTCTGCTCTTGATAGCTTCATCATAGCGGCCGCCCAGCATAATGTACATTTGATTTAATTGACGTCAGTATAGTTTTTGCCTATGCTGAAATACAACGAAACGCTTTCTTGTTCCCTGAGGACAGCGCCTATCCGGAATGCAATTCGGGCAGCAGTATTTTGCACCTGCGGTACGGGAGAAGAAACGAAATGAATGTAAGAGGAGAACTGGATTATGACACTTACGCAGCTTGAATATTTCTGCACGGTATGCCGCTATCACAGCATTACGCGTGCCGCGGAGGCTCTGTACGTTTCCCAGCCGACGATCTCCGCGTCCATCCGCGATCTGGAGAAGGAGTTCCATCTGCGGCTGTTCAACCACGGCCGCAACCGCATCCTTCTGACGCGGGACGGAGAGGCCTTTTATCAGAAGGCGGAGTACATTCTCCGCCGGTCGCAGGAGCTGTACGATGAATTTTCCAACATTGACGAGAGCCGTCACCCCCTGCGCATCGGCATTCCGCCGATGATCAGCACCGTCTTCTTTCCGCGGGTGACCGATCTGTTCCGCGAGCAGTACAACATTCCCATCCAGCTTTTCGAGTACGGTTCACTGCGCGCCAGAACGCTGCTGGACGCGGAGCAGCTGGATGTCGCCGTGGCCAATCTGGATTTCTACAATCTGGATAAATACAACTGTCATGTCATGATGGAGGATCGCTCTGTATATTGTGTCGCCAGAACACATCGATATGCCAAAGAATCGGTTATTACCATGGAAATGCTGCAGGATGAGCCCATCATCCTGTTCAATACGGATTCCGTGCAGACGCAGACCGTAACCGCGCGGCTGCGCTCTGCGGGCATTACGCCGAATGTCCGCATGTACTGCAGTCAGCTTGTGACCACGCTGAACTACGTCCGCGGCGGGGACTGCGGCGCCTTTCTCTATTCCTCCATTGCCGTCAATCCCCGGGATTTCGTGCAGCTCCCCATTGTCCCGGAGATCACCAGCAAATTCGGCATCATATGGAAAAAAGGTGTTTTCGTCCCCGACCGCCTCACCAAATTCGTGGACTTCATTCAGCACTATGATGTCTCGCCCTATCTGCCGAAGATCGAGACATAGCCCTCCAGAGAGTCGGCCTTTCCGCGCAGGGCGGCCGCCTTCTCCCAGACCAGGATCGTCGCATCGCCCTTGCCGTTTTTCGCCTCCTGGATCAGGTTCAATGCTGCCGCATTTCCGTCCATGGCGATGACAATCGACGGCCGCCTCTCGAAGATTTCATAGTTGAAGCTCTTGTAAATTCCCATGGCCTTGCTCTCCGTGGAGACACGGACGCACACCCGGGTACGCCGAAGGGCACGAACCTTTGCCGGTGAAAGGCGTGAGGGCACAATCGCAAAGACCAGGAACGGGCGTTTTCCTTCCTTTATCAATTGTTCATTGTATTCCAGAATGTACCGCTCATACCCCTGCAGGCTGCTGCCGATCACGAAGAACATCTTCCTCGGATCTGCCGTCTGCAGGGCACGGTCCATCAGTTCTTTTCCCTCCGGCGTCACCCGTGTCACGCGGTTCTGGGAATTAAAACTCCCGCCGGAAACCACCACCGGCTGCCGGTCCCAGGGCAGCTCCTCGATCTGGCTCTCCAGCTCTGTGTTGGCATCCAGCAGCTGCGGTGTCATCGTCTGCGGCTCCAGCGACTGCAGGCGCTCCGCCTCCTCCATCCGGCTCAGCAGATATTCCTCGTAGTGCTTGTTCCAACTGCCGGCGCCGCTGCCGCCCTCTGCACCCGTTTCCTTCACGAGCTCCTGCAGCTCCTTTTCCTTGCGTGCAAAGGCCTCCCTGCTGCTCGCAAGGATCCGGTCCTCTGTCCTTCGCATCGACAGGAGCTCCTCGTGCGTCAGATTCAGGAGCTTCTCCAGCGACAGCTGTTCATCCACGGAATTGGTCCCATAGAGCGGTCCGCCGTCGGTTCCCTGCACACACCAGACCCCCGCCCGCAGATACTGGTGCAGCGGGTGCCTCGCCAGATTGTTCAGATTGTTCAGGCGCACATTGGAGGTGATCTGGAATTCCAGTACCACATGGTTGTCCCGGATGCTCTGCAGGAGCTCCTGCCCCTTTCGGGAGCGCAGGCCGCAGGTGTAGAGTCCGTGTCCGATCCGCAGATGCGGCATCGTCTGTCCGGGCTCCAGCGCCTCCCGCACGCAGGCGATGCTGCCGGCCACGTTGTCCCGCAGGTTGTCATTCTCGCCCGCATGGATGCGGATGACAAAGTCCGGGTTCTCTCCCGCAATGCGCACCACCTCTTTGATCACGGGTGTCAGCTCGCGGACATCATTGATTTCCTCTCCCACGAAATCACAGCCTGCCACATAAGGGTCCCGCGCCACGGCGCAGAGCACCGTTAAGTTGGATGCCAGATAGTTCTCCGGCGTCACCTGATCCTTCACTATGGTCAGCGGAATTCGGCGCATGGCGGCCAGGAAGCGGATGAGAACCCCCGTTTCCCGGTAAACCTTCGGCAGAATCTCGTGAACCTGTGCGAGCATGCGCAGCGACTCGTATTTTTTCACCAGGGTCGTATCGCTGATCTCCGCATATTCGATGCCCTGCCTGCGGTAAGCTCTGCCGATCCACAGGAGCTTGTCCTGGAAAAGGGTATTGTCCTTATACTCCGGATTCCTGCGGTCCCGCAGCATCGCAAGGGCCGTCTCCCGCACATCCTCATCGGAGATCTTCTCGATGCCGGTCAGGGGGATTTTCACGGTGCTCTCCTTGCCCTTGGTGAAAACATAGCGGTACAGGTAGACCTTCTCCAGATTGGTGAAGACGGCCTGCCCGTCCTTGAGAACCGCCAGCGAGTCACGGATCTTCACGATATTCTGCTCCGCGTTCTCCGGATTGTTCAGAATGAGATCTGCAAAATTCAGAAAGGTATTGTCGTTGATGCGCCGCTCCAGGTACTTGCCCCGCAGGTCGGAATTCACGAATTGCTTTTCCACGCGGCGGCGCTGCTCCATGGCCTTTTCCTCCTGCTGCGCAGACAGGACGAGCCCGAGCTTGCGGACATAGTACAGGGGATAGCGGATCTGATGAACGATCCCCAGCGCAATGAGCACGTCCGGCGTCAGATTGCCGTTCATGTGGGTGTGGAGATCGGTGCGGAATTTTACATCCTTTCGGATATAGGTTTTGAAAATGGTCTTGGACGCGTCCAGACGGTAGTCCTTGGTCTGGCTCATGAGCGTCTTGGCGATGGCCGGAACGGCCGCCTTTCTCTCAATGCGGCCGTCCGGGTAGATGTTGGCGACCTTTGTGTCCGCAAAGCGCAGGATGAACACATCCTGGTTCTCCGAATTCACGTAGCCTGGAATTTCTCCGCGGATCACCTGGAGTCCCTTTTCGTTGACCGAGAGCGGCAGCCCGCAAAGCCGGGCAAAATTACGGATCAGGTTGCCGGTATGATGATTCGGCGTCTCCAGCTCATAGAACAGCCTTTCCTCTTTCCAGGAAAGGCTGACAATCATATCCTTCTCTTCATCCAGGAAGAAATATTTCCAACACGTTTCCATCCCATCGTCCCTTCCGGCATTCCAGTGCGCTTTCTGCCACTGTAATAAACTGCAGCCGGAATTGCAACCGATGTTTGCTCAGCGCCGCCAGCCTTCCGGAAGATATGCCATGGTGTTGGCGATCATGTCGTCCACCAGCTTTCGCGTGATCACGGGATCCGTGCACTTGGCGCTGTAGTTCGGATCGTTTAAGAAGGCTTCCGTCACCAGCGCCCGGTCATACGTCAGCGCGGCCCGGAGGGTCCTCTCATGATTTGCAATGTGCGGCAGGAGCAGATCCTGAATGTCCCGTTTGACCGCTCCCGCTGCAATGGGATGAATGTGCCCGCGTTCGAAGACCGCATTGGTTTCCACTACGGCATCGGCCGGCAGGTTCGGAATCTGCAGCGCCGTGTTCGGAATGTTCACGTTCGAGACCAGACGGGAGAGGCCGCACAGGGCCTTGATCAGAAGAATTCCCTCTTCGCCGGTTTCCTCGAGCTTGAGTTCGTCCTTTCCCTCCGCAAGATCGCGGGCGCGCTGCAGGCGCTTCTCCAGATCCTCCTTGCGCCATTGCACACTGGTCAGGCCGAACCGCCAGCTCTTCACGGTTTCCGGATCCTTCAGGTAGCCGTCCCCCGGCATGAACTCCGCCAGATGCCGGTCGCCTGCTGCCGCGATCCACCCGTAACGGTTGAAGAGATCCATCTTCACACGGTGCGCGCAGGCAAAGGCCGAATTCATCCAGCTGTGGTCCTCGTCGTCAAAGCCCTCCTCGAAATGCTCTTCGATGTAGCTGCGGTATACCGGGAAGAGATCCACCCCCTTGAAGGATGCCTCGGAAAACCAGGTAAAGTGGTTGATGCCGGTGACGTTGACGAGGATGTCGTGCCAGTCCTCCACGGTATCTCCGGTCTGTGCCTCATAAATTCCCTTCAGCATTTTCTGCGTGCCGAACACCTCATGGCAGCAGCCGAAGGCCTTGATTTCCGGGTAGATGTAATATAAGGTCTTCACGCACAGCGACATGGGATTCGTGTAGTTGATCACCCACGCATCCGGTGCGTAGTCACGGATTGCACGCGCAATCTCGGCGAACATCGGGATCGTGCGGAGTGCCCGGATGATGCCGCCGGGACCTGCCGTATCGCCCACCGACTGCCAGCAGCCCACGCGCTCCGGCAGATGCACGTCCGATTCCATCTCGTCAAAGGTTCCCGGCAGGATGGAAATCACGACGAAATCACAGCCCTCCAGCGCGCTTTGCAGCGTCGGGGACACCCGGAACGTCCAGTCTCCCTTTGCATCCTCCCGGCTCATCAGGTGGTTCCCGATGATCCTGTTGTTCTCCGCCGCCGCAGGATCGATGTCATAGAGACGGATCTCCCCGCTGATCTCGTCGTCCTGCGCCAGATCCGTCATAAAGGTCCAGGCCCAGCCGCGGGATCCGCCGCCGATGTATGCGATTTTAATGTCCTTCACTTTTCTGTCACAATATTGCATTTCTTCCCTCCTGATGTGCGTAAAGAGCTTCCCTTGTTGCCGTTC
>CAVAUJ010000017.1:42456-44578 GCA_963591995.1 Succinivibrio sp.
TCCGCCTCCCTGTCGCTGGCCTGGCGTCTGTACAATCCTTCTGCTCTGCGATCAGTATAGTGTGGAATATCCGGAGAAAATACTGCAAAAAATAGTATAATGGACGCAAACCGCTGATTAATCTATTTTGCAGGAGGCCGCCATGCCGCAGTCCCGCGACCGATTTCCGCATTCCTTTGATCCCTTTGACGAACAGCGAATGCATTCCGTCAGTTTCTACATCGAGGCGCAGACCAGGACGCCGTCCTTCTGCATGCCCATGGAGCATATGCACTCTGCGCTGGAGTTCTACTATCTGCGCAGCGGTCACTGCCTTTATATCATCAACGGGGCCTACGTACATCTCACGGCAGGCGACATCATCATCGTGCCCGCCGGTGTATCGCACAGCAGCCAATATACCGGGAGCACGCCCTCGGAGCGCATTACTGTGTACATCAACACAAAAGACCTGCCGGAGCAGCTGCTCCGACAGGTCGATGGTCTTTCCGATCTGCTCTCCGTTTCCGGGAAGCGGATTACCGATAAGGGCGGGAATTTCATTCTTGAGGACATTCTGCAACGCATTGCCCGGGAGCAATGTACGCCCGGCCGCAATTATCATGCACTCCAGTCCGTCTACGTCAGCGAGCTCCTCCTCCAGACGCTGAACCATTCCGTCCCGGCCGGCGATGCCTTCATTTCGGTAAAGAAAATGGAGCCGGACATTGAGCATGCACTGCACATCATCGATACACGTTTCCGGCAGCCTCTCTCCCTGAATGTTCTCGCTGCAGAGCTGCGGATGAATCCGGTCTATCTCTCTCACAAGTTCAAGCTCGTAACCGGATATACCTTCAAGGAATATCTGAACAATGCCCGGATCCGCAGCGCCTCCCACCAGCTCCTGATCTGTGATGATTCCATTACCAAAATTGCCCTCGACAACGGCTTTTCCGGCAGCAACTATTTCAAGGACCTCTTCCGACGGTATATGGGATGCTCTCCCAGAGAATACCGCCGGCGGCTGTCGGGCTCCGCGGAAGCATTATGGAACGACAAATGAGGTCCGGGTATCAGTAGTTCTCTTCGTGAACCTCGAAATAGCTCTGCGGGTGCGCACATACCGGACATACCTCCGGTGCCTTGGTTCCCACAACGATGTGACCGCAGTTGCGGCACTCCCAGACCTTCACCTCGCTCTTCTCGAACACCTGCGCGGTCTCAAGATTATGAAGAAGTGCGCGATAGCGCTCCTCGTGATGCTTCTCAATCTCGCCTACTGCGCGAAACTTGGCCGCCAGCTCCGGGAAGCCTTCTTCCTCCGCCGTCTTCGCAAAGCCCTCATACATGTCCGTCCACTCGTAGTTCTCACCCTCTGCGGCCGCAGCGAGATTGGCCTTCGTATCGCCGATCCCCGCCAGCTCCTTGAACCACATTTTGGCATGCTCCTTCTCGTTGTCCGCTGTCTTAAGGAAGAGGGCGGACATCTGCTCGTACCCCTCCTTTTTCGCAACGGAGGCAAAATAGGTATATTTGTTCCGTGCCTGCGATTCTCCCGCAAATGCCTCCTGCAGGTTCTTCTCCGTCTGTGTTCCTGTGTACTTGTTCGCCATCGTGCTTCCTCCTTTGTATCATCGGCTTTTCGCCGTTTGTACCGGAGCAGAGAGGCTCTCCTCCCTGCAGGCCGGTTGTTCTCCCTTTCGCATCGCTGCCCGGCAATCCGGGCAGACGCCCTTGAAGAGGATGTCATAGCTCAGGAATTCCATGCCGTGATCGTCCCGGATTCTCTCCCGCAGATCCGGCAGAGCTTCCATGTCCACATCGAAAACGCTGCCGCATTTCACGCACCGGACGTGATAGTGCTCCGGAAGTGTGAAATCAAAGCGGTCCGGTCCGTTCGGCACCTCCACCCGGCGCACGCTCCCCTCCTCGGCCAGCACGCCGAGATTCCGATATACCGTGCCCTTTCCGATGGTGGGATAATCCTTCTTGATGAAAGCGTAAACCTCATCCGCCGTAACGTGCCGCCTCATCGCGAAAACCGCCTGCCGGACCAGGTCCTTCTGGATGGTATTGCGATGCTCCATGGGATCCTCCTTATCAGGATTAATTCTTAATAAGAATTATATATTATATGTGT
>CAVAUJ010000018.1:0-24215 GCA_963591995.1 Succinivibrio sp.
CCTGCTGACGGCGATATTCCAAAGGACTCATTCCCACATAGTGATGAAATTTTTTATGGAAGTAATCTACGCTTCGGTAGCCGACCTGTGCGGCTACCTCGTAGACCTTCCATTTTTCGTTTTTGAGGAGCTCCTTTGCGTGCTCGATCCGGCAATGATCTACGTAGGAGTTGAAGCTCTCTCCGACATTTTTCGTAAAGATCTTGCCCAGATAGGCGCTGCTGTACCCAAAGAGGGGGGCGATGACCTCGAGCTTTAGATTTTCCGGGTAATGGCTCTCAATATAGAGGAGGAGGTCATCGAGAATTGAATTCCGGGAAGAGTGAGGGGCGGCCTGCGAAATCTCCCTTGCGGGAAACTGGGGGGGTGAAAGACTCTCGTTTGCAGCGTCGGAATCCGCCGGGAGCGAAAGCGCGGCGGTGCGGTACATCTGCTCCTGCTTCAGACGAAGGAGCACCTCCTTGAGCATCGGCTGCAGCTGCGGCAGATCCTCCGGAATGGAAAGGCAGCCGCGGACACCGAGGGAGAGAAGCGGCTGCAGCGCGTGAAAGGAGGGCGCCCGGAACAGGAGAATGCACGCTCCCATAAAGCCGAGAATTCTGGCTCTTCGCAGCACATCGGCCCCGGAAAGCCGCGGGAGCTCAATATCGAGCATGACAAGATCCGGCCGGAGCCGCAGGAGCTCGGCCAGAGCCGTTTCACCGTCGGAGCTTTGGCCGAGCAGCTGCACGGACAGCAAGGACCAGTCCGCACCGCTGCAGAGCCGGTCCATGATATGGGGATCTTTTTCCGCAATATAAAGCGTAAACAAATTCCGAACCTCAAATCCTGCGGCACCATCGGGCGGCTCCCGAAACCGCTATGCCTGCCCGTGAACTCGCTTTCCGGGATGCATGCCGCGGCCGATGGGCAAACGCATCAATCGGTGATGACCTTTATGACAACCGGGAATTCGCCGGAAACGGTCGTTGTTGCCAGGTGCAGACCGTCCTCGTCGATGCGGAAGGAAACCTTCTCCGGGAAGCCCAGAACCTGCACATCCCGGATGATGCCGTGGAAGGCCGGCTTGTTGGGATCCTTGCTCTTGGAAAGAGAGCGGATGGTGACCTGACCGTCCGCCGGATAGCGAAGGCAGATCGCATAGATAGCCCCATGCCCTGCCGTGAAGCGGAAATCCTCGGAGGTGTATACCGGTGCCGAGGCATCGCTGAACTGTCCCTCGATTTCCCGGGTAGGGCCCTCCTCGGAATAGCGCCAGGGCTTGCTGTCGTAGATGGCTTCGCCGTTGACGGAAAGCCAGCTGCCGATGTCAGTGAGAATCTGTCGATCCCTGGGGGCAATGGTTCCGTCGGCCTTGGGGCCTACGTTCAGCAGGAGGTTGCCGTTCTTGCTGACGACGTCCGCAAGATAGCAGATGATCTCACAGCTGCTCTTATAGTCGAGGGTTTCGGTGTAGCACCAGGAATTCCGGGCAATGGCGGTATCCGTCTGCCAATGGTACGGCTTGGCATCGGCGAATTTGCCGCGCTCGACATCCACAATGCCGGAGCCGAAGGCAAGGGCATCGTGTTTATAGCAGATGGCGGTCGGGAAGCCGTCCCGAAGGCCGATGTTGTAATAATAAGCGGCGATCATGCGCAGGTACGGCTTGTAGGCATTGTGCTGAATCCACCAGTCAAAATAGAGAACCCGCGGGTGGTAGCGGTCAACAATTTCGCAGGTGCGGCACACCCAGTCCATGAGAAACTCTTCACCGGGATCCGGCTTGGCAAAGATATCCTGCTGATCCGGCTGGATTTTCTCGGAGGGCCAGTAGAAATCTCCGCAGGAGAGCGGCTCCTTGATGTCACTGTCAAACTCCTTGCCGACCCCCATGAACCAGTGGTGCTCCGCACGGTGGCTGGAGGCGGCGAACACCATGCCCTTTTCCTCGACGGCGGCCTTTAATTCGCCGAGGATGTCCCGGTGGGGGCCCATTTCCACGGCATTGTAATGGGAGAGGAAGCTCTCATACATCTGGAAGCCGTCGTGATGCTCTGCGACCGGGACGACGTACCTGGCACCGGCATCGGCAAAGAGCGCCGCCCAGGCGTTCGGATCAAACTCCGTTGCCGTGAACATGGGAATGAAATCCTTATAGCCAAAGTCCTTTTGGGGGCCGTAGGTCTTCACATGATGCTCGAATTCGGGACTTCCCTGCACATACATATTGCGGGAATACCACTCATTGCGGAAGGCCGGGACACTGAAGAGGCCCCAGTGAATGAAGATCCCGAATTTCGCCTTTTCGAACCAGGAGGGAACCTGAAAAGCCGAAAGAGAATCCCAGTCATCATGGTAGGGACCCTCTTCAATGACGCGGCGGATGTGCTGACAGTAGGTGGTTTTGTCCTTGAACGGGAAATCCATGTTGCTCCTTCTCCTGCGACCGGCAGGGTGCTTTATTTCATCGCGCTGCCGGGCCATCGGGCGACCGCAGCTGCCCGCGTATGCGTCCCTGTGACACCGGTATCATCAGTATACCGCAGCGTTCGGCATTTTAGCCGCAATCTTAGCAAGCATTGACAAAAAAACATGGATTTGTGCATTGTCGGAGGGTTGAAGGCTGGGATATCATAAGCCTGTACATAGCTGTTAATCGTTTCACAAGCGCGGCTGTGCGGGCACCGTTTCGGATTCGGTATTTGCTGCATTCACGATGGGGCCGGGCAGCTGCAACAGTCATGGGAGGCCGCCTTGTGCGGAGGATCTCATGCGATTTTAAGGAGACAGAATATGAGTGACACGAATCTCACCAACGCAGCAGCCTGCGAGGAGAAGGGACCGATCACCGAGGAGCTTCTCACCAGGATGAACGCTTACTGGCGTGCGGCCAATTACCTCTCGGCCTGCCAGCTGTATCTGCTGGACAATCCGCTTTTGAAAAAGCCTCTGACGGCCGATATGGTGAAGAAGAAGATCGTAGGACATTGGGGAACGGTTCCCGGCCAGAATTTTGTTTTCGTTCATTTGAACCGCGCCATCAAGCGCTATGATCTGGACCTGATTCTGCTGTCCGGCCCCGGACACGGCGGCAACTTCTATATTGCAAACGATTATCTGGACGGCTCCTACAGCGAGATTTATCCGAACATTTCCGAGGATGAAGCCGGCATGCAGAAGCTCTTCAAGCAGTTCTCCTTCCCGGGCGGTGTTCCGTCCCACTGCGCACCGGAGACACCCGGCTCCATCAACGAGGGCGGTGAGCTGGGATATTCCATCGCGCACGGCTTCGGCGCTGTTTTTGACAATCCGGATCTGATTGCCGCTGTCACGGTCGGCGACGGTGAGGCAGAGACCGGTCCGCTTGCAACCTCCTGGCAGAGCAACAAGTTCCTGAACCCTGTGACGGACGGTGCGGTACTGCCGATCCTGCATCTGAACGGCTACAAGATTGCCAATCCGACCATTTTCGCCCGGATGAGCCATGAGGAGATCACGGACTTCTTCCACGGCTGCGGCTGGGAGCCTTATTTCGTCGAGGGCGAGGAGCCGATGGAGATGCACCGCAAGATGGCAGAGGCCATGGACGCGGTCATCGAGAGGATCAAGGACATTCAGAAGAATGCCAGAGAGAACAACGACACGACACGACCGGTATGGCCGATGATCGTTCTGCGGACACCGAAGGGCTGGACCGGCCCCAAGGTTGTGGACGGCAACCGCATTGAGGGCAATTTCCTGGCACATCAGGTGCCGATTATGATGGACAAGCCGGAGCATCTGCAGATGCTCTCCGACTGGCTGCACAGCTATAAGCCGGAGGAGCTCTTCACCGAGGACGGCAAGCTTCTTCCGGAGCTGAAGGCACTGGCACCGGTCGGCGATGCGAGAATCGGTGCGAATCCGCACGGCAACGGCGGAAAGCTGCTGCGTGATCTGCGCATGCCGGATTTCCGTGACTACGCGTTTGACATCGGCGAGGGACACGGCAGCAGAGACGGTCAGGATATGACCGAGGTCGGCAAGTTCGTCCGCGATGTGTTCAAGCTCAACGAGGAGTCCAAAAACTTCCGCATTTTCGGACCGGATGAGACCAATTCCAACCGTCTGAATGCGGTCTTCGAGGCAGAGAACAGAGACTGGAACGCGGAGCATCTGGATACGGACGATCACCTTTCGCCGTACGGCCGCGTCATGGATTCCATGCTCTCGGAGCATATGTGCGAGGGCTGGCTGGAAGGATACCTTCTGACCGGACGTCATGGGTTCTTTGCAACCTACGAGTCCTTTGCAAGAATCATCGATTCCATGGCCGCACAGCACGCAAAGTGGCTGAAGGTCTGCAACCAGCTGCATTGGCGGGAAGAGATTGCCTCGCTCAATCTGATCATGTGCTCAACGGTATGGCAGCAGGATCATAACGGCTTCACGCATCAGGATCCCGGCTTCCTGGATCACATTGCCAACAAAAAGGCAGATGTGGTGCGGATGTATCTGCCGCCGGATTCCAACTGCCTGCTGTCCACCATGGACCATTGCCTGCGTTCCAAGAATTATGTGAACGTCATCGTTGCGTCCAAGCATCCCCGTCCGCAGTGGCTGTCCATGCCGGAGGCGGTGAAGCATTGCACGCAGGGCATCGGCATTTGGGAGTGGGCTTCCAACGATCAGGGACAGGAGCCGGACATTGTATTCGCCTGCGCCGGTGAGACACCGACACTGGAGGCATTGGCAGCCGTCAGCATCCTGAATAAGGAGCTGCCGGATCTGAAGGTTCGCTTCATCAACGTTGTGGACCTGTTCAAGCTGCAGCCCTCGAGCGAGCACCCGCACGGACTGACGGACGAAGAGTACGATATGCTGTTCACGAAGGATAAGCCGGTGGTATTCAACTTCCACGGATATGCAGGTCTGGTGCATGAGCTGACCTATCGTCGTCACAACAACCGCCTGATCCACGTGCGCGGCTATAAGGAGGAAGGCACGATCACCACACCGTTTGATGTGCGTGTGCAGAACGATGTGGATCGCTTCCATCTGGTGCAGACAGCATTGCAGAACCTGCCGCAGCTGGGGAACAAGGGCGCCTATCTGTATCAGAAGATGAGCGACAAGCTGGTAGAGCACAAGCAGTACATTCACGAGTACGGCATGGATCTGCCGGAGGTTGCAGAATGGAAGTGGCAGGATCGCTGATCCGCGAAATGCTGCTGTGAAGGCACGGTCTGCGGAACGCTGCGCCGTGCGAGAGAACGGATCCTTGGTATTCATGAACAGGAAAGGAGCATCGGGAAACCGATGCTCCTTTTTTTGTGTTCCGGCGCGGCCGCGACGCGGGATTTTTAAATTTTATGAATTTGATAGACGGCATCTATAACATAAAAAACAGACCGGTGATTTTTGGGCAGTTTTACCGCGCTGCATCCCGCTGTTCTGCCGTCCGGTCCAGAACGAACCGGCTGAATTTCCGGACGGCCGGTGACGGGAGGGCCTTTTCATCGCTGATCATGTAGAAGTAACGCTCCCAGGTCGGATGAACAATGGGGAGGATCTTAACATTCAGTCGGAACAGCATTTCCATGTAGGGTACGATGGCGATGCCGAAGCCCTGTGCTACCAGACCGGCTACCACCTGATCCTCCTCGGTTTCATAGGCTATGTTGGGTACGGCGTCAATCTTGGCGTAGAGTCTCATGACAACGTCGCGCAGACCGGACCCTTTGGTGAAGCTGACCTGAGGGTAGGGCAGCGTTTCGGTGAGATCGATCATCTGCCTGGAAGCGAGCGGATGTCCCTTCGGAACGATCAGCACCAGATCCTGTTTGTTGACCGGAATGCTGGAAAAGCCCCATTCATCGGAGGGGCGTGAGGCAAAGACCAGATCGTATTGACGGTCGGCCAGGCCGCTTAAGAGCTCGCCGGTAACGCCGGTATGGAAGGTGAAGCGTATGTTCTTCCCGGGCTGCAGCCGGAGAAATTCAGCGGTCAGGGAGGGGACGAAATCGACTCCGAGCGTTCGCAGAAGGCCAAGGCGGATGATGCCCTCGCCGCGTCCGATGCTCTGCATCAGGTCAACGCCCTCATCGATGGTGCAAAGGGCCTTCCGGGCATATTCCAGAAACTGCTCACCGTTATGGGTGAGCCGGACATTTCTTCCCTGCTTCTCGAAAAGAGGCAGTCCCAGTTCCGATTCAAGCTGGCGGATGGCATGGCTCAGCGTCGGCTGCGTGATGCACAGTGCCTCGGCAGCCCGGGTATAATGCTGGGTCGCGGCCAGCTCGACAAAATAACGCAAATGCAGAAGATTCATAACGTCCTCCTCTCGGATTCTCCGGAAACACCGCCATATCTGCCGGCGAACCCGCCGTCACAAATAAAAATCAGGGCAGCTGTTCCGTAAATATAAAAGAATCCATTGAATCTGTCTATGGATTTTAAGGAAATTGTTTATTTGTTTGAATGAGAAATGTACGTTACATTTTGATTGTCAAAAAAATAACACGTTCCGCGGGAACGGCCTGCCGCGTCCGAAAGGATCTGCGGGTTGCATCCGTGAGTCAAAGGAATCAGCGCAATGAAGATAACAGGGAAAACAAGACTATTGGGATTGATCGGTTCACCGGTGGCGCACTCCAAATCACCGGAGATGTACAACTACTGCTTTGAAAAATTCGGCCTGGACTATGCCTACCTTGCCTTTGACGTTCCGATCGAGAAGACAAAGGATGCCGTCGAGGCGCTTCGTACGGTCGGCTTTCGCGGTGCGAATGTCACGATGCCGTGCAAAAGAGAGGTACTCCGGTATATGGATGAGCTTTCACCGGCGGCCGAAGCCATCGGTGCGGTCAACACCATCGTGAACGAGGGAGGAAGGCTGATCGGCCACAACACCGACGGTATGGGATATACGAGAAATCTGGAGCGGAGCGGTGTCCGCGTGAAGGGAAAGAAAATCGTATTGCTGGGCGGCGGCGGTGCCGCCTCTGCGATTGCCGCGCAGGCGGCACTGGAGGGCGCGGCCGAAATCAGCATTTTCAATCTCCGGGATGCCTTCTGGGACAGCCTTGCAGCGACGGTAGATCGAATTGCCAAAGCCGTTCCGGGTTGTGCGTTCACACTGTATGACCTGGCGGACAAGGCTCTTTTGAAGGAAAAGATCGACGAGGCGGACATCCTCTCGAATGCCACAAGGGTCGGCATGGCGCCGCAGGAGGAGGCAACCCTGATCGAGGACCCGAGCTGGTTCCGAAAGGATCTGGTGGTAACGGATGCTGTCTATGCGCCGCCGCAGACCAGACTCCTCAAGGATGCGGAGGCGGCCGGGTGCATCGTATGCAACGGGCTTGGAATGCTCCTCTGTCAGGGGGCAGAGGCGTTTCACCTTTATACCGGGGAGCAGATGCCGACGGATGAGATCCGGGAGCTGCTGTACACCGCCAAAACGGAAGGGGATCGAGATGAAACAGAAAAATGAATCTGCCAGGTATTATCCCACGGCCTTTGCCCTGTACATGACCTATTTTGTACTGGGGGTTGCGGCAACGATTCTGGGACAGTATAAGCAGGAGCTGGCATCGCTCTGGGGAGCGGCAGAGCTGGCGGACGGAAGCTTTGATGTTTCGGAGGTGGTTGCGGTTATCGCAGCGATCGGCCTTGGACGTCTCGTCGCCTTTCCGGTGGCCGGGCCGCTCTCCGACCGTTTCGGAAGGCGCATTTCCGGGCTGATCGGCTGTGCACTGTATGCGGTATTCTTCCTCGGGATTCCGTTTGCTCCGAACATGTATGTCGGCTATGTGCTGGCGATTGTCAGCGGGATGGCCAATTCCTTTCTTGATACCAGCATTACACCGTCCTGCATGGAAATATTCAAGGAAAAGGGGACGATCGCCAATATCTTTACAAAGCTGTCGATTTCAATCGCGCAGTTCCTCCTGCCGTTTGCGATCCGGTTTGTATCCGGCCATGCGCTGCCCTTTTCCTCCATATTCATGGTGTGTGCAGGCATTATCATCATCACCGGCATCTTTCTTGCATTTCTTCCGTTCCCGGAGTTTACACCGGCCCATAAAAATGGCCCGAAGGAAAAGATGCATTTCACGCCGGCCTCGATTGTGCTCATCGTTCTGGGCTTTACGAGCTCATCCACCTTCATGCTGTGGATGAACTGCAATCAGGAGCTGGGGAAGCTGTATGGCCTTGCCGAGCCCAGTCAGATTCAGTCCTTTTATTCGGTCGGCATTGTGATCGCTCTGTTTGTGAGCGCCGCCCTTCTTAAAAAGGGAGTCAAGCCGGAGAAGATTCTGGTCGGCTATCCCGCGATGGCGCTCCTTACACTGATCGTGCTCTATTTTGTCAGAACGCCGTGGATGTGCCTTGCCGGCGGTTTCCTGGTCGGCTTTTTTGCAGCCGGCGGTGTGCTGCAGCTGGTGACGGCGGTAGCCAATGAAATGTTCCCGCGGCATCGCGGGGTGATCACATCGATCGTTATGATCGCATCGAGTGTTGCCAATTACGTTGTGGTCAGCATTGCCGGTGTGATCACAAAGCTCGGCGGCACCGAGGGCCCGCGGTATATTGTTCTCTTCAATATCGTCATGACCCTCATCGGCGTATTGCTGGCTCTTTATCTTAATCGCTGCATCCGTAAAGGGGTTCAGGAAGATTGAGAAGACGAAGAATAAGAGGATTAAGAAGAACAACAAACAAATCGGTTGGTAAATCATTAAGGAGGAAACGAAAATGTCTGCAAAGTATCCGATTACAATCAGTTCCTGGACACTGGGCGATCAATGCACTTTTGAAGAAAGGGTCAAGGCGGCGGCAGAGGCCGGCTTTGAGGGCATCGGCCTTCGGGCGGAAACCTATGTCGATGCCCTTGCCGAAGGTCTGCATGACGAAGACATCCTGGGAATTCTGGAAAAATACGGCATCCGGGTCACCGAGGTCGAGTACATTGTTCAGTGGGCCGAGGAAAAGCGTTCCTATGAGCAGATGTACAAGGAGCAGATCTGCTTCCACATGTGTGAGCTCTTCGGTGTCGGCAGCATCAACTGCGGTCTGATGGAGAATTATCCGGTGGAATATACGGCCGAAAAGCTGAAGGAGCTCTGCCATCGTGCCGGAAAGCTGTGCATCGGGGTAGAACCGATGCCCTACAGCGGAATTCCCGATGTCGAAAAGGCCTGGGCCGTTGTCAAGGCCGCGGGCTGTGACAATGCAAAGGTGCTCCTGGATTCCTGGCATTGGATTCGGGCGAACCAGAGCTATGACAAGAGCTATCTTGCCGATATTCCGATTGAAAAGCTGGTATCTGTCCAGATCAATGATGTGCAGGCCCATCCGTATGCGGTCAGCATTCTGCGCGATGAATCCATGCATGACCGGGTTCTTCCGGGAAAGGGCTTCGGCGACACGGAGGGCTTCGTTAAGATGCTCAGAGAAAAGGGTGTCAAGCCGCAGGTTATGGGCGTGGAGGTCATCAGCGATGAGCTTCTGACGCACGGTGTGGCAGAGGCGGCGAAGATGGCCTACGAGGCAGCGGCGGAGGTGCTGCGGAAGGCCTGGCCGGAGATGCTGGAGCAGTGATCACCGGAGTCTGCGGCATTCCCATGCACACAGGTAAGGTTCATCAGATAAAGTTCATCCGATAAAGTTCATCGGATAAAATTCACCGGATAAGGAGTCATTATGGACAACAGAATCACAGGACATACGAAGCTGTTCTGCCTCATCGGATCCCCGGTAGATCATTCAGGATCTCCGGCCATGCACAGCTACAGCTTTGCACAAACGCAGACGGATGCGGTATATCTTGCCTTCGATATTCCGCTCGAACACCTCGAGGAGGGCGTCAGGGCGCTCCGCACCCTCAAGGTCGGCGGCTTCAACGTCACCATGCCGGACAAAACGGCAGTGACGCAATATCTGGATGAGATTTCTCCGGCGGCCAGACTGATCGGCGCCTGCAACACGGTGACGGCCGATGAGGATGGCAGACTGACGGGGCACAACACAGACGGGATCGGCTTTGTTCGCAATCTGAAGGAAAACGGCATTGCGATGAAGGGGCAGAAGATGACGCTTCTGGGAGCCGGCGGTGCGGCGACGGCCATCGCGGTGCAAAGTGCCCTTGACGGCGTATCCGAAATTCATATTTTCAACCGCGAGGATGAATTCTATGCCAACGCGGAGCTTACCTGCAGGAAGCTGAACGAAGAGGCTCCGTCCTGCCGTGTGAGCGTGGAGAAGCTTGAAAACGAAGAAAAGCTCCGGGAAGCCGTTTGCGGCAGCACGATTCTCGTGAATGCCACCAAGGTGGGAATGGCGCCGCTTGAGAGACAGAGCCTGATCGCAAAGGATCTCCTGCGAAAGGATCTGATCGTTGCCGATACGGTCTATAACCCGCGGAAGACGCAGCTTATTCTGGATGCCGAGGAGGCAGGGTGCCGCGCCGCAGTCGGCGGCATCGGCATGCTGCTGTGGCAGGGAGCAGAGGCCTTCCATCTCTTTACCGGGAAGGAAATGCCGACCGATGAGGTCATGGAAAAGTTTTTCTCTTAAGTAAAACGGGCATTACGACGTACCGGGGCAGGTACGGGATATGTAAGGAGGCAGTTTATGAAGTTTCCGGCAATGTTTTCGCCGATAAAGATTGGAAATGTCACGGTACCCAATCGCTTTGTTGTCCCGCCCATGGGCAACAATCTGGCCAATACCGACGGTACCCTCAGCGATGCTTCGCTTAGCTATTATGAGGCGCGGGCGAAGGGAGGCTTCGGACTTATCACGATTGAGTCCACGGTTGTTTATGAGCAGGCCAAGGGCGGACCGCGTAAGCCCTGTCTTTTTGAGGACCGCTGCATTGAGAGCTTCCGGCGTGTGGCGGATGTCTGTCATTCGTACGGCGCGAAGATGAGCATTCAGCTCCAGCATGCCGGGCCGGAGGGCAGCTCGGCCCTTACCGGTTATCCCCTGAAGGCAGCCAGCGCCATACCGGCTGCCTGCGGACGCGAGGTACCGGAAGCCGTCTCCCGGGAGGAGCTTTACCGCATCATCGAGTGCTACGGCGACGCGGCAAGGCGTGCACAGCTTGCCGGCATTGACATGGTGGAGCTGCATTGCGCCCACGGATATCTGGTCAGCACCTTTATTTCGCAGCGCACCAACAAGCGAACCGATGAGTTCGGCGGCTGCTTTGAGAACCGCATGCGGCTGCCGCGCCTGATCATCGAGAACATCCGGCGCAAAACAGGCGGCATGCTCCCTGTGATCTGCCGCATCAATGCCAGTGACGAGGTGCCCGGCGGTCAGTCGGTGCAGGATGCGGCGGCTGTGGCAGCCTATCTGGAGGAAGAGTGCGGCGTGGATGCGATCCATGTGACACGGGCGGTGCATCTCCACGACGAATTCATGTGGGCGCCGGGGGTAACGCACGGCGGCTTTAATGCGGATCTTGTCACCGAAATCAAGAGAGCGGTGTCGGTTCCGGTGATCATCGTCGGACGGTTTACGGAGCCGCAATATGCGGAGCTCCTGGTCCGGCAGGGGCGGGCGGATCTTGTCGCCTTCGGCCGGCAGAGCATTGCCGATCCGGAGCTGCCCAATAAGGCAAGAGGCGGAAGGCTGGAAGCTTTGTCGCCCTGCATCGGATGTCTTCTGGGCTGCGTTCCGAATATGTTTGCCGGCAAGGCAATCACCTGTGCCGTCAATCCCTGCGTCGGCAGAGAGAAGGCCCTGACACCGGCAAAGACATCGAAGAGGGTTGTTGTTATCGGCGGCGGCCCGGGCGGTCTTTATGCGGCCTATGCCTGCGCCGCAAGAGGGCACAGGGTAACGCTCCTGGAGAAGGAGGCAGAGCTGGGCGGCAACTTCCGGATCGCGGCTTATCCGACGGGCAAGGGGCAGCTGAGCGAGGCGGTGCGCGCCATGATCGTTCGCTGCGAGGAAGCAAAGGTAGACCTGAGGGTGAATACGGAGGCAGACGAGGCTCGTCTGCAGGAGCTGCAGCCCGATGCGATCATTCTGGCGACCGGCTCCAATCCGTTGCTTCTCCCGATTCCGGGGCTTGAGGAATGCGGCTACATCACAGCTCAGGAGCTTCTGGAAGGCAGGGCCGGGGCAGGACAAAAGGTTCTTGTCGTCGGCGGCGGCATGGTCGGCTGCGAGGCCGCCGAGTATCTGGCGGAGCGCGGACACGAGGTCGGCATCGTCGAAATGAAGAGCGTGATTGCCCAGGACGTGACGAAGGAGAACCGCGGGTTCATGTTCGATAATTTTGAAAAGCATAAGGTGCTGCTGTGCGCAGGAGCCAGGGTGGGACGCTTCTATGAGGACGGTGTCGATTACACACTGGCGGACGGAACGGAAGGATCCCTGCGGGGATATGACAATATCGTGCTGGCTATGGGATCCCGCGCCAACGCCTCGCTGAAGGAGCTTTGCGAGAGGATTTCGGATCAGGTCATTGTGATCGGAGAGGCGGCAAAGGCCCCCGGAAATGCATTGATCGCAACGGGGGATGCGCTGGAAGCCGCCCTTTCGATTGAATGAGAAGGAGCTCGGGAGAGCACGGAGAGCATCGGGAAACCGGTGCTCTTTTTGTGTGAGGCGTTTGCTTTTGTGCAAAGGCGCCGGGATGTGTTAAACTCATCTTTGGTGCAGCGGCTGTCCGGGATTGTTACGGTGGCGGATATTATTTTGTCACAGTAACGGACATCATTTCGTGAGGTGAGGAAAACCATGCGATGCCCATTTTGCGGGAAAGAAGACAATCGGGTCATTGATTCCAGACCGGTGGAGGAGAACAATTCCATACGAAGGCGCAGGATCTGCGACGGGTGCGGCCGGCGCTTTACCACCTATGAAAAGGTGGAGACCATTCCGCTCGTCGTAACGAAAAAGGACAACAACCGGGAACCCTATGACCGTTCCAAGATCGAAGGCGGCATCCTGCGCGCCTGCCATAAGCGTCCGGTTTCGGTGAACCAGATCAAGCACATGGTGGATGAAATTGAGGGGGAGATCTTTGACCGCGAGGAAAAGGAGATTTCCAGCCGTGAGATCGGCGAGCTGGTGATGGCCGGAATCCACGAGCTGGATCCCGTGGCCTATGTGCGCTTTGCCTCCGTCTATCGTGAGTTCAAGGATGTGGAGACCTTCATGGATGAGCTGGAAAAGGTTCTGAAGACGGAGCATGGCAAGAAGGCGCTGGGGGTTCATTAGATGGGAAAGCGGATTACGCCGGATTACTATGTGAGGTCGGCCTATTCGATTGACTACGGGGCGCTGTATGCCGCCGGTGTGCGGGGCATTATTTTCGATATCGACAACACGCTGGTGGAACCGAATGCGCCGGCGGATGCGCGCGCTGCAGAGCTGTTCCGGGAGCTGCACGCGGCAGGGCTGCAGACGGCGATTCTCTCCAACAATACCGGGGAACGCGCGAGGAAGTTTGCCGCCGCCGTGGGGAGCCGGGTGGTGGCCTGGGCGATGAAGCCTCTCCCGCATAAATACCGGACGGCAATGCGTGTTATGGGCACAGAGCCGCAGAATACGATTTTCATCGGTGATCAGCTGTATACGGACATCTGGGGGGCCAACAATGCCGGTGTGACATCCATCCTTACGGTTCCGCTGACGCAGCAGGAGGAGTTCTGGATCCGGTGGAAGCGCAGAATGGAGGCTCCTGTGCGGCGAAGGCTCCGGCTGGAGGAGAGACTTGGGTAAAATGCAGAACGAAATCAATGGAAGCACAGCGGTATACGGGCTCATCGGGCATCCGGTGGCCCATTCCTTTTCTCCGCTGATTCATAACACGCTGGCGGCGGAGCTGAAGGAGAATCTGGTCTATACCACCTTTCCGGTGCAAAGTGCCGCCGAGGTGGGGGCCGCCGTGAAGGGAGCCGCGGCGCTGGGTATACAGGGACTCAATGTGACAGTGCCGTATAAGAGCGAGGTGATCCCGTTCCTTACGGAGGTGGAACCGGTGGCGAGGGCGATCGGTGCCGTGAATACCCTGGTGCCGGTTCGGGCCGAAGATGGGAGCATCCTCGGTTACAGGGGGTGCAACACCGATTACCTCGGCCTGCAGAGGGCGCTGGAGGAGATGGGTGTTCTGCTCGGCGGAGCGGACGTGATCCTCATCGGTGCCGGCGGTGCCGCGAGAGCGGTCGGTTACATGTGCGGAAGAGCCGGCGTAAGAAGACTTGCCCTCCTCAACCGAACGAGAGAAAAGGCGAGGATTCTGGCATCGGAATTGCAAAATGCCTATCCGGATATGAGAATTGAGGTGCAGGGACTTTCGGAGGCGGCCGCGACGGCCGGGAGCATGGAAAAACCGTTCGCGATTCAATGCACCAGCGTAGGGCTTGCGCCGGATACGGAGGCGACGCCGATTGAGGATCCGGCATTTTATGAGCGAATCGAGGGCGCGTACGATTGCATCTACAACCCGGAGGAGACGAGGTTCCTGCAGCTGGTACATGCAGCGGGGAAGCCGGGATACAACGGAATGAACATGCTCCTGTGGCAGGGAATTCTGGCCTTTGAGCTCTGGACAGGAAGGGAGCCGGAAGGGGAATGCATCGAAGAGGTGCGCAGAAGGCTGTATGCCTTTTTGCGCAGCTGACGGCTCCGAACGCGGCGAGCGGCATCGGAGCAGAGAATAAGAGGAAATTAAGTTTGGATAATTATGTGCTGATCGGCTTCATGGGAAGCGGGAAAACAACGATAGGAAGAGTGCTGGCAAAGAGAACCGGCTGGAGCAATCCGGATACGGATGAGCTGCTCGTTCGGAAGGCAGGGATGTCTGTCACGGATATTTTTGCCGCCGAGGGGGAAGACGGGTTTCGCAGACGCGAAACAAAGCTTCTGGAGGAGCTGGCAGAGAGCGAAGAGGAGCATGTGATCTATTCCTGCGGCGGCGGCATTGTGCTGCGGGAAGAGAACCGGCCGCTGCTGAAGAGACTGGGAACCGTTGTCTATCTGGAGATTTCTCCGGAGGAGGTAATCCGGCGGCTGGGAGATGACACGACGAGGCCGCTGCTCGCAGGACCGGACCGGGAGGAGAAGGTGCGGACCATTCTGGATGCGCGGCGCGCCGTATATGAAGCGTGCGCCGATGTCACGGTTTCCGTAACAGGGCGGGATCCGCAGGAGATTGCAGAGGAGATTCTGGCATCCGGCTAGTACATCGTTTGCAAAATAACCGGCACGGATGCATGCAGTGACTTCCGCCGTCAGCGGAACGGGAGTCGGATATCCGAAAGGGAGAAGAGCAGGATGAAAAAGATTCTGATCATCAACGGTCCCAACCTGAATTTCCTGGGGATCCGGGAGAAGAGCATCTACGGGACAAAGGATTACGGGGCCCTGGTTTCCATGATCGAGGACCACGCAAAGGAGCTGGGCGTGGCGGCGGAATGCTGGCAGTCCAATCACGAGGGCGCCATCATCGATAAGCTGCAGGAGGCTTATTATGATCCGGAGCTCATCGGCGTTGTGATCAATCCGGGCGCCTATACGCATTACAGCTACGCCATTCATGATGCCCTGAAGAGCGTGTTCGTTCCCAAGGTGGAGATTCACATCAGCGACATCCATGAGCGGGAGGCCTTCCGTGCGGTTTCGGTGACAAGACCTGCCTGCGATCATCAGATTGTGGGGCACGGCCTGGAGGGATATCTGGAGGGCATGGATTACATCGTCCGCCGGCCGACATGAAGGACAGGAAGGGGGAGCAATGACGCAATATGTGATGGCCCTGGATGCAGGAACGACCAGCAACCGCTGCATCCTGTTCGACCGAAAAGGACGGATTGTCTCGATGGCGCAGCGGGAATTCCCGCAATATTATCCGAATCCCGGCTGGGTGGAAGAAGATGCGAATGAGATCTGGTCCACCATTCTGGCAGTGGCGGTGGAGGCCATGTACAAGGTGGGCATTACCGGGGAGCAGATTGCGGCCATCGGCATTACCAATCAGCGGGAGACGACCATTGTCTGGGACCGGGAGACGGGAGAGCCGGTTTACCGTGCGATCGTCTGGCAGTGCAGGAGAACCTCCGATCTGTGCGATGCCCTGAAGGAGAGAGGGCTTACCGCGGAGTACCGGAGAAGGACGGGGCTGGTGATTGATGCCTACTTCTCTGCAACGAAGGTGAAGTGGATTCTGGACAACGTGGAGGGTGCGCGGCAGAAGGCCGAGGAGGGCAGGCTGGCCTTCGGGACGGTGGAAACCTGGCTGATCTGGAAGCTCACGGGGGGCAGGCACCACAGCACCGATTATTCCAATGCCAGCCGGACGATGATGTTCAACATCAATACCCTGGACTGGGACGATGAAATCCTGCGGGAGCTGGACATTCCGCGGAGCCTTTTGCCGAAGGTAAAGGATTCGAGCGGGTATTTCGGACATACGGATCCGGCACTGTTTCAGGTCGGGATTCCGATCACCGGAGCGGCGGGGGACCAGCACTGCGCTCTTTTCGGACAGGCCTGCTTTCACCGGGGTGAGGTGAAGAATACCTATGGAACCGGCGGCTTCATGCTGCTGAACACGGGAGATACGCCGGTATTCTCGGAAAACGGACTGGTGACAACCATTGCCTGGGGGAGAGACGGAAGGATCACGTATGCGCTGGAGGGCTCCATCTTTGTTGCGGGCGCTGCCATCCAATGGCTGCGGGATGAGATGCGTTTGATCGACTCCGCAGCGGACTCGGAATTTTTCGCCTCCAAGGTGACGGACACGAACGGCTGCTATGTCATCCCGGCATTTACAGGACTGGGAGCGCCTTATTGGGATCAATATGCGCGAGGGACCATCGTCGGCATCACGCGGGGCGTCAACAAGAATCACATCATCCGCGCTACGCTGGAATCCATCGCATATCTTGTCAACGATGTATTGAATGTCATGCGCAGGGATTCCGGCATCGGCATCCGGAAATTGAAGGTGGACGGCGGCGCGAGCGTCAACAATCTTCTCATGCAGATGCAGGCCGACATCGCGAACATTCCGGTGGAACGCCCTGCCTGCGTGGAGACCACAGCGCTGGGGGCAGCCTATCTTGCGGGGCTTGCCGTCGGCTATTGGAAGAGCACAGAGGAGCTCGCAGCCAACAACGAGCTGGAGCGGCGCTTTGAGCCGCAGATCACCGATGAGGAGCTTGCGGCCAGGCTGCGGGGCTGGAGGAAGGCCGTGCGGTACTCCTTTGATTATGCAAGAGAGGAATAAGAGCAGCCAACAGGAAGAGGAGAACGATGCCGCCTAGACAGCACCGTTCTCCTCTTTTTCGCATTGCTTCATCAGATGCTCCCGGTTCCATTTGCGGTAGAAGGGGAGCTCAAAGGCGATCATTGCGGCCCAGCCGATGAAATAGGACCAGGGAATGGCCGCCATGCCCATGTGGAAGACAAAGACCATCGGCACGGCCGCCGCCACGCGGACCGCCATGTTCAGCATGCTGCTGATCAGCGTGACCTGGAGATCACCGATGCCGCGGAAATATCCCTGCAGTCCATTGGTGATCCCGGGCAGGATGTACATGAAGGCGATGAGGCGCAGATAGGTTCTTCCGATGGCGATGACCTCGGCATCCTGGGTAAAGAGGAGCATCATCGGCTCTGCCAGGAAATAGAAGATGAGGCCGACCGCTATGCCGTAACCGATCTCGAGCATCATACCGTAGCGGTAGGCCTGATAGACCCGCCGGTGCTCGCCGGCTCCTTCGTTCTGCGCCATCACGCTGGTCATTGCATGTGCAACGTTCTGTTCAATGACAATTGCATAGTCGTCCACACGGTTCACGGAGCTGAAGGCGGCCGTCGAGGCGACGCCCATGGTGTTGACGATGCCCTGAATTCCAAGCTTACCCAACTGCACGGCGCATTGCTGCATGGCACTGACAAAGCCGTATTGCAGGGTCAGCCTGAGAAGAGCGCCATCGAAGAGGAGCCAGCGCCTGCCCAGCTGCAGAAGCGGAATTTTCTTCTGAATGTAGAGAAAGCACAGGATGCCGGACAACCCCTCGGAGAGCACGGTTGCTACGGCACAGCCGACAATCCCCATGTGGAATACGATCACGAAGAAGAGGTCCCCCGCCACATTCAATGCGGCACTCAATGCAAGGAACAGCAGAGGCGAACGGGAATCACCCATGGCCCGGAGCGTCCCGGCCAGGTAGTTGTAGATAAAATTAAACAGAAGGCCGAAGGCCACAATGCGAAGGTAAACAACCGACTCCTCCAGAATGGCGGCATCCACCTGCAGCAGCTGCAGAAATTGCGGTGCGGCCAGGATCGTCACGAAGGCCATTGCCGCCGCGAAAACCAGACCGGACACCATGCCGGTGGACACCTGCCGCTGCAGACGCTCAAATTGCTTGGAGCCGAACATCATGCCGATCAGGACGCCTGTTCCGAGGCAGATCCCCTGTTCAAAGAGAATGAAGAGCGTGATCAGCGGATTGCTGGTGCCGACGGCAGCCAGAGCGGAGGCGCCGACAAAGCGGCCGACGATGATGCTGTCCGCTGCGTTGTAGGTGAGCTGCAGAAGATTGCCCAGCACCAGCGGGATTGTGAATTTTACCAGAATGGGCAGAAGACTGCCCTTTGTCATGTCATGTGTCATATCCGTCCTCTCTAAGAGAAAAGAGCAGGGGCGAAAGCCTCTGCTCTTTTTGCAGCGGTATACGAGAATCGAACTCGCACCCCAACCTTGGGAAGGTCGTATTCTACCATTGAACTAATACCGCGAACACAGGAATTGTAGCATACGTCCTCGCGGAAAGTAAAGCGTAAATTCGTTGTAATAATTGTCGGCACAAAAGCGTACAATATTGTCGGCAGGCAACAGGGTGAAAGAGAACGGGAGTCGGAGAAAGATTCCGAACCCTGCTTGCAGCAAGGCTGCGGGCGGTCTGCCGGGAAGGGAGATGGAGATGAGGGAGAGAGGAAAATTCCTTCGGATATTCTGCGCGGTTCTGCTCGCGGTTCTGGTGCTGGGTGGCACCTGCGGGGCGGCCGCGGTGAATGTGAAGGCAGCGGAGGCAGCGGAGACGGCAGACACGGCGGATACGGATGCGGATGCAGCTGCGGCAAGGGCTTCTTATGTGGAACTGCTGGATACCAAAACGGCCGGCGTGATGACCGGAACCCCGCAGGACAGCTTTGCGCAGTCGGCATTTCCGAATGCAAAGCTGGAATATTTTAACAACATGGCGGATCTGGCGCTGGCTCTGCACATGAAGAAGGTGGACTTCATTGTTCTGCCGGTCACCAACTATTACAGCCTTGCGGAGCAATATCCGGAATTCGGATATCTGAATATGCCGATTGTGGAGCTGGACATCGGTGCCATCTTTCCGAAAACGGAGGAAGCGGATGCGCTGCGCGCAAAGTTCAACGCGTACGTCGAAGAGATCAAAGAGAGCGGAGAGCTCAAAAAGCTGCAGGACTACTGGCTTTATCCGAAGGATTGGGAGAACATCGATATTCCGACGACCGGCGAAAACGGCGTTCTGAATCTTGCGACGGTCAATACCTTGAAGCCGTTCTCCTTTATGCTCAACGGAAAGAATGCCGGATTCGACATGGCGGTCCTTGCGGGCTTCGGCAAAGAGTACGGGTATGGCTTTCACATTGAAAATGTAGATTTTTCCGGTGTCTTAAGCGGCATTGCGGCGGATAAATATGACATTGCGGCCGGACAGATCGCCTGGACAGAGGAGCGGGCACAGAGTGTTGTATATTCCGATTTTCTGTACACGATGGTCATTGTTCCGATCATCAACACGGACAGCATCCGTACGGACGATACGATCATGGCGCACGATACGGCCGGCGGCGCGGCGCAGAATACGACCTCTGCGGGTGTACAGGACAAGGAGAGCGCTCTTTTTACGAGCATCCGGCGGACCCTCCTGGAGCAGGACCGGTGGAAATCCATTCGGGATGGCTTTGGCATCACGCTTTTGATAACGGCAGCAGGATTTGCGTTGGCCAATGTGCTGGGGGCGCTGTTCTGTGCGATGGCGATGTCACGAAGAAAGCTCCTTCGCATGGTGGCGGGCGTGTATTCTGCCATGATGCAGGGCCTGCCGGTGGTGGTCATTCTGATGATCCTGTACTATGTTGTCTTCGGCCGCTCCAAGGTGTCCAATGTTGCGGTGGCAATCCTTGGGTTCGGGCTGATCTTCGGCGCCTATATGGCACAGCTGTTCGAGAGCGGCATCGGCGGCGTGGAAAAGGGGCAGTGGGAAGCGGCGCTGGCATCCGGCCTGACCAGGCGGCAGACCTTCCGCGGAATCGTGCTGCCGCAGGCGGCGCGGGCCGTGCTTCCCGGGTATTTCAGCAATCTTATCAGTCTGATGAAGGGTACGGCGGTTGTTGGCTACATCGCCGTGACAGACCTTACCAAGGCGGGAGATATCATCCGCAGCAGTACCTTTGAGGCGGTGGTGCCGCTGATGAGCATCGCGGTCATTTATCTTGCCATGGCGGGAATTCTCCTTCTTGTCATGCGCCTGCTCCGCGACCGCCTGGAGCGGAGACTGACAAGGAAGGAGAAACGGCAGGGTGCCTTGACGGGCGACGGACGAAAAGGGGCGACGAGATGACAGAGGAACTGATTACCATCGAACATTTGCAGAAGAAATTCGGGGACGAGGTTATCCTGAAGGACGTCAGCACCGTGATCCGAAGAGGAGAGGTGGTCTGCGTCATCGGGCCGTCCGGAACGGGGAAATCCACGTTTCTGCGATGCCTGAACCGTCTGGAAACGCCGAGCTCTGGCAGAGTTGTCTTTGACGGCACGGATATGGGAGCAAGGGGCTGCGACCTGAGCAGAATGCGGCAGAAGATGGGGATGGTTTTCCAGGGATTTAACCTGTACCATCACATGAACGTAATCGACAATATTATGTATGCGCCCATGAAGGTCCTCGGTCTGTCCCGGGAGGAGGCATACGAAAGCGGCAGAAAGCTGCTGCGGACGGTGGGGCTCGAGGAGAAGGAGAAGAGCTTTCCGGATGAGCTCTCCGGCGGACAGAAGCAGAGAATTGCCATTGCCAGAACGCTGGCCATGAAGCCGGAGGTTATCCTGTTCGACGAACCGACGTCGGCGCTGGATCCGACCATGGAGGGAGAAGTGGTGGCCGTGATCCGGCGGCTGGCCCAGGAGGGCATGACGATGGTGATCGTCACGCACAACATGCGGCTGGCCGGGAGCATAGCTACCCGCGTTATTTATATGGATCACGGGATCATTTGCGAGGAGGGAACGCCGGGACAGATCTTCGATCATCCGCAGAAGGAGGAGACGAGGCGCTTCATCAACGGCCTGTCCGGCCTGCATATGAGCTTTCTGCGGGATGGTCTGGATTATCTGGGACTTCTGAGCAAGATCAACGAGCTGGCCGTCCGAAAGCTGTTTGCGCCGAAATTCGTCTATCGGATCGAGGCCTCCGTGGAGGAGGTTTATCTGCAGACGATTCTGCCGACGTTGAAGGACAATGTGCTGGTGAACTTCGATCTGGAATATTCCGAAAAGCTGGAAACCTGTGAAATCCGGTTCCGCTGGTCATCGACTCCGAACAATCCGCTGACGCAGATGGACGAGCTTTCGCGCAGGCTTGCGGAGCATGCCGCCAGGGACATTCAATATCATTGCGGCGAGGACGGCAGCAATGAAATCCGGATTGTTGTGGAGGAGTAGTATGACCGGAATGCGGAAAAGATGGACCGTCAACCGTCAGATGTCGGAGGCGACCAGTGTCATGGCGGCGCTTACGCTGTCGGGCGGACTGCAGGATGCATATTCCTATTTCCTGCGCGGAAAGGTATTTGCAAATGCGCAGACCGGCAACATCGTTCTGATGGGCGCTGCTTTTTTCGGAGGCGATGTAAAGAAGGGGCTGCGCTATCTGGTCCCGGTGCTCGCCTTTGCCTTCGGCGTGTTTGTTGCCGAGCTGATTCATACGAAATTCAAGGAGTGCAGCGGAGTTCACTGGCGGCAGATCATTGTCGTCATGGAGATTGCGCTGCTTCTGGCGGTGGGCTTCATGCCGCTGCGGGAAGGAATTGTGAATTCGGCTGCCAATGCGCTCACATCCTTTTCCTGCGCCATGCAGGTGCAGGCATTCCGGAAGGTCAACGGGCATGCATATGCGAGCACGATGTGCATCGGCAACATGCGCAGCGGCATGGAGGCGCTGAGCACCCTTGTGACAACGGGGAATCCCCGCTATCTGCGGAAGGCGCTTCAATATCTTCTGGTCATTGTGCTGTTCCTTACGGGCGCGGGCGCCGGCAGCGTTCTCGCGGGACGGCTCGGAGAGCGAATGATCTGGATCTCGTGCGGTCTTCTGGCGGCGGCATGCCTGCTGATGTTCATCCGGTATGAGGAGAACGAAAAGCGGGCCTCAGCGTAGACCGGCTTCTGCCGATGCCGGGAGCCTCGCGGTATCTTGGCAGCCTTGGCGCACAGACGTATAATGGACGTAATTATGTGCGGAAAACAGCATCGGCGGCAGAGGAGGCCTGGGATGAGCAGAGAGAGTGCGTTTTTTTCGGAATTCAAGAAATTCATCATGCGCGGCAATGTGATGGATATGGCAGTCGGTGTGATCATTGGAGGCGCCTTTACCTCGGTTGTCACATCGCTGAATACGGACATCATATCGCCGGTTCTGGCGCTTTTCGGAGGAACGGATTTCTCTTATCTGAGCGTGACGATCGGCGAGGGCGAGAATGCGCCGGTCCTTTCCTACGGAGTGTTCATTACGGCAGTCATCAATTTTCTGATCACTGCATTGATCCTGTTCTGCATCCTGCGGGGGTTCAATAAGGCGACGGAGAGGGCCAATGCGCTGCTGAAGAAGGGGGAAAAGGAGGCGGCGCCGGAGGAAACGGAGAAGATGTGTCCGTATTGCTGCACCAAGATTCCGGTGAAGGCAACGCGCTGCCCGCATTGCACATCGGAACTGAAAATGAACGCGTGACGGGGCGCGGAAGATATGTTGACGAAAAGAATCCGCGCGTGCGGATTCTTTTCGTGCGGAAGCGGAAAATGCGGCACAGAAGGGGAGAACGGGTCGGGACAGCATGGCGAAGGTTAGACTGGCGGATATTGCGGAGAAGGTTGGTGTGAGCGCGGTTACCGTGCACAATGCACTGGTCGGAAACCGGGGCGTGAGCGCGGAGCTGCGGCAGAGGATCCAGGAGGTGGCGGACGAGCTGGGCTATCAGACCCCCTCGGAGAAGCGCAGGGAGGAAGGGAAAGAGGAGTCCTATACCATCGGCGTTCTGGTGGCGGAGAATTATCTTGCGCAATATGAAACCTTCTACTGGAAAATGTACCACGAGCTGGCCGTGGCGGCTTCGGAGAGTCATTGCTTTACCTCAGTAGAGGTTCTGAAGAAATCGGATGAAATGGACTCGTTGCGGATGCCGGTCTGCATACGTGAGAACCGCGTGGACGGCCTTATTGTTCTGGGCGAGCTGAATGCGGAGTATCGGACCAGACTGAAGGAGACGGTGAAGATACCGCTGGTATATCTTGACACCTACGACAAGGAATTCTCTGCGGATGCGGTGATTACGGACGGCTTTTACGGCACGTTCCTGCTGACGGAATTCCTGTTCGATCAGGGAATTGACGAGCTGGGCTTTCTGGGCTCCATCTATTGCACCAGCAGCATCATGGACCGTTATTGCGGCTTTATGAAGTCCATGCTGCTCCACGGCAAGACGGTGAAGCCGGAGTGGCTTGTGGAGGACAGGGACAGACTCGGACAGATGGGGTTCGAGCTGCCGAAGAAGCTTCCGAAGGGATTCGTCTGCAATTGCGATCTGGCGGCCTATATGCTGATCGACAAGCTGCGGGAAAGAGGACTGCGGGTGCCGGAGGACATCTCGGTGGTGGGCTTTGACAATTATCTCTATCCCGGCCTTGCGGATCTGCAGATCACAACGTATGAGGTGGATACCAGGGTAATGTCCAAGGTGGCGCTGAAGAAAATCGTGAAACAGCTCAAGAATCCGAAGCAGGGACACGGCGTGGATATTGTGTCCGGCCGTGTGGTGATCAAGAAAACGGTGAAGCTCAGAAAACAGCCCGCAGCGGAGGAAGCCGACGCCACAACGTAGGAGCCCGGGAAAACAGAAGACCGACAGAGCAGAAGACCGACAGAGCGGAAGACCAAAAGAACAGAAGAATTAAAGAACAGAAGAAT
>CAVAUJ010000018.1:24233-29008 GCA_963591995.1 Succinivibrio sp.
AAAAGAGGCGTCGCCGGATGAACACATCGTCATCGGGCGGCGCCTTTTGCGATACACGGCAAAAATGGCGCAGGGGCAAAAGGGAAACTGATTAAAATAAATGCAACGAATTAAGATTAAAGATAAAATTAATCCAAGAAAACGGGCGATATTAAGAGGCATTGCACAAAAAGCAAAGGGAGCCATAGGAGGAAATGAACGAAATAACAACGTGCTGCTTAAAAAGCTTGCAACACATTGCCATATACGCTAGACTAAATTTAAGTTAAACAACAGCAAGCCCATGAAAGGGGGAGGGTAAAATGAAGAGGAAAAAAGTGATAAGCCTGATGCTGGCGGCAGTGATGTGCGCTTCTCTTGCAGCGTGCGGAGGCGGGGGCAGCACCGGCTCGGATGCGAGCAGCAGCGCTTCGGACGGAGCAACGGAGAGCACGGCGGCCTCGGAGGTGCCGACCATCGATCAGATCAAGGTCGGGGAGGATTACAAGGACCTGACGGCAGATTTGAAGATTCTCACGAACCGCACGGACCTTGCGGACAATGTGTATACCGAGTATGCGGCACAGTTCCACGAGCTCTATCCCGGCATCACGGTAACCTACGAGGGCATCACGGATTATGAGGAGTCGCTTACGCTCCGCCTTACCAACGGCGACTGGGGTGACATCTGCTTCATTCCGACGTCCTGCGACAAGAGCGAGTTCTCGACGTATTTCATGCCGCTGGGCGATTATGACACCCTGAACGACATTTACAATTTCGTGACGGAGAAGACGTATGACGGGGTGGTGTACGGCGTACCCAACGGCGGAACGGCCGGCGGTGTGGCCTACAACAAGCGAGTCTGGGAGGATGCCGGTGTGACGGCGCGGCCCACGACACCGGATGAGTTCCTGGATGACCTGCAGCTGATCAAGGACAATACGGATGCCATTCCGCTGTATACCAATTTTGCGGCCGGCTGGACCATGGGCGCATGGAACGATTATGTCGGCATTGCCTCGAACGGTGATCCGGATTTCAAGAATGCAGGCCTGCTCCACTCGGCCAATCCCTTCTCGAAGAATGATGAGAACAGCGGCCCTTATGCGGTCTTCTACATTCTCTACAATGCGGTAGCGAACAAGCTGGTGGAAGAGGATCCGGCCTCCAGTGACTGGGAGTCCTCCAAGGTAATGATCAACAACGGTGAAATCGGCACCATGGTGCTGGGCTCCTGGTGCGTACAGCAGTTCAAGGATGCCGGGGAGCATCCGGATGACATCGGATATATGCCTTTCCCGATTTCCGTGGGCGGCAAGCAGTATGCGGCAGCCGGCGGCAACTATGCCTACGGCATCAACAAGAACGCAACCACGGACAATCAGATCGCGGCAGAGCTTTATGTGAAGTGGCTGATTGAGGATTCCACCATCTTCCAGGACGAAGGCAGCATTCCGGCCCTCAAGGGTGCCGAGTATCCGGACTGCCTGGCGGAGTTCGAGGGGGTTGAGCTGCTTTCCGACGCTGCGGCACGGGAAGGGGAAGAAAACCTGTACGACGATGTTCGCAATTCTGCGGAGGTCTTAAGCGGCGATTATCCGGTCAGCACGGTTCTGGAGGCGGCTTTGTACGGAAGCGAGTCCCTGGATGATCTGATGGATGAATGGAATGCCAAGTGGACGGCGGCCCAGGAGTCCTGCGGAGCGGAGATTGACCAGTAGGCGCGCAGGCCTTGCGAGGTGCATCCGATCCGAGGTGCATCCGATCCTGACAAAGGAGGCGGCAGCTGCCGCCTCCCGATGAACGCAGAAGAACGGTCCGCACGGACGGCAAAGCCCGGGGCGCAGCAGACGACGGGCAGCAGCCGGCGGACCGCTCATTCGGAAGGGGGATATTCATGAGTCAGTCAATCACTGCCGCGAGAGCGGAAAAGTCCGGTTTTCGGAAATGGCTGGGGAAGAGAAGCACACAGAGAGTGCTGGTGATCGGTTCCTTTATGCTGGTACCGCTCCTGCTGCTCATCGTATTTACCTACATACCCTTCATCAAAATGATCCAGTTCAGCTTCTATGACATGAAGTATCTGGGAGATAAGACGTTTGTAGGATGGAAGAATTACAAGGAGATTTTCAGCAGATCGGATATTTTCGGTTCGCTGTTCGTAAGCGTTTACTACATGGGCGGCGCCATTGTCCAGCTGTGTCTGGCTCTTCTTTTCGCCACCATGATGGTGTTCAAGGTAAAGGGAGAATCGGTCTTCAAGGCCACCATGTTCTTCCCGTACCTGATCTCCGGCATTGCCGTCGGCTTCATTTTCAAGTTTTTCTACGCAAGAGGCTATGTTCTCGATACGATTCTGCAGGCCTTCGGCATGAATCTGGAGGACATCCCCCTGTGGCTGCAGGATAAGAGCATCAACAACTTCGCCCTGGTGGCAACCTCGGTATGGCGCTATACCGGCCAGAACATGGTGCTGTTCCTGGGAGCCATGATGTCCGTGGACACCGATCTGTATGAGGCAGCCGCCCTGGACGGCGCCAACAAGTGGCACACCTTTAAGTACATCATTTTGCCCAGCATCAAGTCGATCATCGTTCTGAACCTGATCCTTTCCATCAGCGGATCGTTGAGCGCCTTCGAGCCGCCTTATGTTATCACCAACGGCCAGATGGGCACCGGTACCTACTTTGTTATCATGAACCGCCTGGCACATGAGAATCAGAAGGTCGGACTTGCCTGCGCCATGGCAATCGTCCTGCTGGTGATCATCATCATCTGCACCGTGGCACAGAAGCTCTTCTTCAAATATGTGTTCGATGACGGGACCGGCGATGAGTCGAAGGCTGCGGTCCGCCGCAGAAAGCAGGCGGAGAAGGAAGCCAGAAAGCAGGCTGCGCAGAAGGGAGGAGCAAGATGAAGAAAACCGGCAATATCGCATCCGTCCTTTTCGGTATTATCAAATACGTTGTTCTCGTTATCGCGGCCCTGATCGCCATCATCCCGGTGAGCGTCTGTGTTCTGACCGCCTTTAAAACCAACGAGGAGTACAGCAGCGGATCGGTGCTCACACTCCCGAACTCGTGGGCATATCTGGAAAACTTCAAGGTTGCAATTGAGAAGGCCAACATGCTGCGCTGCTTCATGAACACCGGCATCATTCTGGTGGTGGTGCTGTTCTGCTCAATCTTTATCAGCGCCATGATCGCGTATGTTCTGAACCGCTTCACCTTCCCGGGAAGAGGAATGATCGAGAACCTGTTCCTGTTCGCTTCGCTTCTGCCCGGAATCGCCATGCAGGTTACGATTTACAAGATCATGTACTGGCTGGGCTTTATCAACCACATTTACGGCTACGTTGTGGTATTGATGGGAACCGACATCATTTCCATCTACATTTTCCTGCAGTTTTTTGAGAATCTGTCCACCTCCCTGGACGAATCGGCCATCATGGACGGCTGCACCTACTTCGGCGTGTTCTTCCGCATTCTGTTCCCGCTGCTCAAGCCCGCGATCATGACCTCGCTGGTCCTCAAGGGTGTGAGCGTGTACAACGAATACTACGCGTCGAGCCTGTACCTGACGCTCCCGGAGCTTAAGACCATTTCCACCGCCCTGTATACCTTCACGGGCCCTTACGGGAACCAGTACAACTACATCTGCGCCGGTGTAATCATTACCATCGTGCCGATTCTGATACTGTTCCTGATCTTCCAGAAGCAGGTGTACAGCGGCATGGCAGCCGGTGCGGTCAAGGGCTGATGCCGGGGATTAACCGGGAATCCGGATAGGAAAATTCTGATTTAGAGGAGACAGTGTTGTATGAGTGATTTCAGATTGATCAGTGCAGAGGTGCCGAACGTGCCCTGGCAGGAGAGGCCGGAAGGGATAAAGGGGGCTCCGGTGTGGAGATATTCCGAAAATCCGATCGTCGGCCGCAATCCGGTGGAGGGCGTTGCGAGAATTTTCAACAGCGCGGTGGTTCCCTATGAGGGTGCGTTCATCGGCGTGTTCCGCGGTGAGCAGATCAACGGCATTCCCTATATCTACATGGGACGCAGCAAGGACGGCATTCATTGGGATTTTGACAAGGATAAGATCGCCTTTGTGGACGAAGAGGGAAAACCCTTTATGCCGGTCTACGCTTATGATCCGCGGCTCGTGAAGGTGGAGGATGTGTATTACATCATCTGGTGCCAGGATTTCTACGGTGCGGCCATCGGCGTTGCAAGAACCACGGATTTCAAGACCTTTACCCGCATGGAAAATCCGTTCCTGCCGTTTAATCGCAACGCGGTTCTGTTTCCGAGGAAAATTCATGACCGCTTCATGATGCTCTCACGTCCGAGCGACAGCGGTCATACCCCCTTCGGAGACATCTTCCTTTCGGAAAGCAAGGACATGGTGTATTGGGGAAAACACCGTCACGTGATGGGAAAGAGCACAGAGTGGTGGGAGTCGCTGAAGATCGGCGGCGGAGCCGCCCCGATTGAGACCAGTGAGGGCTGGCTTCTGATCTATCACGGCGTGAGCGGGACCTGCAACGGCTATGTGTACAGCATTGGCGGTGCCGTCCTGGACATCGATCAGCCGTCCGTCGTGAAGTATCGGTGCGAGAATTTCCTGATCACGCCAGAGGAATGGTACGAGGAGAGAGGCTTTGTGCCGAATGTGACCTTCCCGTGTGCGACGATTCACGACAGCCGGACGAATAAGATGGCGATTTATTACGGGGCTGCGGACAGCTACATCGGACTGGCCTTTGCCTACGCGGATGAGCTGGTGGATTATATCAA
>CAVAUJ010000018.1:29166-37472 GCA_963591995.1 Succinivibrio sp.
AAATGGCAATCGGAGAGGAAATCAGCAAGGAGCTGACGCAGCACATCATTCCCTTCTGGATGGGTCTGCGGGATGATGTGCACGGCGGCTATTACGGGCTCGTGAATTATGATCTTTCGATCGATCGAAAGGCGGAGAAGGGATGCATTCTCAACAGCAGAATTCTGTGGTTTTTCGCCAATGCGTACCGGAAGCTGCGGGATGAGAGGCTCCTTGCAGAGGCAGATCATGCCTATCGCTTTCTGCGGGATTTCTGTGAGGACAGGGAGAAGGGCGGGGTGTTCTGGTCCGTGACCTATGACGGAGCCGTGCTCGATGACACCAAGCACACCTACAATCAGGCCTTTGCGGTCTATGCGCTTTCTTCCTATTATCGGGCCGGCGGCCCGAAGGAAGCTTTGCAGCTGGCGAGAGATCTGTTCGACCGCATTGAGAGCGTGTGTACCGATGAATGGGGTTACCGGGAGGCCTTCACCGCAGACTGGAAGCCGGTTGACAACGACAAGCTCTCGGAGAACGGGCTCCTTGCGGATAAGACGATGAATACGCTGCTGCACGTTCTGGAAGCGTATACGGAATTGTATCTGGCCGATCCGTCCGAGGAGGTGGCGAACGCGCTTCGCAAGATCCTTGGAATCTTCCGGGATAAGGTATACAATCCGCGGACGCACCGGCTGGAGGTATTCTTCGATGCGCAAATGCATACGCTTTCGGATCTGTATTCCTACGGGCATGATATCGAAGCCAGCTGGCTGCTGGACCGTGCCTGCGATGCATTGCAGGACGCAGAGGTGACGGCAGTGACCGAGGAGTATACTACAAGACTTGCCGAGGAAGTGTACCGGGAGGCTCTGGATCAGGCAATGGACGCCGGCGGTGTGCACATTGCCATGAACAATGAATGCTTTCACGGGCGCGTGGATACCACCAGGGTATGGTGGGTTCAGGCCGAGGCCATGGTCGGCTTTCGCAATTGCTATCGCAAGACCGGCGACGTGAAGTATGAGAAGATCACGGAAGAGCTCTGGGAATACATCAAGGCCTGCATCATTGACAGGAGAGAAGGCTCGGAATGGTTCTGGGATGTTGCCAGAAACGGAATGCCGGAGAGCAGAAAGCCGATCGTCGAGCCGTGGAAATGTCCCTATCACAACGGACGCATGAGCCTGATTCTGGGAGAATGAGAGATGATACACAAACAATACTATGTACTGCAGGCGCAGCTGGAGGCCCTGCAGCAGAAGCGCAACCGGAAGAGCCGGTTTTACAACGGGATTCTGGACCGGTATGAGGATCCGATTCTGACCAGAGAGCATATTCCGGTGATCTGGAAGTACGACATTGACGAAGAAACCAACCCGTATTTTATGGAAAGGCTGGGCGTCAATGCCGTGATGAACTCCGGTGCCATCTGGCTGAACGGCAAATATTATGTGGTTGCCCGAGTGGAGGGAAACGATCGCAAGTCCTTTTTTGCCGTGGCAGAGAGTGACACGGGAATTGACGGCTTCCGGTTCTGGGACTATCCGGTGGTGCTGCCGGACACCTGCCCGGAAGAGACGAATGTATACGATATGCGCCTTACACAGCACGAGGATGGCTACATCTACGGTGTGTTCTGCTCGGAGAGCAAGGATCCGTCGGATCCGGATCTTTCCGCAGCGGTGGCCGAGGCAGGCATCGTGCGGACGAAGGATCTGAAGACCTGGGAGCGGCTGGAGAATCTGAAAACCCTGCATTCTCCGCAGCAGCGGAATGTGGTGCTGCACCCTGCCTTTGTCGATGGCAAATACGCCTTCTACACACGGCCGATGGACGGCTTCATTGAAACCGGGAGCGGCGGCGGAATCGGCTTTGGCCTGTGCGATGACATCACCCGGGCCGTCATTGACGAGGAAAAGATCATCAGCAGGCGCGTGTATCACACCATCACGGAGGCGAAAAACGGCGCGGGAGCCGTTCCCATCCGCGGGAAGCGGTGCTGGATCCACATTGCGCACGGCGTGCGCAATACAGCGGCAGGCCTTCGCTATGTGCTGTATCTGTTCGGCACGGATCTGGAGCAGCCGGACCGGGTCATTGCGGAGCCGTCGGGTGTTTTCCTCGTTCCTCTTGGCAGGGAGCGCGTGGGGGATGTGTCCAACGTTGTCTTTACCAACGGAGCCATCGCGAGAGAGAACGGCGATGTTTACATCTATTACGCATCCTCGGACACGAGAATGCACGTTGCTACGACGACCGTTGATAAACTGGAGGATTATCTGTTCGGGACACCGGAGGATCCTCACCGCTCGGCAGACTGTGTCAGACAGCGCTGCGAATTGATTGACAGGAACCGGAAGCTGCTGCAGTGATGCGGCAGGGGCGGGAGCCGGAGGATTGGTGATGAGCATAATGAAATTAAAGCCGGCCTGCAAGGATTATCTGTGGGGCGGACATCGTTTGGCGGAAGGGTACGGGATTGACTACCCGGGCGATGTACTGGCGGAGAGCTGGGAGCTGTCCTGCCATCCGGACGGACCGTCCGTGATTGCAAGCGGCGAATACGAGGGAAAGACGCTGCAGGAGTTCATAGAGGCGGAAGGCAAAAAGGTGCTGGGCAGCAATTGCAATCGCTTCGAGGAGTTCCCGATTCTGATCAAATTCATTGACGCACAGCAGAATCTGTCCATTCAGGTGCATCCGAACAACGAATATGCGCTGGAGCATGAGGGGCAGTACGGCAAGACCGAAATGTGGTATGTCATGGATGCTGCGCCGGGTGCATTTCTCTATTACGGCTTCCGGAAGGAAATCAGCCGCGAGGAATTCGAGCAGCGGATTCGGGAAGACACGCTGCTGGAGGTGCTCAACGCGGTAAAGGTTCAAAAGGGAGATGTTCTCTTCATCGAATCCGGGACCATTCATGCCATTGGCGCGGGGCTTTTGATCGCGGAGATCCAGCAGAACTCCAACGTCACCTACCGGGTGTACGACTACGGCAGAGTCGGCAAGGACGGGAAAAAGCGGGATCTTCACATTGAGAAGGCGCTTGCCGTGACCAATCGTGTCCCGATTGAGCGGAATAAGAGCTGCTATCCGCACATCGCAGACTGCGACTACTTCACGGTGGACAAGCTGAATCTGAACGGATCCTTCATGGAGAAGATGGTAGGCATTGTGACGGGGGCTTCCTTTGCGAGCATATTGATTCTGGACGGGGAGGGAACGATCACCTGCGGAAGAGATGCCTTGGCCTTCCGGAAAGGGGACAGCTTCTTTGTTCCCGCAGGAAGCGGAGTTTACACGGTGGAGGGCATCTGCGACGCACTTGTTACGACCATCCGTCCGGGGACGTAGGCACTCCGGATAGATCGGCAGCTCCATGCAAAACGACGGCTCCATGCAAACGACGGCAAAAGAGGATGAGACCATTGCAGGTTCAATGGTTTCACCCTCTTTTGCTTGGATGTGCGCATATCCGGGGTATAATGGAGAGCGTTGGCACGGCGGATGATGCGGGGAAAACGGATATGGCGGTTGAATTGCGGTCTTTGCTGCAAAAGGTACAACGTATGGATATCACGCTGCTGGCGGGAGAAGCAGGATTGTCAAATCTTGTGACCTGGGTCCATATGGTGGAAACAAAGGAGGCCTCGGATTTTCTTGACGGCGGACAGCTGGCATTTACGACCGGCATCGGTCTTGGCGGAAATGCGGATCTGCTGGAGCTCCTTCACGCCTTTGCGCAGAAAAAGGCAGCCGGCGTCATCGTGAATACCGGCCCGTTCATTGAAGAGATTCCGAAGGAGGCCGTTGCCTTCTGCGATGAGGCAGGGCTCCCTCTTTTCGTCGTGCCGTGGAAGGTTCATCTGGCGGAAATCATGCGCATCTGCTGCTATGAGATTACGCGCGAAGAGCAGCGCATGATGGAAACGGCAGCGGCCTTTAAGAATGCCATCTTTTATCCCGGACAGGAAGAACTGTATGTGGTGCCCTTGTCACAGCATTCTTTTCATGCCGGCTGGAGCTACAGTGCCACGGTGATGAAGCTGTCGGGAGATGAGGAGACGGCCCGGTCCGGGACGGAGACACTGTGCAGGAGTCTGGAGCATGTGCTGCGGCACGAAGAGCGGAAATTCGCCGTCTTTTGCAACGAGCAGGAGCTGATCCTGGTGCTGGCCGACTTAACGGAAGAGGAGCTCATGGAGGAGGTGAGCGGTCTGCAGCTGCGGGCGAAAGGATTCCTGCGTCCGGGAGAGCATCTTTTCATGGGCGTCGGCCGTCTGACGAAGAGCATTCGCTGTCTTTATAAGAGCTATCGGCAGGCGGTATCCATTGAGCACCTTCAGGAGAAGGGAAGGATCGGGGAAGAACGGATTTTCTACACGAAACTGGGCATATACCGTCTGCTCCTCGGCATCGAGGACAGGGATATTATGCTGGATTATTACGAGCATACATTGAAGCCGCTGGCGGAATATGACAGAGCCAACGGAACGGAGCTGTGCCGCACGCTGCGAACCTATCTGAACCGGAACGGAAGCGTGCGGGAGACCGCAGAGGAGCTGTATGTACACCGCAATACCATCAATTACCAGCTGAACAAGATTCAGGAAATATTGGGAATTGAGATGTCCTCAACGGCGGCGCGGAGTGAGCTGCTGATTGCCTTTGCGCTGCAGGACATTCTGTGATGCCGGTATTCCTTTGGGCTCCGGCACAATCCGGTTTGGGCTCCCGCTTATTGGCGGGAGCTTTTTTGCTGTCTAGAATGATCACCATCAACAGCCGGAAGGAAAAAGAAAAGAACAGGCTGGGAACGGACCAAGGGCAGCACCTCGTTTCACAATGCTGCGGAAAGGAAGAAAACGATGAGCATGACAGGGAAGGAAATCACACAGACACAGAAGACCTACGTATTGCAGTCCTGGAGCAAGCAGGCGAACCTCAATCCCATTCCGGTAAAGGAAGCGAAGGGAATCTATTATTACGATCATGACGGGAACCGCTATACGGATATGTCCTCCCAGCTGGTAAATCTGAACCTCGGCTATGGAAACGAGGACATTGCGGAAGCCATCAAGGCCCAGGTGGATCAGTATTGCTACATCGGTCCTTCGGTCGGCAGCGAGCCGAGAGCAACGCTGGCAAAGATGATCGTGGATCTTCTGCCGGATTCCTTCGGGAAGGTATTTTTTACCAATGCAGGTGCGGATGCCAATGAGAACGCGATCAAAATTGCCCGCATGTATACCGGCAGAAAGAAGGTTTTCAGCCGCTATCGCAGCTACCATGGCTCCTCCTTCGGCGCAGGCAATCTGACGGGAGAGCCGAGACGCTATCCTCTGGAGCCCGGTATCCCCGGCTTTGTAAAATTCTTTGATCCTTATATCTATCGTGAGCCCATCAACTTTGCTTCGGAAGAGGAGGCGACGAAGTATTATCTTGCAAAGCTTCGCGAGCAGATCGTCTATGAAGGACCGGACAGCGTGGCAGCCATCGTGATGGAGACCATCACCGGCTCCAACGGCATCATCATTCCTCCGAAGGGATACCTGCCGGGCGTACGCAAGATCTGCGATGAGTTCGGCATTGTGATGATCTGCGATGAGGTAATGGCCGGCTGGTGCAGAACCGGCAAGATGTTTGCTTTTGAGAACTTCGATGTGGTTCCGGATCTTGTGACCTTCGCAAAGGGCGTGACCTGCGGCTATGTTCCGCTCGGAGGCGTTGCGGTATCGAAGAAAATCGCTGCCTATTTTGACGACCATCAGCTCAGCTGCGGCCTGACCTACAGCGGACATCCCCTCGCCTGCGCAGCGGGTGTGGCCTGCGTGAATTACTACTCGAAGGCGCATATTCTGGACAATGTGAACGCAGTCGGCGCGGTGCTGGGCAGCACTCTGGAAGCCTTCAAGGAAAAGCATGCCTGCGTCGGCGATGTGCGCTACATCGGCCTCTTCTCCGCTGTGGAGCTGGTGAAGGATAAGGCCACCAAGGAGCCGCTGGTATCCTACGGAAAGGATCCGGAGGGCGTGATGCCGAAGGTCATCGGCATGCTCAAGGAAAGGCATTTCATGACCTATTCCCACGAAAACATGGTATTCGTCTGCCCGCCGCTCATCATTACGGCAGAGCAGCTGCAGGAGGAGCTGGCAAAGCTGGATGAGGTGCTCACGATTGTAGACGAGACAATGCTCTGATCTTTGACAGCAATTCAGAAAGGAATCGTATGGCACACTTTAACATTCCAAGCCATGTATTCATCGGAAGAGAGGCCTTGACGGAGGCGGCCCCTCTTCTGCAGCAGTACGGTGACCGTGCATTGATCGTGACGGGACCGCACGTTGCAAAGTCTCCCATGCTGGAGGCACTGACCAGAGTGCTGGAGCAGAAGGGCATCGCCTATGCCGTGTTCGACGGAATCACGGGAGAGCCGACGGACGTGATGATTGCGGAGGGCGTAAAGCAATACCGGGAGAACCGGAGTGACTATGTGATCGGCATCGGCGGCGGTTCTCCGCTGGACTCCGCGAAGGCCATCGCACTTATGAGCACGTCGGATCAGCCGATTGCCGCTTATATGGGGAAAGAGATTGCTGCAGAGCTTCCCCCGATTGTTGCAATCCCGACCACCAGCGGAACCGGCTCCGAGGCAACGAAATTCACCGTGATCACAGACAGCGTACAGGACATCAAGATGCTGCTGAAGGGGGATTGTCTGATCCCGGATCTGGCGATCCTGAACTATGAGTACACCCTGGATATGCCAAAGAGCGTGACGGCGGCAACCGGTCTGGATGCCCTCACCCATGCGGTGGAGGCATATACATCGAAAAAGGCTTCGCCGCTGACCGATCTCTACGCGCGCTCTGCGGTCAGCCGCATTATGAAGTACCTGCCGATTGCATATGCAAACGGACGCGACACCGCGGCGAGAGAGCAGATGAGTCTTGCAGCCTATGAGGCCGGTGTATGCATCAACAATTCCAGTGTAACCATTGTGCACGGGATGAGCCGTCCGATCGGCGCACTGTTCCATGTGGCGCATGGCAAGAGCAACGCCATGCTGCTCGCGGATTGCCTGGGCTACGCGCTGGACGGAGCCTATGAGAGATTCGCCGACCTGGGAAGAGTATGCGGTGCGGCGTCGGCGGGGGACACCGATAAGGAGGCAGCGGAGAAGTTCCTGCGTGCGCTGTCGGACATCGTGACCGTGTGTGAGATCCCTACGCTGCGCGAGGCGGGGATTGATCCGGAAGCCTTCTGCAAGGTGATTCCGAAGATGGCAGCGGATGCGGTTGCCTCCGGAAGTCCGGCAAACACGAGAAAGCCGGTGACCGCGGAGGATTGTGAAGCGATCTATCGTAAGGTAATTGCACGATAAGAGTGATTGCACAACAAGACGGCAGGCGCAGCCTGCAGCATGAACGCAGCAGGAATGCGGTAAGAAAGCAGCAAGAAAGCAGCAGCCCGGCCCTTCGGACGTTCTCCGAAGGCCGGGCTGCTGGATTTTCGGCGGCAATTGCCTCCGTCAGCAGATATTTCCCTTACCAAATGCTTCCCTTACCGGTTCACGGCAAGACCTGCAATGATGTCTGCACAGGTCTGATATCCCAGAGCACCGGTGTTGAGGCTGATGTCATAATCGTGATAGTCGCCGAGGGTATGGCCGGTATACGTTTTGTAATAGGTGGCACGGCGCTCATCCCGACGGGCGATATATTTCTGCAGATCCTCGTCACCGTAGGTGTTCAGCTCCAGAGCCCGGTGCGCACGATCCTTCACATCGGCGTGGAGGAAAACATCGAGACTCGGAATTCCCGCCTCCCGAAGGATGATGTTGGCACAGCGTCCGACAATGATGCAGTCACTGGAGGCCAGCCGCAGGATGGTTTCCACCTGTGCAAGGAAGATGGCATCATGGGAGCTCTTGTAAATGGTAACGTTGTTCAGAAGATCGTTCATGAGCTTGCTGAAGGGGCTGATCTCTTCCCCCTCCCGCTCGATATCTTCCACGGAATAGCCGCTCTTGCTGGCGGTTTCCTTCACAAAATCCCGGTCATAATAGGGAATATTCAGCTTTTTGGCAATTTCCTTTGCAACGCTGCGACCGCCGGAGCCGTACTCCCGGCTGATCGTGATGATGGGATATTGTCTGTCTGGCATGGAAAAACCTCCTTTGGCCGGCGGCATCGGGACGTTCCGGGGAAAGTCGGAATGGCGCCGGATTGATAGCGCGGGGCATGGAAACGCACCCGCTGCCATGATTGTAAAGGATGGACCGGAATTCTTCTACCTGGAATTTCGGGATTTGCAAAATC
>CAVAUJ010000019.1:0-24450 GCA_963591995.1 Succinivibrio sp.
CCTTCGCTTTTGCTATTTTTGAGTTGTCTTGCAGGAATTCTATGCCGTCCTGCGTGATCTTTACATTTACAATCTTGATGCTCGGCGACCCGCCTATTGAATTGATAACGCTTATCCTCTTAATGTATCCCTTATCGCTCATGGATTCCATGGTGTTGCACCAGCATCCATTCCCGATTCCCAAAGCTTTCGGGCCGAAAATTCCGGGGTCGGCCTGTTCGTCGCTCTTAAAGCATTCATACAAGTATGACAGAATCCTGTACGCCACAACGAAACAGTCATCTTGTGCCGTCTTCTTTGCCCCTTAAAATTTTTTCAACAATCAGCTTCTCCGCCCATGTCGGGCATTCCCTGCTGCCGATCTCCCAGTTCTGCAACGTCCTGTATGGAATTCCCAACCAGTCGCACACTTCGGTGCGACTCATCCCTTTTGCTTCTCTGGCTTCTCTGATGTTCATTTTCTGTTCCTCTCAATCAGTTCGCATACTGCGCTGACGGCGGAGCAAACACCGGTAAAGCAGAGAAGGGCGGCAGACGGAATACTCTTATCTGTAGCTATAAAAGCCAGCGCCGCAATTCCTAAGAAACAAAACCAACCATTTTTCTTCATTTCGCTATGTGATGGTGTATACTTGATGGCCTCTGCAGGCAACAATGAAAAGAGTGCCATCGGAATATTAAAGGTGAATTGATTTTGTGTCAATTTTAACTTGTTCAATTCCCCTTTGTGCAACTTGCTCTACTGCAGAATTCGATGAATGCTGATCATAATTGACTTTGTATGATTCAGGTACTTTATGTATCTTTTTCTTTCCGGAAACCTGGTCATTAAAATCTTTCTTACGAATCGCATCGACTATAAAGGGAATTGATACAACCGAAAAAATGGTCACAACAACAAACAGTATTGTTCGTCCATCCATAATCTATGCCCCTGGTGAGATATAACCATCACTGGTACATCGTTTGCAAAATAACCAGCCAAATAACACAGAAATTTCATTTGTCTATTGTGGCATCGTAATATTTGTATATGCAACTTGCCTTTGCTTCTTGTTCAATTATCTTTATCGTGAATAGCCTCTGTATTCCTGCCCTTTTTCTTCCTGCTTGAATGCTTCGAATTCCTGTTCATGCTTACGAAGGAACCTGCGTTCCTGCCTTGTGAGCTCTGCTGTCTGTATTTTGTGAGAGATAAAAGGACAATTTTTCATTGTCCAATTCAGTCAATGATGCTTGCTGTGTACAATCCGTTCAGAAGAACGATGGAATCTTTTCGTTCCCGTGCTCCTACCGCTTTAATCTGTCTGGTAATTTCACGGTTCCACTGCTCCGTGTAAATCAGGGATACATTATGACTATTGCAGATCGTGTAGAAATCTCGTCCGAACATAAAGAAAGCCCCGGAAATGTTGAAAACTCAACATTTCCGAGGCAATCCTGTTCGTCGGAGTGACAAGGTTCGAACTTGCGGCCTCCACGTCCCTAACGTGGCGCGCTCCCAGCTGCGCTACACCCCGATTCTCACGCGTCTGCCGCTCTCTGACAGACGCATGAATTATTGTAACGGCTTTGCAGTCAAAAAGCAAGAGTAAAATTCCGTTTTATTGACAGAGTAAAATTCCGTTTTATTGACATCGCAGAATCCGGCCTTCCGGTTTTCTTACCGGTTCCTGCCGTGGCACTTCTTGTACTTCTTACCGGAGCCGCAGGGGCAGGGATCGTTGGGATAGATCTTCTTCTCCTTTACGACCGTACCGGACTGTTTCTGCTGCAGATAGAGCTCCTTCTGCTGCTCCTTCGTGTAGATCGCATCCCATTCCGGCAGCTGGTAGAGCCAGTCCGCCTCTGCAGCCACCATATTCTTGTACAGCTTCTCCTTGTCGAAGGCCAGGCTGACCTCGGTGTCCTCCTCCATGGTATCAATCGGATTCGCCGACTTCAGGGAATCATTGATGCCATCCAGAAAGCCGACCATGTACTCCAGAGAGATGCCGTATTTCTCCGCCAGTTCCTTGACGGTGCCCTTCACCTCTTCCTCCGGGTTCTTCAGGAGCTCTGCATAGATATCCTTCTCCTTGGCAAAATAGCTGGTCCAGAGTCTCTGCAGATCACCCTTGTTCGCCTTCTCATTGTATGCCTTCGCGCGCCATTCCTGTAACAGTGCCATAGATTCCTTTCCTTCTGAACAAACGAAGCCGCAGCTAATAGCGGCTGCATGAAGAGAATTCGCCCGCGCGAATTCTCCGGTGTTCACGTTCCTCTTTTATTTACAATACTTTTTACAATGCCCGGATCCGCTCCATGGCAAGCTTTGAATTCTCTACGGTTCCAAAGCTCGTTAAGCGGAAGAAGTGCTCGCCCGACGGGCCAAAGCCGGAGCCCGGCGTACCGATGACATTCGCCTTATCCAGCAGGAAATCAAAGAATTCCCAGCTGGTCATATCATCCCTTGTCTTCAGCCATACATAGGGTGAGTTCACGCCGCCGTAGGCCGTGTAGCCCATGGACCGGAGGCTCTCCCGGATGAACCGGGCATTCTCCATATACCGGCCGACCATCTCCCGGACCTGCTCCTTGCCGGCTTCGGAATATACCGCCTCTCCGGCGCGCTGCACGATGTAAGGGGCTCCGTTGTACTTGGTCCCGTGGCGTCTGGCCCAGAGGCTGTGGATGGGTGTCCCGTTGTGATCCTTCAGATCCTTCGGGATCACCGTCGCTCCCAGACGAAGTCCCGTGAAGCCGGCGTTCTTTGAGAAGGAGCGCAGCTCAATGGCACAGGTTCTCGCTCCCTCGCATTCATAGATGGTGTGCGGAATGTCGTCCTCGGTGATATAGGCCTCATAGGCAGAATCGAAGATGATCACCGCACCGTTTGCATTGGCATAATCCACCCACTTCTGCAGCTGATCTTTGTTCAGGGCCGCTCCCGTCGGATTGTTGGGGGAGCAGATGTAGATCAGGTCCGGCCTGCGATCGCCCGAGGCAGCCTTGGTCAGTCCCTCGCCCGGAAGATCCGGTGCGAATCCGTTTGCCTCTGTGCAGGGCATGTAGATGACATTGCTCCAGCATCCCGTCGCCGCATCGTAATCACCGGTGCGCCCGGCCATTACATTGCTGTCCACATATACCGGATAGACCGGATCGCAGACGGCAATCACATTGTCCTTCTCGAACACCTCCTGGATGTTGGCAGAATCCGACTTGGCGCCGTCCGATACGAAGATCTCATCATCTGCGATGTCACAGCCTCTCGCCCGATAGTCGTTCTCCGCAATGGCCTTCCGCAGGAAATCATAGCCAAGATCCGGTGCATATCCACGAAAGGTGGCTGCATCCCCCTGCTCGTCCACTGCCTTATGCAGGGCTTCCAGAACTGCCGGCGGCAGCGGCTGCGTCACATCGCCGATTCCCATCCGGATCAATTCTGCATCCGGGTGCTCCGCCTGATATGTCTTTGTCTTCTTCGCGATGGTGCTGAACAGGTAACTGCCCGGCAATTTCAGATTGTCGCTGTTGGCTTCAAACATATTCTTCTCTCCGCTTTCATGTAGGGTTCTCCTGCTGCGACCTAGTACATCGATTTTTAAATAACCAGCCGCGGCAGTAATCTCATCTGTGCATTATAGTGAAACTTCAATCGTTCCGTCAAATACACTCTTCGCAGGGCCCGTCATATAAATATCTCCGGAGGTCTCATCCCATTCGATCAGAAGGTGTCCGCCCGGCAGTTCGACCTCCACCTGCCGGTCCGTCCTGCCGTTCAGCACGCATGCCACGGCAGCCGCGCAGCTCCCGGTACCGCAGGCAAGCGTCTCCCCGCTTCCCCGTTCCCAGACACGCATCCGGATATGGCCTCTGTCCACCACCTGAATGAATTCCGTATTGGTCCTCTCCGGAAATCTTTCATGATGCTCCAGGAAGGGACCGATGTGCGCAAGATCCAGATTCCGGATGTCTCCGTCCGGAATCGTCCGGCCGTCTTCATCCAAAAGGCCGCAGGCCTTCAGAAGCTCCGCATGGTCATCGAGGAAGATCACATCGTGCGGATTTCCCATGGACACACAGGTCATGCGGTACGTTCTCCCGGCTGCCGTAATCGGCTCGTCAATAACGCGGTCCGTGGGACCCTTCCCCTCTGCCGGTACCACCGGAATCCTCACTGCCTCCAGAATCGGCTGCCCCATGTTGACCCTGGCCTGCAGCATCTTCCCGTCCCGGCAGGTCATCTCCAGTCTCTTGATCTCGCCGAAGCTCTCAATCGTAATGTCGCATCTTCCATCGGTCATCCCGTGGTCATAGACATATTTGCCCACGCACCGGATCCCGTTGCCGCACATTTTGCCGCGCGAGCCGTCCTTGTTGTACATCTCCATCTCAAAATCCGCCCTCTCGGATGGATTGATGAAGATCACGCCGTCTCCGCCGATTCCGAAATGCTCCCGGGACAGCGTCCGGACAAGCTCTGCTTTCGATTCCTCCGGAATCTTTTCCGCAAAGCCGTTGATGTAGATGTAATCGTTTCCGCAGCCTTCCATCTTCGTGAAATGCAGCAGCATAAATACCTCCTTCCTGCATATGCATGTCAACCGCACAGGCGCAGCGGACTGCGCCGGGAATTCCGAAGCGCCTCAAACCGTCTCCGGATTCTCCAGATCCTTCTGCCAAAGGGCCGCCGCCGCATCGCTTGGCATCCGCAGATCTCCCCTCGGCGATACCGCCGCCGAGCCGACCTTCGGGCCGTCCGGCAGACAGGAGCGTTTGAATTGCTGGGAGAAAAACCGCCGGATAAAAATTCTCTCCCATTTCAGAATGGTCTGCGCATCGTACACGCCGGCAAAGGACTGCCGTGCCAGCCGGTATATTTTTCCCGGGCGGTAGCCGCAGCGCAGCAGGTAATAAAGAAAATAGTCGTGCAGCTCGTACGGTCCCACCAGATCCTCGGTCCTCTGCGAAATGGTTCCGTCTCCAGAAGGCGGCAGGAGCTCCGGACTGACCGGCGTATCCAGCACGTCCCGCAGGCAGGCTGCCAGCTGCGGCTGTGTTTCCTTTGCCTTCTCCATGCAATACCGCACCAGATGTGAAACCAGCGTCTTCGGAACGCCGGCATTCACGGCATACATGGACATATGGTCCCCGTTGTAGGTGGCCCACCCGAGCGCCAGCTCCGAAAGGTCGCCGGTTCCGATGACCAGGCCCCCTGTCTTGTTGGCAAGGTCCATCAGAACCTGCGTCCGCTCTCTGGCCTGCCCGTTCTCATAGGTCACGTCGTGTTCCGCCTCATCCTGTCCGATGTCCCGGAAATGAACGCGCACCGCCTCCCCGATGGGAATCTCGCACAGGGTCGCCTGCAGGGAATCCGCCAGTGTCAGGGCATTGCTGTGGGTCCGGTCCGTTGTTCCGTAGCAGGGCATCGTCACGGCCAGAATCCCCTTTCGGTCCATTCCTGTCAGATCAAAGGCTCTCGCCGTCACCAGCAGCGCCAGTGTGGAATCCAGCCCACCCGAAACACCGATCACCGCCGTGCGGCAATGCACATGCGACAGCCGTCTTGCCAGTCCCCGCGCCTGTATGTTCAGAATGTCCTCGCAGCGGCGGAACCGCCCCGCCGCATCGTCCGGCACAAAGGGATGCGGATCGAAAACTCTCGTAAGCTCCAAGGTCCGGCTCTCTGCGTGAACCGGCACGTACCAATAGTCGTTCTCCCTGCTCGTGTGAAATGTCGTCATGCGTCGGCGTTCGCTGTTCATGCGCTGAACATCGAATTCCGCATAGATGAGCTTTGCCGCGCCGTAGGGATTGTCGAAAATTTTCCGCTCGGCCAGCATTGCACCGTTTTCGAGCATCATCACCCGCCCGCCGAACACCAGATCCTGCGTCGATTCCCCATCGCCCGCACTCACGTAAATATAATCCGACACCGTTCTGGCGGAAATGGAGGAGAACAGCTGCGTCCGGTAGGCATCCTTTCCGACCGTTTCATTGGAGGCCGAAAGGTTGACGATCAGATTGGCGCCTGCCATGGCATGCGCCAGATGCGGCGGATTCACCACCCAGGCATCCTCGCACAGCTCACAGCCGATGAACAGATCTTTTACCGCATCCACCTCCAGCAGAATATGACTGCCAAAGGGAATTTCTTCCCCGTCATAGCGGATCAGCTCCGGCTTCTCCGGTCCTGCGGTAAACTGCCGCGGTTCATAGAACTCGCCGTAATCCGGCAGGAACCTTTTGGGAACAAACGCGAGAATCCTGCCGTTCTGAAGGACCGCTGCGGTATTGTACAGCTTTCCCCTGTGTTCCAGCGGAAAGCCGACGAAAACAATCGCATCCTTCCCCACGGTTGCCGCCCGGATCTGCCGCAGCGCCTCCTCCGCGCCGCGAAGGAGCATATCCTGCAGGAAAAGATCGTTTCCGGTATATCCTGTAATGCACAGCTCCGGAAATACCACCACCAAAGCGCCGCCTGCGACCGCCTCCTCCAGCATTCCGATGATCTCCTGCGCATTCTGCGCAGCATCGCCGATTGTCATATGCGGGACTGCAGCCGCTGCCCTGATAAAGCCATCCTTCATAAGCTCCACTGACTCCTTCGGTCAAATTACAGGATTGTTTTCACCGCTGCCACAACCTTCTCCATCTGCTCTCCGGTCCCGATGGTGATCCGCAGGTAATCCCGGATCCTCGGCTTATCCCAGTGCCGCACGCAGATATGCTGCTCCCGGAGCCGGTCAAAGAGCTCCTGCCCCGCATGCTCCGGGTGCCGTGCGAAGATAAAGTTCGCACTCGAGGGCGGGAATACAAAGCCCAGCTCTGTCAGCTCCCCCGCAAACCACTCCCGGGTCCTTCTGATTTCTCCGGTAATCTTCCGGAAATATTCCTCGTCCTCCACCGCAGCCGTTCCCATTCGGATGGTCTGGAGATTCATGGTATAGGAATTAAATGAGAACTTCACATCCTTCAGGCAGCGGATGAGCCTCTCGCTCCCGATGGCATAGCCGATCCTCGCCCCTGCCATCGCCCGCGACTTGGAAAAGGTCTGCACCACCAGCAGATTTTCGTACCGTGCGATCAGCGGCAGTGCCGTGGCAGCGCCGAAGTCCACATAGGCTTCATCCACAACGACCACCTTGTCCGGGTTGGCCGCGACAATCTCTTCAATCACAGATACCGGCAGCGCGGCGCCCGTCGGCGCATTGGGGTTCGGAAAGATAATCCCTCCGCCCGGCTCTTCGTCTCCCAGGTATGCTCCCGAGCCCGGCAGGTAATTGGCCGGATCAATGGTGAAATCCTCTCGCAGCGGCACCCTTGTATACGGAATGCGGTAGAGCTCTGCCCACACATCATAAAAGGAATAGGTGATGTCCGGGAACAGCAGCCGTTTCCCGGAGGTGAAAAAGGTGAGAAATGCCATCGAAAGAACATCGTCGGAGCCAACTCCCACAAAGACCTGCTCCGGCCACACGCCGTAACGCGCCGCAAGTGCGCCGGTCAGCGGCTCTGCGTTCATGTCCGGGTACAGCCGGAGCCTTTCATACTCCGCCGCCAGCTCCTTGGCCGCCTTCGCCACCCCCGGTGCCGGCGGATAGGGGCACTCATTGGTATTCAGCTTGATGATCTGCGGATCCTTCGGCTGTTCGCCGGCCACGTAGGGCTCCACTCTCCGCACATTGTCTTCCCAGTTCATAGATTCTCCTCCTGCTGTTTGGCCCGCTTTTCTCTTCTGTTTCTTCCCGAAACGATGAAAAGCCCGATCAATGCAATACCTTTGAAAGAAAATCCTGGAGTCTCGGATTCTGCGGGTGGGCGAAGAACTCCTCCGGCGTATTCTCTTCCTTGATGACGCCCTCGTCAATGAAGATGATGCGGGAGGCCACCTGTCTGGCAAATGCCATCTCATGGGTCACAACCGCCATGGTCATGCCGGACTCCGCCAGCTCCTTCATAACCTGCAGCACCTCTCCCACCATCTCCGGATCCAGGGCCGAGGTCGGCTCATCGAAGAGCATTACCTCCGGATTCATGGCCAGCGCACGGCAAATCGCAATGCGCTGCTGCTGGCCGCCGGAGAGGGACCTCGGATAGGCATCCGCCTTGTCCTCCAGGTTCACCCTGCGCAGCAGCTGGAGTGCCTTCTCCCGCGCCTCCTCCTTGCCCATCAGTCCCAGCTTGACAGGAGAAAGCGTGATGTTGTCCATGATGGTCAGGTTGTTGAACAGATTGAAATGCTGGAACACCATTCCCATCCTCCGACGCACCTTGTTGATGTCGGTGTGCGGATTGTTGATCTGCACATCTCCCAGCCATATCTCGCCGCCCGTCGGTGTCTCCAGGAGATTAAGACACCGCAGAAAGGTGGACTTCCCGCAGCCGGAGGGGCCTACCAGAACAATCTTCTCCCCCTTGCGGATTTCGTAGTTGATTCCGCGCAATACGTGGTTGTCACCGAATTCTTTTCTCAGATCCTTCACACGGATCAGCACCTCTTGTTCCGCCATCTGTTCCTGTCCTTCCTCTGCAGCCGGCCGCCGCGCAGAAACTCGCCCGCAGCTTTGTCCACACCGTTCTCATCGCATGCATTCTGCCCGCATGTATTCCGCCTGCATGTGTTCTGCTCGCATGTATTCTGTGCCGTCCTACCGGCTGTCGCTCTTCTTCATCTCCTTCTCCAGCAGTCCGAAAAGGAAGGAGAGGATCTTGACCACGCCGAAATAGATGACCGCGGCACCGAAAAGAGGCATCATATATTGATAGGTTGCCGACGAGACCTGGTCGGAGGCATGCGTCAGCTCGGAGAGTCCCACGGCCGCCGCAATGGAGGTTTCCTTCAAAAGCGTGATAAACTCATTCAGCAGCGAGGGGAAGCAGTTCTTGAAGGCTTGCGGCAGCACGATGTAGGCCATGGTCTGGATTCTCGAGAGGCCCAGCGACCGCCCGGCCTCCATCTGTCCCTTGTCCACAGACTGGATGCCGCCCCGCAGAATCTCCGCCACATAGGCGCCGGAATTGATGGCAAAGGCCATGGTTGCAACCAGAATCTTGTTCTTGGAGGTTGCCATGATGACATTCCACATAATGAGGAGCTGAATCATCGTAGGCGTTCCGCGGATGACATCGATGTAAACAAAGGCGATGCGGGACTGCAGCGTCCGCTTCCCGCTCTTCGTACGGCTCACGTTGAACACGCAGGCCACCGTTCCCAGAATCAAACCAAGGATTGCCGCGAACAGGGTTACCTCCAGGGTGTTCCCCAGTCCCTTGACAAAGAGAAACCATCGGTCGTTCTTAAGAAATGCCTTGTAAAACTGATTCGCCAAATCTTCCATATTCTTCCCTCTGTCTAAGGAAATGCTGATTTCATCAACATTTTCCTACGGCCTGCAGGTGACCTTGCCTTACGGCTGCGGTTCCTGTCTGCCGCCGTTCCCGATACATCGTCTGCACGACAGCGACCCTTTCCGATCGGGCGCTGCCACCTGCCTATTGTATCCTCTTCCTGCACAATTTGAAAAGAGGATGGGAGCAAATCGCTTCCCATCCCCTCATCGGTCTCTCTATGTACGGTTGTGTGAACATCCGATCCGCGCTCTTTTGTGCAGCCGTCATTTCGGTCGGCTCACCGCACATCCGCAGCGATTACTCTGCCTCGTAGCCGTTGATGTACTGCTCCACCAGCGTGTCATAGGTTCCGTCTGCCTTCATCTCTGCCAGTGCGGTGTTGATGGCATCGAGCATAACCTCGTCGTCCTTCGGCATCGCGATACCGTACTGCTCCTCATCGAAGTCAAATGCGGAGCCGTCCACCAGCTGCAGCTTATCCGAATACTGTGCAACAAAGGCCTCGCCGGGAACCTGGTCGATGACAACAGCGTCATCCTTGCCGTTTACCAGATCCAGTACCGCCTGATTGAAGCTCTTGACGGATACCACTGCGCTGTCGTTGATGTCTCTGGCCACGATCTCGCCTGTCGTGCCGGCCTGTACGCCGATGGCGCCTGCGGCAGCCAGATCATCGGCTGTCTTGATCTCCGAGTTGATCGGCAGCAGAACCGCCTGGGTTGCATTGTAATAGGAATCCGAGAAATTAACCGATTCCTTTCTCTCCTCTGTGATCGTCATACCGGTGGCTGCGCAGTCAACCTTGACACCGATGGCAGGAACAATGCCGTCGAAGTCCATGTCCTCAATGACCACATTGACACCCAGCCGCTTGCCGATCTCGTTCATCATCGCAACATCAAAGCCGGTGACGTTGTTCTCATTCGAGGTAACCGCCTCAAAATCATCGGTTCCGTCGCCTACATACTCAAAGGGCGGGAAGGTTGCGTTGAGCGCCACCGTCAGCTCTCCGTCGGAAAGATACTTGGAACCGGACAGGTCCACCGCCGATGCCGTCTCCTCGGTCTCCTCTGCGGTTTCATCTGCGGCTGCATCGGTCGTTTCCTCTGCAGCGTCCGTCGTCTCCTCCGCTGTCTCTGCGGTCGCGGTTTCCGCCGTATCTGCAGAGCTGCCGCAGGCAGCAAGTCCCAGTGCCATGGTTCCCGTCAGCAACAAAGCTACCAATTTTTTCATAATCATCCTCCATTTCGCAGACATACCGCCGTGCCTTTGCGGCGCGGCTTCATAATCGCATCTATGTTATCATCTTCTTCCTGTTTTGCAACCCGAATCATCCGATCAGCACGTTGTTCCAGTCGTCTGCCGGGCAAAGACCGATGTAGGTTTTCCCGGGATTCAGGGTGATTTCCGTGCCCGCCGCATCGTAATATCTGGTAATGTCCGCCTCCGAGGCCTTCGTCCACACGATCGGAATCGCCTTTCCGTTCGTCATATACCAGCCGACGCCGGCGCCGATCACGTTGTAAATCAGATAGCCGTTCTGATCGTATTGGGAAAACGGAACATCCTGCAGAATCACATTCTTGAAGGATACCGCCTGTTTATCCTCTCCGTCCTGTGCAAGTGCGCCGTTCTCGTAGTAGTCATAGGTCCCGGTGGCCGCATTGTAGAGCAGATACGGCTTTGTCAGCCGGAAGCAGTTCAGCCGGCAGACCGTCGCCGATGTACCTCCCTTTGCCGTCAGATCGGTGGCTGCAAAGGTCCAGTGCTGCATTGCCGCGGGATTGGTATACGACGAAGAGATCCCGGCCGCGGCTGTTCTGGTTGCGAGCTCGGTTCCCCTTGCGTATTCCGTGAATTCCGAAGCCTTTCCGTTTTTAACCCGGGAGAAATTGCCGGAAAGGTGCGGAAGCCCGGTGGCGGTAAAATACGGCGTGTTGTAGAACGGGCCGCCGTCGTGAATCAGGACGGCATTCCATTCGAATGCCAGCAGAATGTTGGTGGGACGGGTCGAGCGGATGTTTCCGATCTGGTTGACGCTCCTCCAGTCCTTATAAAGTGCCATGAGACGCGTCACGCGGCTGTTGGCCGTGGAATTCATCATCTCATAGACCACATCGGCCTCCGCAAGCCCGTAATGCGGCAAAGCCCGCGTATCATTGTCGATCATAATCGCGACAGGTCGCTGCAGGGCAAGGGCGGAGCTGACCGGAAGCCCCGTCAGCTCCGACGTCACCGTTGCACTCGCCGCGGCCGGAAGGCTCGCTGTCGTTGCCGCGGTCGCAGGAAGCGCTGCCGCAAGAGGGGCGATTGCCGTCATCCCCGCCAGCAGTAAAGCCAGAAATCTCTTTTTCATTCTCCTTCTCCTTTCTGTGGATCCAAAAGCCCGTTGTAGTCGCAGGCCAGATACCGGGCCTCTTCCTCCCGATAATACGATTCCAGATTCTCCTTCGTGATCCTGCTCTCTCCGGCTGCAATCCAGGTGAGAATCATGGAATTCACCTCCGGACTGTAGTGTCCGGTATCCTTGTAATTGTCCAGATTGAAGATCACATCGATCTGATCCAGATTGAAGTTGTATACCTGAATATTATCCGTCTCCTCGAGCATCATCTCTGTGGCCAGCTTTTCCGCCTGGACCTGACGCATGAGCGTCCCGTCTGTCTTGAGCACTCCCCACCACGCCGCGGAATACGGCGGAAAATAATACAGGAAGGTCGTTTCCGGATGCTCTCTGGCAACGGCAATGACATTCTGCTCCACATTGGCCCGGAGCATCTCGATCTCCTCCCCGGTAAGGCTTTCCTGCTGCAACGCCGTACCGAAGCTCTCTATGCCCTCCAGGGCAAGCTCCCGGGAGCAGACATCCTGCCGGGAATTTCCGTAATCGTCAAAGGAGGTGATGCCGCCCCCTTCGCCGCGAAGCCTCCTCTGCAGCATAGGAAGAAGGTAATAGAGCAGCACGTCCTTATTGAACAGATATTTTACATCATTAAACAGATTTTGATCATACAAATAAGAAGGATATTCTCCCATGTCCTCCCGCATCGCATCCTTATCCTCCACGAGGTGGGAATAATCCAGCGGTCGCAGCACATAGCGGATGGTATTGTCCGTCGCAAAGGCAACCTTCAGGTTGTCGTTGATTTCCCGGAAGGTCGCCCCGGGATAGGGCAGCTTCACACAGGCGTCTGTCCCCATCAGGGCATCGAACTCCGTCGTTCGGAAGTTCTCCGTCATGCTGGTCCCGGTAATAATGGCATCGTATGTGAAATGCCGGGTAATGCCGTCATTCTGGCTCCTCTGATCCGACAGCTCATAATACCAGCCGGACACCGGTCCGTGATAATGAAAAAAGGGGTCCAGGTATACCACCAGTCCCCCCAGCGCAAAGAGCGCTGCCAATATGCAGATGACAAAGGCCCGCAGCCATTTTTCCGGTTTCATACATGCACCGCTTTCTCAAGACAGATGAGTCCCTGCTCAGAAGTCATTGTAAATAAAGCTCGAGACCCCGCTCATGGACAGCAGGCACCAAAGGAGCATCCCTGCTGACACCGCCAGCGTAACGGGCGTCGTCCGGTACCTTCGCTTCTGGTTGTTGGGAGCCGCAAGGCACAAAAGAAGGCAGCCTCCCAGGAACACCGCAGCGGACACCGCACCCACCGCCCCGTCCGAGGAGGGCAGCCGCAAAAGGGAGAGCACCGCGCGCACGCCCGTAATGTGCAGACACGAGGCCAGATCCGCGGAATAGTACCAGGATTTATCCACACGAAGGTGCCACCAGAACCTCTGAAATTCCACCACGGAATCACTGCGGAACAGCATCCACAGAATATTCACCACGGCGAACGTGATCGTCCAGCGGATCGGGCGCCACACCCTCTCATAAAATTTGCCCAGCAGCCGTTCCAGCACCTGGGCCAGTCCGTGGAACAGCCCCCAAAGGACAAAGGTCCAGTTCGCTCCGTGCCAGAGACCGCTCACCAGATAGACCAGCAGGATGTTCCGGTACGTCCGAAGCCGCCCCCTTCTGCTGCCGCCCAGCGGAAAATAAACATACTCCCGCAGAAAGGCGGTGAGGCTCATGTGCCATCTGCGCCAGAAATCCGTGACGGAGCACGCCTTATAAGGGGAATTGAAATTCGGCTGCAGCCTTATGCCCAGCATTTCCGCAAGGCCGATCGCCATATCGGAATAGCCGGAGAAATCCAGATAGATCTGAAAGGTATAGGCCAGCATCACAAGGAGACTGTCCACGTTCGACCGGTAGGAGAACTGGCTGTAGTACTGGCTCACCATGCTGCCGAGGGGATCGGCCAGCACCACCTTCTTGAAGAGCCCGCAGGTGAACATCTGCACGGCGCAGGACATCTCCTGCGCAGAGAAGGCGCCGCGCTTTTCCTTCCGCAGCTCCGGCAGGAATTCCCGCATCGAGGCAATCGGCCCCTGTGTGAGCTTTGGAAAAAAAATAGAGTACAGCAGATATTCCCGCAAAGAGATTTCCTCTCCGCCCTCTTCCCGCCGCGTGCCCGGAACGGTGCCCCGCCGAACATCCACCAGGAACGAGATCTGTGAAAAAATGATAAAGCTGATGCCAAGGGGTAAGATCAGGTGCACCAGCGGCCAATCCTGCCGCAGGAGCACATTCAGATTCTCCAGAAAGAAATTCGTATATTTGAAAATCCCGAGAAAGCCGACATTCAGAACAATGCCGGCCGTCATCCAGCCGCCTGCCTTCTCCTCCGTTCCCTTTCGTCTGCATCCCTGCAGCTGCCGTGCAATGCCCCAGTTCAATGCGAGCAAAAGCCCCAGCATCGGCACGTACCAGAGATTGGTGCACCCATAGAAAAGAAGGGAGGCGAGAATCAGCAGCCAGTCTGCCGATTCCCTGTGCCCCCTCCCGGCAAGTCCGTAATATCCCGCCAGCACCGACGGGAGGAAAAATAAGAGAAAATAAAGTGAATTAAACTGCATCGATGTCCACAAGACTCCTCAAGTAGCTTTCCCATCTGCCGTTCACCGCATCCAGATTATAGGTGTCCTGTACGCGGGATGCTTCATGACCCATGCGGTCAATAAGGCTCTCGTCCTCCGCCAGCTGCAGCAGCCGCTCCGCCAGCGCCTCCGCATCGTCCACCGGCACCAGAAAGCCGTTCCCGCCGTCCGAAATCAGCTCCCGCGGTCCTCCGCAGGGGCAGTCGGCGGAAATGCAGGCAAGCCCTGCACTCATGGCCTCCAGCAAGGCATTGGGCATTCCTTCCTGCCTTGAGGTCAGAACGAAAATCCGGCTCCTCTCAATGCAGCGGCGGATGTTCTCCGTCGTCCCGTGGAAGATCACGGCCTCCGCAATTCCCAGCTCCCCGGCAAGACGCTCCAGCTCTCCCCGCAGGGGCCCGTCTCCGTAAAAGTGCACGGTATATTCCCGAATCCCCGGCCGGCTCGCCTCCTGCTGCCTTGCCTCCTGCTGCCTCGCCTCCTGCTGTCTTGCCGACGCGAATGCCCGCAGCAGCATGGCCTGGTTCTTGTTGGCATCGAGCCTCCCTACACTGACGATTTCCTTTCTCCGTTCTCCCTCGTACCGCGGGCGGACGAAGTCCGGATTGATGGCATTGGGCAGGATAACCGCCCTTTGCCGCACGGCCTTCGGGAAAAAGGCGGCCGCCTCCTTTGTCTGCAGGATTACGCCTGCCGCCCGCCGGAAGAGAACAAAAGCCGGCAGACGCAGCTTTGCCTGCGCATACTCTCGTGATGGGTTGGATCGCACGCTGACCGCAACCGGAATGTGCAGCCCCAGGCCGGTCATCAGCGCGAAGATATTGTTGTAGCCGATGAAGGAGAGAATGAGATCCGGCTTCTCCTCTTTCCAGATGCCGCGAAGCTTGCGATATCTGGAAAGGAAGCCGCGCAGATGTCCCCGGGCCAGCTCCTCGCCAGAGGGATCGGAATAGATTCTGCGGATTCCCGCAGGTGCGGTCCGGACCGAACGCTCCCTTCCCCAGGAAACCGTCTCTGTCCCGCTCCCATAGCATTCTCCCGTCTGCGCATCCCACAGTCCGTGCCGGAGGACATACTCCGGTGGGCGGAAATAGGTGGTCACCAGAGTAACGCTCCATCCGTTTTCATACAGGTGCTCCGCAAGGTTCGACATGACGCGCTCCGCACCGCCCCGCTGCAGGGAACCGATGTAGAGACAGATATGCAGCTGTCGCTTTTCTTCGTTCCGCAAATTCCGTCCCCGATCCTTTCCGCTCACTTTGACGCGTCGATCACCTGCTCCAGATAGTCCTTCCACTCCTCGTAAATCTTGTCCGTGCTCGCAATGTCCCGGATCCTCCTGGCCTCCCGGCCGAGGCGCACGCGCAGCGCCGGATCCTCAATGAGCCTTGTCAGCGCCGCCGCCATGGCATCCTCATCGCCCACCGGCACCAGAAGGCCGTTGACGCCGTCCTGAATGAGAACCCCCGGTGCTCCCGAAGGGCAGTCCGTTGAAACGCACGGCATTCCCATGGCCATGGCCTCCATGAGGGCGTTGGGCATGCCCTCGTAGTCCGAGGGCAGCGCGTAGATGGCTGCCTTCGGAATCAGGTGCTCCAGATCATCCGTTCCGCCCATCAACTGCATCCAGTCTTCCGCCTGATTCTCCCGGATGATTTTCTCCAGTTGCTCCCTTGTGCCGTCCGCCGCATCCGGGCCGTAGATCCGAAGGGACCAGTCCGGGTGCGCTTTGTGTACGCGGGCGAAGGCCCGCAGCAGCATGGCCTGGTTCTTGAAGCCGACCAGCCGGGAGCTCTGCACCACTGTTTTTTCCTGATGTTCGTAATCCGGATCCGGCAGCTGCAGATATTTATCATGAATCGGGTTCAGAATGACTCTGGAATTTTCCTGCAGATAGGGCCGGAAAAATGCTCTTTGCTCCGCCGTCTGGTATACGCACCCATTGGCCCGCGGAAAGAGGAGCCGAATCTGCAGCTTATCGGTCCAATGACCGTAAAACGGTTCCGGATTGTTCCGAATCGATATGACAACCGGTGTTTTCAGCCCAAGGGCCGCCGTCAGCGCGCGGAAATTCGGCCGGTGCATGTAGGCGCACAGAACATCCGGCTGCTCCTTTTTCAGGAAATCCCGCAGATATTTGATCCGGAGCAGGAACTTAATCCACCGCCCCTTGTGCTCATCCTCCGGCTTCAGGCCGACATTGACATGGTGCACCCTCGGATCCAGCGGGAACTCATCCTCATCAATCCATTCCACGGTGACATAGACATCGTACCCCTCCGCCGCGAATTTATTCGCGAGATTGGATACCACACGTTCGCAGCCGCCGTGCACCAGACAATTCAGGTGAAATGCTATCTTCTTCATGCGTTCGCTCTCATCTGTGCAGGCTGCTCCGTCGCGCTGTCCGGGCATATGGCCCTGTGAATTTCTTCCAGATAGGCCGCAGCCACCTGCTCCCGGTCGAATTCCTCCACCATCTTCTGTCTGGCTGCCGCCCCCATCGCCGCCCGCTGGCTGCGGTTCAGCGTCAGGAAGTGCCGGAGTGTCCGGATCAGCTCATTGGCCGAGTGAGGGGCAAAGCCATAGCCCGTCACGCCGTCCTCATAAATCTCACGGCAGCCTGAAATATTGGAGGCGATCACCGGCCTTGCGCACGCAGAGGCCTCCATCAGCACGTTGGACATTCCCTCGTGCCAGGTGGGAAGGACCACGGCGGAGCATCCTGCGTAATAGTCATGCATATCCGGATGAAAGCCCAGCTGCAGAATTTCGCCGCGCGCGCTTCTTTCGTTCAGCTCCGACTGGTAATCCTCGTCGCAATAGCCGCAGATGGCAAAGGTCACCTGATCGGAATGCATGACCTCCGCAGCCCGGAAGAACTCCTCAATGCCCTTCTCCTTCATGACCCGTCCCACGTAGAGGAAATTGGTCTTCTCCCCCTCCGGATACGGAATCGGCCTCCAGACCTTCGTGTTGACGCCGGAGCCGGCCACCAGCCGGTCGCGCCCGCTCACAAGTCCGCTTCTGCGGAAAATCTGTCGGTTCTCCTCATTTTGAAAGAACACACAGGCGGCATCCTTCATTCCGATGTAATACAGCCTCTCCACCAGGAACAGGAGCGGCCCGCTCTTCTGAAAGGTACTGCCAAGGCCCGTGATGGTCGGAAGATATGCGACCCCTGCCTTCCGGCAGGCAAAGCCGCCGTAGACGTTCGGCTTGATGGTATAGGTCAGCACCAGCGCCGGCTTATATTTGGCAAGAAGCCTTCGATAGCTCCGCAGGAGCTTCAGATCCTGCAGCGGATTCATTCCCCTGCGGTTGATGGGCGTGTGCTCCACGACAACACCCTCCTCCTGCAGCAGCTCGGTCTTGACCGTGTCGGGAAGGCTTGCCACCACGCGGTATTCCTTCAGGAGCTTCTGAATCAGTTCATTGCGGAAGTCATACAGGCCTCCCGAGGAATTGGCCAGGATCAATATTGTTTTTCGACGGTCTGTTCCCATTCGGTCTGCCTCCGTTCCATCGACGCACCTTCAGGCCCTGCTGCACCGCGAATGCTCCAGCAGCGCATCCTCCCTGCAGATTGCCGTTTCATTGTACTTCATCATGTATATCCCGCTATCATAACTGCCGATGCTCACGGGATTTTCCTCTCCTCTTAAATTCCGCAGCACCATGGACGGGAAATCCACCCCGCAGGCATAGGCGTGCGGATAACCGCCGCCGAATCGCGGATTCACCTCGGAGAGATACCATTCGCCCGGCGGAACGACCGCACCCTCGTTCTCCAGGCCGTGCTCGTCGTGGAACAGATCGATGTCGATCATACCGCGGAAGCCGCACGTCTCGGCAAAGGCCGCCAGTTTTTCGAAGAGCTCCGGCACGTGCACGGAGACGGACTTGTCCGTCTCGCCGGCGCGCATGCGGATCTTCTTCTTCAGGAACAGGGAGGTGCATCGGCCGGAGATGAGATCCACATACAGGTCACACCCGTATTCCTGCCCCCGCATCAGCTCCTGCACCATGAGATCGTCGTAATTGCCGAACAGCGTGTGAACGGTCTCGTCATTCTCCGCCAGATTGATGTTCAGACTCGCGCTTCCCTTCTGCGGCTTGACGAAGACCGGATACGAGGCCGCACCGGCCGAGAGCGCCTCCCGGAAGGATGCCTCCGTAATCCAGCAGCCCGCCGTCCGGATGCCCTTCTCGCTTAACAGTCGATACATTCTGTATTTGTCCAGACAGGTTTCACACAGCTCGTAGGAGGAGACCACCGGCACCGCCCCCACTGCCTCGAACCGCTTTCTTTCTCTTGCCAGAAGAGAGAGCTCCGGATCGATCAGCGAGAAAACGCCGCGAATCGCTTCCCGCTCACAGATTTCCAGAATGCGGTCCACATAATCCGGTGCCGTGATCCGCGGCACCAGATAGGCCTTGTCGGCGTCATACAGGGCAGGGGCCAATGCCGAAGCATCCGTCGCCACCACGCGCCCGCCGCGCCCTTCCTTTCTCTCGGCATCCCGGAAGGCCTGCACCACCTTGTTCCTGGTGCCCGCGCTCAGAATCAGAATATTCGTACCTTCGTCCATATCGTCGTGTGTCTCCTTTGCCTGTTCACTCCTCCGGCCGCAGCTTCCCGGTTTCCTTGAGGCGCGCGGCACGGATCCGGGCAAAATTGCCCTCTGCCGCATTGGTGTCCTCTGCAACCTGCTCCGAATGTCCCAGCACGGTGCGGACCGTCATGCCGATGATGCGAAGATCCAACCCGAAGGAGAGGTTCTCCACATATTCCACATCCTTGTCCATGCGCCGATCCCAATCCAGCATATTGCGGCCGCTCACCTGTGCAAGCCCCGTCAGTCCCGGCCGGACCGCATGGCGCAGCTGCTCCCGCTCCGTGTAATACGGAAGATAGGAAACCAGCAGGGGTCTCGGCCCGATAAAGCTCATGTCCCCCTTCAGAATGTTCAGCAGCTCCGGCAGCTCGTCCAGACTGGTTTTGCGCAGGAATTTGCCGAAGGACGTAAGACGCACCGCGTCCGGCAGGAGCTCTCCGTCCGCTCCCCGCTCCTGTGTCATCGTGCGGAACTTCAGCAGCCGGAAAATCTTCTGCCGGTATCCGGGCCGCTCCTGGTGAAAGAAAACCGGGCTCCCCAGTCTGCTCCGCACGAGAACAATCAGAACAACAAAGACCGGACTCAATACAATGAGTCCGATCAGTGCCAGTATAAAATCCAGAATTCGTTTGACAAATTTGCGATAGATCATAGCTTCTCACCCGGGATGTCCGGCACGGCGGCTGCACAATGGCCGGCGGTCCGCAGTCGATGTATGTACTAAAACAGTCCCCGGATGATGGAGACGATCCGTTCCATATCCTCCTGCGTGTTCTTGTTGTCGGAGGGAAGACAAAGCCCCCGGTCGAAGATATCCATGCACACCGATCCCTTTGCGTTCTCTTCTCCCTCCGGGTCGGCGATGAAATCGCAGTCCGCGTAGACCGGCTGGTTGTTCATCGGGTTCCAGATGGGGCGGGAGTCGATGTTCTCCTTCCGCAGCGCTTCGAAGATATCCATCGGCCGCACGCCGGCATCCTCCCGCAGTGTGATGCAGGAGAGCCAGTTGTTGCACACGGCATCCCCGCCCCCCAGAGGATTCATGGAAATGGCGTCAATGTCTGCAAATGCCTCCTGATAATAGCGGTAGATCGCCTGCTTGGCGGCGATGTGCTCCGCCAGATGAAGCATCTGTCCGCGGCCGACTCCCGCCAGAAGATTGCTCATCCGGTAATTGTAGCCGATTTCCTTGTGGAGGTAGTAGGGCGCCGGCTCCCTTGCCTGCGTTGCAAGGAACCGGGCATGCCGTATCCGGCTCTCATCCTCGGACAGGAGCATGCCGCCGCCGGAGGTGGTAATGATCTTGTTGCCGTTGAAGGAAAGGATTCCGAACTGTCCGTAGGCGCCGCACTTCTTTCCCTTCCAGCTGCTCCCGAGCGCTTCGGCCGCATCCTCAATCAACGGCACCTCATGCTCCCGGCAGATGTCCGCGATTTCGTCCAGCTTCGCCGGTGTTCCGTACAGGTCCGCACAGATCACCGCCTTGACCTTCGGATATCGGGCAAACGCGCGCCGCAGGGCGGCGGGGGACATGTTCCAGGTATCCTTTTCCGAATCGATGAAGACCAGCTGCCCTCTCTCATAAGCCACCGGATTGCACGTTGCCGCAAAGGTCATGGACGTACAGAACACGACATCGCCGGGCTGAATGTTCAGCAGCCGAATCGCCAGATGAATGGCGGCGGTACCGGAGGAAAGCGCTGCGGCATGGCCTCTTCCGACATAATCGGCAATCTCCTGCTCAAAGGCATCTACATGCGGCCCAAGGGGCGCCACCCAGTTGGTGTCGAACGCCTCCTGCACGAAGCGCTGCTCATCCCCGTGCATGGTCGGACTGGACAGATATATTTTCTTGTTCATGAACCTTCCCTCATCGCAGTGTGCGGATGACCTCCGTCTCGTGCTCCTTTCCTGCGGAGCCGGATGCCTCACGCTGCTGCTGTCTCTTGATTTCCTCGTGTATTCTCTCTCGGTTCACATCGGTGTTCTTGCGGTAGGTCGGGACGATCTCCTTCACCATCTCACGAATCGCGGGGGATTCCTCGTAGGCCGCTTCCTTGAGCCTTTGCAGCTGCACGAAGAACAGGTCCTCATCGATTTCCAGCGGCTTTCCGATGTGAATCTGCCGATTGGCGGTTTCCTTCATGCCCTCTTCGTTCATGAGCATCTCTTCGTACAGCTTCTCGCCGGGGCGAAGGCCGGTGAATTCAATCCGGATGTCCTCCCCCACCTTATAGCCCGAGAGCTTGATGAGGTTTTCCGCAAGATCCAGGATTCTCACGGGCTCCCCCATGTCCAGAATAAAGATTTCTCCTCCCTTCGCGTAGGCACCTGCCTGCAGCACCAGGGATACCGCCTCCGGAATGGTCATGAAATAGCGGATGATGTTGGGGTCCGTCACCGTCACCGGCCCTCCCGCTGCGATCTGCCGCTTGAAGAGCGGAATCACGCTGCCGTTGGAGCCAAGGACATTGCCGAACCGAACGGCAACATAATTGCAATCGTAATGCCGGTTGAACACCTGAATGATCATCTCACAGATGCGCTTGGACGCTCCCATGATGTTGGTGGGATTCACCGCCTTATCCGTGGAAATCATGACAAAGCGCTCCGTTCCGTAGCTCGCCGCCGCCATCGCCGTATTGAACGTTCCGTAGACATTGTTCTTGATGGCCTCGCAGGGGCTCGTTTCCATGAGCGGTACGTGCTTGTGTGCCGCGGCATGATAGACGATGTCCGGGTGATAATGCTCGAAAATCCAGTTGATCCTCTGCACATTCCGGACCGAGGCGATGAGGACCACCAGATCGAGCTCCGGATATTTGATCTTCAGTTCCTGCTGAACATCATAGGCGCTGTTCTCGTAGATATCAATGATCACCAGCTGTCTCGGCTTATGCCCCGCAATCTGACGACACAGCTCCGAGCCGATGGAGCCGCCTCCGCCGGTGACGCAGACCACCTTTCCCTGCACGTAGCCGATGATGGAGTCCAGATCCACGCGCACCGGATCACGCCCGAGCAGATCCTCCACCTCCACGTCGTGGAGCTTGGAAACACTCACCTCCCCGTTTACCAGCTGGTAAATTCCGGGGAGCGTGCGCATCTTGCACTTTGTCTCCTTGCAGATGTCCAGAATGCCCTTCAGCTCCGCTCTGGAGAGAGATGGAATGGCAATGATGATCTCATCGATCCCGTAGGCATCCACCGCCTCCGGAATCTCGTAGCGACCGCCCACGACCTTCACGCCCTGCACATATTTTCCCCATTTGCCCTCCGCATCATCGATGAGGCACTTGAGGTTCATGGTGGAGTAATGCGAATTCAGGATTTCCTTGACGATGATGTTGCCGGCCTCTCCCGCGCCCACGATCATCACGTTGATCGCATTGCTGCGGTTGGCATTCTTGTGCTTGATTCCCCGCAGAAACCGGTAGGAGAAACGGCTCACAAAGGAAAAGGAAATCATGAAGAACAGGTACAGAAAATAGAAGCTCTTCGGCACGGCCTGCGTTTCGTGGCGGTTCAGATGGAGAATCCCCACATCCAGAAGCGCCCCCACCGCATTGGCAAAAACCAGGTTCTGCAGCTCCGTCTCTCCCGCAAATGCCCAGAGAGAGTCATAGAGACGGAACACATAGAACAGCACCAGCGTAGCGGCAATGGTGATCGGCAGTGCCTCCAGCACCGGCAGATAGAAATAGTCCGGAATTGCCGCACGCTGAAACTCATAGCGCACCAGAAGGGCAAGGTAGCTCGAAAGGACCACGCTCACAATATCGTACACGATCAAAATGGCCCGCCGCCAGAACTTCGCATAATTGAATCCGTTCTCGGCAGACGGCCGTTTATTCGTCGACTTGGACATACATACCTCGGGTATTTCGCAAGACATCCGCCGCGACAAGCGGCATTCCAAACCATAAGTATACAACATAGCGCGGCAATGTACACGGTCCGAGAAGGACCGTCAGCCACACCAGAAGGAGCGGTGCATAGCACCGAAGCTCCCGCCTCCTGCCGTCACGAAGGAGGGTGAGAAGGCAGCCTGCAAAGGCCCAGAACATCACGCCGGGGGAAAGAATCCATCCCAGACCCGGCAGCCTCTGCGCCGCCGGGTCCAGTGACAGGAACCGGTACCAGGCATCCAGTGCCGGAATTCTGCTCCTGCGAAGGCCCGGCAGCTCCGTCTCGTAGCCAAAATACGAACTTCCCTCATAGGTGAAGGTAAATACCGTATTTCCCTCGTAGCAGTCAATGATTGCCCCCGGTGTCCAGAAGCCATAGCTCGTCATGAGCCAGGCATTGAGATAGCTCGCGGGATGCTCCAGCCCCTTGGAAAGCCACAGTCTCCAGAAGTCCCCCCGGTGCTCCCGGTAGTAATCGCTCCGAAACCGCAGCTTCACCTGATCCGACAGAACCGGATTGTAGTAATCCCAGCCGCTGACCGGCTCCGCCGCCGCGGCCGTACCATCGTCCGTGTCGGTTCCCCGCCCGGCTCTCTCCTGTAATCCTTCGTCCTCCTGCTCCATCAGCTGCAGCATCAGCCCTCGTTCTCCCTCATCGAAGGAGGACGGATCGGCATTCCACACCCGGGCCAGCTGCATGATCGGAACGGTCAGGATTTCCTGGCTCTCTGCGTGCGTAGCTCCCGTTGCAAGGATCAGACCTTTGGAGAGCAATGCATAGAGAAGGAGCGGGAGCAGATACAGCCCCGCTCTGTTGACCGCAGTGGTTAATTTCTTGTCGTTATTCTTATCCCTATTCCTATTATTCTTATCCCTGTCCCTGTGCCTTCTGCCGGAAAGGCGGTCGAATCCCGCACCGGCCGCCAGGAGCAGTACGAAGGCGGCATATGCGTAGCTGCCGTTGTTGCGCAGCAGCATCATCAGCACCGCGAGCAGGACAAAGCCTCTCGCTGACGGCTCTCTCCACGATATCCGGCCCTCCGGCAGGCGCCGCAGGAAAAGCACCATACCGATCAATGCCGCGGCGAACAGGCCGTCCTTGCAGCTGCACAGCGTGAACATCGTAACCACCGGACACAGCACCAGCCACAGAACCGCTGTCGCCCCACTCCGTACGTTTGCGCATCTATCGTCCTTCGCCGCTGCCCGCAGTATTCTGTCGTCCTGCTCTCCCATCGCCCGGCAGCTCTTCCTCCCCACCTGCACGCTGCGTGCGGAAAACGGCAGAGCAACTTCCTCTGTAAGAAGAACGAAAATGCTGTCTATGACCGCCATCTGGAGCAGCAGATAGCAGAAAATACCAAGATTGTATGAGCCTGTCAGCTTATGCACGGCGAGAATGCTGCCGCCCAAAAGGAGCACATGCAAAAGAGGGTGGTGCGTCGTAAAGGCTCTTGTCTGCACCATGCTCAGCTCTTCGGCTGCGTCATAGACAAAAAAGCCGGGATACACCGCCAGCAGAGAAATCAGCTGCACCGCCATGAAGAAGGCCCACAGGAGAACTCTGCCGCGCACGGTTCCGGGCT
>CAVAUJ010000019.1:24532-36505 GCA_963591995.1 Succinivibrio sp.
CTCCTTCTGCCTGCTCTCCTTCTGCCCGCTCTCCTTCTCCGGATCCCGGCTGCCGCCGGGACTCCTGCGCAGTCTGCGCCGGTCCCTTTCCCTCCAGAAGAGCAGCACCGCGCCCGAAATGAGAACGGCGCGCAGAAGGAACACCGCGATCATGCTGCCGGACGGGCAAAGCAATGCCCCTTCCCTCTCCAGCATTCCCCCCGTCAGGAGGGCCAGAGACAGCAGGCTGCCGTATAGACCGGCGAGGACAGCGTCCCGCCGGTGTCCGTCGCGCAACATCATTTTCCTTCCGCGCCCTCCTGCACAAGAACCGGTGCCAGTGCCAGCATCACGGCGATGGTATAGGGATTGCAGAGCTGGAAAATCCACTCCACCATCCCGGTTATGAAAAAGCCTGTGAGCAAAAGGAACGGCAGCAGCTCACACCCCTTCTGCATTCTCTCCGCAGCCTGTAAAGCCGCCCTGCGTGCAAAGCGGAACGCTCCTGCCAGTGCCGCCAGCACCGCCGCAAGAAGGAGAAGACCGCCCGGAATTCCGCAGTCATAAGCTGTCTGAAGGAAAATATTGTGCGCGTGGACCGCAATCTCGCCGCTGGCCAGCTGCACGCCCATTTCATCGTGCCCCGTCCAGTTCAGCTGCCGTATATAAGCCAGGTACAGGCCGAGGCGGCCGTTGGATACATCGCCGTTGTCAATTGAGCCGGCCTCCAGCTCCTCCAGGTTCAGCCCCTCCGGGAGCAGACCATCCAGTGCATCCGAAAGCTTTGCAAGAACACCCCCGGAGAGCTCTCCCTCCGATGCCAGCTCCTCCACGGCGCGAATTCCATTCTCTCCCGCATCCGCCGTCCGATATCCCTGCGGCACATACCACTCGTTCTCGTAGTAGATTCTGGAACCGATCTCTCCGCCGAGAATCCGGTCTCCGAAATCACGGATGAAAATCTCGATGTTCATGAACGCCGTGCAATTCCACTCCACGTTGCGCAGCACCCAATCGTCATAGGGCTCCAGTGTTTCAAAGCGCCGCGGCTGTCCGTATACCGTGGAAATCAGCCGCTGCCCGGTAAAGGCCACCGGAAAGGTAAGACACAGAATCAGGAACATCGCCAGCAAGGTCCCTGCCGCCGTGCGGATCCGCCTAAGGAGCTTTCCCGCGCCGCGTCCCTTCCCGGATTCCTCTTCCCGGCCGGAGCCGGCCGCCATAAACGCCGCCACAATCCCCAGCACGGCCAGCACGCCGATGCCGGACCTCGTAAGGCTCATTACCATATACGAAAAGGTCATTCCCAGGGCAAAGGCCTCCTTCCACAGCATACGCAGCCGTCTGCGCAGAGAAAGGCCTCTTGCCTGTTCCGCCTTTCGAAGGAACAGCGTCAGCGCCGCCGCCGATACGATCAGCAGATAGTAAGCCGTCACCGTCGGTGTATGGAAATGCATGGAGAAGCGGCTGTATATATATGCCAGATAATAGCGATGCAGCATGCTGTATCCCACCTTTACGGCAAAATCCAGCAGCACACCCCGGCACAGGTCCTCCAGAAAGCGCGCACGCCCCTTCCAGAACCGATACCGCAGATAGAACAACCCCCATACGGCGACAAAGAGAGGAATCCACCCTCTGGTGTTTCGAAAGACGAGCATCCACACCGCCAGCGCCGCCAGCACCGCCGTAAGGCCGCGCCGGAGCCGGTTCTGCGCCCGGGTTCCGTTCCGCACGGCATCCGCCGCCGTCCACAGAATCGAGACAGCCGCCGTGCAGCCGCAGACAATGGCCGCACTTACCGCCAGCACCGCCGCATTCTTCAAGGCCGCCTCCGGATCCTCTCCCGTGACCGCATGTCCCGCATAATAAGCGATTCCGCCGATCAGGGATGCCATAAAGGTCGACATTGTCGCTGCATTCAGGAGCGACGGAAGCTCCGCCATCAGCAGCGTAATGACGGCGAGCAGCACCACGATCCACCCCTCTGCCGCATTGTGAATATAGTCGTTCGTGGCATTCATGTAGGCGGCGCTGCGGTCCATCAGCAGCGCAATGCACAGAACGATCCCGCCGTGGCAAAGGGATGTGAAGTCAAAGCTCTGCGCAGGGGCGTTCGCCGGCGCACCGGGCAGAGCAGCATTCTCGTCTCCGCACATTCCGGCGTCGCTCCCGGCAGCGGCAATCTCCTGTCCGTGCCAGAGGCCGTACAGGCACCATCCCGTTCCCAGAAGGATTCCCGTTTCATAGATGAGGATGTCCGGAATGCGGCTGTCAAAGAGCTTCAGGGGCCAGACCGCAGCAAAGGAGAGAAGGAACAGCACCGCAAGGACGGGGGTTGCCGTCACCCGCAGGGCCCGCCGCACACAGACAACGCCGGTGCCTGCCGCAGGCCTTCTCCGCTCCCGGAATGCAAAAACCGCATGGCTGATGAGCAGCGCCAGCGCCCCCAGTGCCAGATAGCCGGCGGCCCTGCCCGCGCAGCGCCATTTGTTCTCCGGAACCCGGTACAGCAGACTGGTTTTCACTGCCATATCGTCCACACCGGTGTCGTTGTAGAAGCCCTGCACATAGAGCGGTGCCTTTCCGGTTGCCAGCGCCTCGGACTGGGACTCGCAGCCGACGGTGAACCGGCTCCCCTCCATTCCTCTTATGGTGTAGACGTACGTGTCGCCCACCACCATATCCGCGTCCACCGATACCACCGCATAGGCCGGGATCTCCGAAGGCAGCTCCACTTCCTCCTCGGCCACGAGCTCCATGGCGCCGTTCTCGCCGACATGGAAGAGCTGAAATGCAGCCTTCTCTCCGTCCCTGACGTATTCCACGTAGAACTTCAGCGTCTGCAGATGCCGGTACTGGGCCGTAAAATATTCTCCCGCGTCCTGCTCCTCCGTGATCACCTCCGTCACGCCGACCGGCCGCAGACCGGAGGCATACGAATGCTCTTCATGGTACAGCCGCATGGGATAGATGGTTGCAAGCGCCATTGCAAGACAGCACAGAATTACGGCAATGACCGCATTTTTTTTATATATCACCCGATCCAACAGCATCATTCAGGCTTCCTCACGTATCACTGCCTGGGGAGCATTGTTCGCGCTGATGTAGGTACGCCCCACATACTCTCCCACCAGTCCCAGCATCAGCAGAATCATCCCGCCGAAGAAGACCACCGCCGTCATCAGCGCCGAGAATCCCATCGGGACCAGCGGATTGACCAGCTTCTTTATGATGGTAAAAATCCCGTACAGAAAGGCGCCTGCCGCGCAGACCGCACCGACGATCGTTCCGATCCGCAGCGGCTTGATGGAAAAGGCGGTAAAACCGTTCATCCACAGCGACAGGAGCTTGGTCAGCGTGTAGCCGCTGGCGCCGACCTCGCGTCTTCTGTGGTTCACGGGAACATTGACGATGCGGTCGGTGGAGCGCAGCACCAGACCCAGCAGATAGGGATAAGAGTTCTCATAGCGCATCACCTCATCGGCGACGAACCGCTTCATGGCAAAATAGCTGCTGACGTACAGCTCCTTCGGCTTGTTCAGAAGCTTCTCCAGCATCTTCTCGTTGACCCAGCTGCCGAAATTCCGGAAGGCGGAGTGCTCCTTATGTGCGTAGCTGGCATAGGCGACGTCCGCTCCCGCCCGGAGCGCATCCAGGAGCTTGCCGACCTCATCGGCCGGTGTCTGTCCGTCGTCGTCCAGACACACAACGATCTCCCCTTCCGTGTGACGGATTCCTGTCATCAATGCTGCATGCTGGCCGAAATTCCGGGCAAGATCATATCCTTTTCGCCCCTTCTCTTCCCGGCAAAGCCTCCGGATTTCGTCCCAGGTCTCCCGCCCGGAGCCGTCGTTCACCATCACGATTTCATAATCATAGGACGCAAGCGCGCGCATCGTCTCATCGATCTCCGATACCACCGACGCCAATGTCTTTTCCGAGTGATAGCACGGAATGACAAAGCTGATCCGCGTCCTCTCCTGCTGCCTTTTTCCTTCCTGATTTGCAACTTCCATAAGCTTCATTCCTGTCTTCCCTGCCAACGCACCCTTTCCGTTCCTGCAACAGGCCGGTGCGCTCACTCTGCCGGTATATCCTTCGCGCGGCAGCGCAGCAGCAGCATATCCTTCCGTTCCCCGTCCGTGCTCTCCACCTGCGGAAGAACGCCGACAGCCGCAAAGCCCGCCCGTTCATAGCTGCGCAGGGATGCCGGATTGTCGGCGAAAATCCGCGCGACAATGTCCGTAAATCCCATTCTGCGGAAGGCATATGCGCAGGCAAGCCGGATCATGCGCGGACTGTAGCCCTTTCCGACTGCCGCATCCTCACCGATCCAGTTGCCGCACTCCGCATATTGCGGATGAAGGTCATCGAGAACAACGCACCCGATGGGCTCTCCCGTCTCCTTCTCCACGGCAATGAACTGCATTACCTTCCCCGCCGCGACCTTCTCGCGATAATACCGCCGCTGTCCCTCCGGTGTAAACGGACGCCGATCGATGTACCGGCACCTCACGCGCGGATTGTTCCGCCACCGCACAATCAATTCGCTGTCTTCCAAGGTGAGCGGACGAAGGAACAGCTTCTCATCTTCCGGTCTGTCGTTTTCCATGCCGATCTCCATTGCCGTTCCTCCTCCCGGTGCCGTTCCTACCGGATTTCACACTACAGCCGCTTATTGTACCGCATAGATGACCCAGCTGCTGCCGATGCGGTCCGCCGCCGAGATCGTCACCTTCTCTCCGCGAAAGGCATAATACTCCGCAAGCCAGGTCATATCCTCTGCCGTCTCCGCAGCCACATACACATTGTCGCAGGTCCGCAGGAGCTCCGCCGTGCCGGTGCCCTCCTCACTCTTCGGATCTCCGAGGAGCTCTTCCTTCGCGCCAAGGGCCGTCAGCTTCTCTCTCTCCAGCGGACTCTTGCAGGCCCAGCCGCCCAGAAGATCCAGGTTCACCGGAACATTGCCGGCCTCTCCCACAGGATCCGAAAAGGATACCGTCGAATAAACATCCACCAGATAGATGTTCTCCCCATGCTCCTTCGCATATGCCTGCAGCTCCCGATACGCTGCGTTGCTCTCCTGCCGCACCGTCTGATCGGCAGATGTTGTCTGCATCTGCCGCACGGCTCCGTAGACAAGCGCCCCCGCAGCCATCACCAGCAGCGCCGCCGGCAAAACAGCGTCCTGCTTCCGTCCGCCGGACACGCGCACCGCTCCGGCGTCCCCGACATCCTCCGCCGCGCCCTGCCGACTGCTCCATCCGGCGTTTCTCGCCGTGAGCCACAGGAGAAAGACCGCTTCGCATGCATATATGCTGTGCGTCAGCCGTGCCACCGGGCGGTGATTGTAATGCAGGTAGAGGAACAGTGCGCTGCGAAGTGCAAACAGCGCCCCCAGCAGCAGACACTGCCATGCGGTCCTTCCCCATTCCTTCTCATGATGCCGCATTTGATGCCGCATTCCGCAAGATACCGCCGAACCCAGCGCCGTAAGATACAGGACAAGCGCCATGACCGGGTACGGCTCCCCTGCGTTCTCTCCCGCTCCCTTCATCGCAGCGCGGTAGTCCCAGAGTGCCTCCCTTACTCTCTGCCCGGTGCTCTCCCCGGCGGCTGCCTTCCCGCGTGCATAATCCGCAACGGCCCCAAGCGTCCGGGCATCAATGTCTTCATCCAGACCGTAATTGTAATTCAGGAGCAGCTGCACCTGCGTCCGGTCCAGGCCGATGCTCGCATAAAAGGCTTCATTTCCCTCATAGGTCGGGAGCTTCTGAAAGTCATACAGCTCGGTTCTCGCGTCAAAAAGCTCGTAGAATGCCTTCCAGTCCGCGCCCGCGTATCCGGCCCGGTTTCCCAGCAGGCAAAGCCCCATCCCCCCCAGTACGAACAGTAATGTGATACCGCAGACCTGCAAAAAGCGGAGGATCTCTCTCCTGCTCTTCTCCCGCAAAAGGTGCTGCCGCACCGCCCGCACGAGAAAGGCCAGCGCCGCAAACGGACCGACGAACAGCATCATTTCCGAGCGCAGCAGAAAGCCGATCAGGATCAGCAGCACCGGAACCGCCAGCTCCCGGATCCACTGCCGCAGGTGTCCCTCCTTCGGATCCATGGTCAGAAAGAGGAAGCACACGGTGGCACCCACGATACCTACGGTCACGGAATACTGGACGTAGACGTAATGCTCCAGCAAAAGCCCCGCACAGGCCGCAGCCTCCAGCGCCAGCGCCGCCGCCCGGCATCTGCGTCCTCGTCCGGAAAGACAGCTCTCCAGCCTCCAGGCAATCAGCACAAGACACCCGTATTGCACAAAGAGCAGGAACACGCCGTGCCAGTCAATCGAGGCATTCCACCGGTACAGGAGCGCCTCCGCCGCCGTCAGCGGATAGTAGCTCTGAATGTTGCGTGCCGACGGCGTCCCCGTATAGCTCCCGGAGAGCATCTGCGCCATCAGGGAGTCGTCGTTCAGATCGTAGTAAATCGTCCAGCACTGCCCTGCACACCAGGCAGCGGCAAGGACAGCGACCGCCGTCAGTGCCCTCTGCAGCAGGATCCGGCCCGGCTTTCTCTTCTGCTGTCTTTGCTCCGGATTGTCCCGCAATTCTCTTTGATGCTCCACTTGCTGCTCCACCTGCCGCTTTTCGCCCGATCGTCTCACCTGCGCCTTTTTGTCTCCGACCTTCCCTCGCAACTCTGCGCGGTCTCCGAAATGCCGTATCCATCCCGTTCTGAAAGCCGCGGTCTAAAAGCCACGCTCTGAGAGCCGCGATTCAAGAGCCGCGGCATCACCTCGCGTAAAACTTCCGAATCACCGACACAACCTCCTCCACATCCTGCTCTGTCAGCGAATAATACATCGGCAGGCGAAGAAGCCGCTCGCTTTCCTTTGTTGTATAGACATCCTCCCCGTGGAAGCGCCCGAATTTCATCCCCGCGGGGCTTGAATGCAGCGGAATGTAATGGAACACCGCCAGAATTCCCGCCGCCTTCAATGCGTCGATCAGCTCCTGCCGCTCTCCGATGTCCTTCGTCTTGATGTAGAACATGTGCGCATTGTGTACGCAGCCTTCCGGAATCACCGGGAGTTCGATCCTTCCCTCCCGGCAAAGCGGTGTCAGTGCTGCGTAATACTGCTCCCATCGCTCCAGACGCGCCCTGTTGATCTCGTCGGCTTTTTCCAGCTGCGCCGACAGGTAGGCCGCATTCAGTTCGCTGGGCAGGAAGGAGCTGCCGTAATCCACCCAGGTGTATTTATCAATCTGTCCGCGGAAATACTGGCTCCGGTTGGTCCCCTTCTCCCGAAGGATCTCAGCCTCATCCGTCCTGCTGCGGTCACGGATCAGGATCGCACCGCCCTCCCCCATGGAATAATTCTTGGTCTCATGAAAGGAGTAGCAGCCGAAATCCCCGATGGTGCCGAGGGCCTTTCCCTTATAGCTGCTCATCACACCCTGTGCCGCATCCTCGATCACCGTCAGACGGTGCCGCCCGGCGATGTCCATGATGGCATCCATCTCACAGGCAACACCCGCATAGTGCACCGCAACGATGGCCCTGGTACGGTCCGTGATGGCGTCCTCTATCTTTTTCTCGTCCAGATTCATGGTGTCCGGCCGAATGTCCACGAACACCGGCACGGCACCGCGCAGAACGAAGGCATCCGCCGTGGAGCAGAACGTATAGCTCGGCATGATCACCTCATCTCCCGGTCCGACGTGAGATAAGTGGGCCGCCATTTCCAGCGCGTCTGTCCCGCTGGTGGTCAGAAGACACTCTGCCGTCCCCGTCCGTTCCTCGATCCATGTCTTGCATTCCTTCGTGAAGGGACCGTCTCCGCAGATTTTCCGGTTTTTCTCGCAGGCAGTCCGAAGCTTCTCCATTTCCGTTCCGACGTAGGGTGGAATGTTAAAAGGAATCCGATAGTCCATCTTTTCTCTCTACTCTCTGCCGCAGCAAGCCTGCGGCTGCTTCACCACATAGTGCTCCGTCTCGAAGGCTGTGACATAGCCGGTCTGCTCCAGATAATCCGCGAGAAGTCCGCCCTTTCTTCCTTCCTGACTGGTCCGGTCAGTATTAATTTCCGCCGCCTCACGATCCGCGCGGCGCAGAATCACCACGGGAAGTGCCTCCGTATGGCCCGTGAGCGCAACACCCGAGAGCTCCCGCAGCTCCTTTGCGAACCTCTCCTCCGACAGAAAGCTCGCAAGATCCGGCCACGCGCTTGAGAGCCCGGGGCGCATGCCGAAAAGATAGTTCAGCCCCGGTGCCTCTCCATAGGTCACAAGAGACCGGTCCAAAAGGCCGCCATCCTCCAGGCAGCGATAGATGCTCTCCAGCTCTTCCTTCTGCTCCGGTGTGGTCCGCATGCCGGCCGCGGCCGGAATGGCCGTAACAACCGCGGTCCGCGCCGTTCCGTCCGTCCCGTCCCGGAAGGAGTAGCGCAGATGGAACAGCGTCCCCTGCACCAGTACCGCGAGCACCAGCACGACACATATACTATACCATGGAAAATGTCTCTCCTCTCTCCGGTGCTCCTGCCAGATCCGCCGGAGCATCCAGAGTGCAAAGGGCGCAATGACAAAGAGCTCCAGCAGAACCGGAAAGGTATAATTGTTGGACCCGATCGGCAGGATCAGGATCAGAATCAGCGACACAGCGGCCAGAAACCGCTCATCCGTTGACGCACGGTACTCTCCCGCAAGGCAGATGGCATCCAGCCCGATCGACAGGATCAGGAACAGCATCATCCACTGAAACATGCACCAATAATCCTGATAATTGACGGTGAACATGCCGCGCCCCCAGTAAAAGCGCAGCAGCACCAGAATTCCCGCCAGATAGCAGCCGTGCCAGATCCTGCGGTGTCCCTTCAGGGCCGGCAGCGTGCACAGTATCACGCCGGCCATCGCCAGAGCTGCCATAAAGGCCGCCCACATCATGGCCGTGCCGTAGGCCTCCAGGGTAATCGAGAGCATCTCCCGGAGCGTGTAATCTCCGCCCATGTCGAACAGCTCGCGGATCCCTTCGACATACGCATCGATCCCGCAGCCGCACACAATCCAGAGCAGCACGCTTCCCGCGCCAAGGATATACCCTGCCAGACACATTGCCGTGTCCTTCACTGCAATGGAAAGCCGCCGCCTCGAGAGCCGCTCCTCCAGCCACACCGCCAGAATCAGCAGCACCTGCAGGGCATTGGAAAACCGCACGAACAGATTTACTCCCAGAAAAACCCCCGCCGCCAGATACCATTTCCCGCCGTGCGGAACACGGTTGACGGCCCGGAACAGGCAGAGGCAGGCAAGCGCCAGAAATACATAGGAAAGAGAATTGTACAGAATAACCGTGGGGCACCAGAATACCGAAACGGCAATCCACTCTCCGAGGAAAACCATCCATCCCGGCATCAGGCGCTTCAAGGTGCAGTAGGAAAAGAGTGCGATGCCCGAGAGCAGAAGCGCACTCTTGAGATTCATGGCAAGGAGTCCCCCGCCCCCCGGCAGTGCCATGAGGAGGCGCCCGGCCTCATTGGCCAGGTAAGTGGCATAGAACCACATGCCGCCCTGCAGGAACCGGTAATTGCCGAGGCTAAAGCCTGCGTCCGTAACATCCACGCCGCTCCATATGCCCCACAAGGGCCAGAGGAAGAGCGCTACCGGAAAGATTACGCCCTCCATCAACGACTGCCGCCGTCTTGCCCACTTCAGAAGATCCTTCCGAAGATTCTGTATCCGATTGTCTTCGACCACCGCAGACGTCATAGGCTTCTCCGCTCTCTTACTCTCCTCTGTTCTTCTGCTCCCGGCGCTCCTTCCTGCCCAGCAGCGCAAAGGCAAGACAGCAGATGATCACCGACACCAGAGACCCCGCAGCCGTAGCCAGTCCCATGGGCAGGAGACTCGTCGGGAACAGCACGGACGTCAGGTACACACCCGGCACACGTACCAGCACAATGGCGATGATGTTGTGCAGGAAGGACAGCTCTGAGCGCCCGACGGCACAGAAATATCCGCTGAAGCTGAAGTGGATGCCGGCAAAAATGCAGTCAAAAATGTACCCCCGCAGGTACTCTCCGCCCGCTGCCGTTACCGCCGCATCCCCGGTGAACAGTCCCACCACCGAAGGTGCAATGAACTGCATGAGCACGGAGACCGCCGCGCCGAAGCCGGCTGCCAACATGATGGCGTAGAGCAGGGTTTTGCGGGCCCTTTCCTTCTGGCCGGCACCGATGCTCTGCGCCCCCAGGGCGGAAACCGTCGAGAGCATGGAGGACGGGACCAGGAACAGAAAGCTGATGATCTTCTCCACGATGCCGACCGCCGCAGAATCCACCAATCCCCGCCGGTTGGCAATGATCGTGATCAGGATGAATGCCACCTGAATCAGCCCGTCCTGCAGGGCAATCGGGAGACCGATCCGCACAATCCGGTGCATCACCGATCCCGCCGGATGCAGATCCTCCCTGTGCAGATCAATCATATGAAAGCGCCGCGCCGCCAGCAGGGCAACGGCCACACTGAAGGCCTGGGCCAACGTCGTGCCAAGCGCCGCTCCCGCCGGCCCCATCCGCATCGGTCCCATGAAAAGACAGTCCAGCGCAATGTTCGCCGCGCAGGCAACGGCAATGAAATACATGGGATGTCTGGAATCTCCCAGCCCCCGGAAAATCGAGCTGATGATATTGTATGCCGTGATGAACGGAATGCCTGCAAAACAGATGATCAGGTATGCCGCCGTTGCATCCGCCGCCTCCTTCGGTGTGGACATCACGGAGACGATGGGTCTTACCAGAAAGATCAGGATGCACATGAGCACAACGGAGAGGATCATGAACAGCGTAACCGAATTGCCGATGCACCGCCTTGCGTCCTCCGTATCCTTCTTCCCCACTGCCTGACCGATGTTCACCGTGGTACCCATGGCAAGTCCCACGATCATCACGGTCAGCATATGCATCACCTGTGAGCCGATCGATACCGCCGTCGTCCCCGTCACGCTGTCAAACTGACCGATGATGAACAGATCCGCCAACCCGTACAGGGTCTGCAGCAGATAAGACAGCAGATAAGGAAGCGAGAACCGCAAAATGTTGCGGAAGACACTCCCGGAAGTCAGATTGTTCTCCATTCGCCGTATGGTCTCCTTCCGTGCCCCCGGCGTATGGCCGCCGAAGATTATTCGCATCAATATCCCCTCATTATATCCGTCTCGGAAAAATCTGTCACCTTGATGGACTTCGGGCAGAAAAATGCCGCTGATTTTTGTCAGCGGCGAGGTTTTAAAGCAGTTTGAACATTCCGGGCGTCAATGTATTTTGCAATATTCTACTCATCTAAATCAACCAAACAGGTACATACCAGTTCTTTTCGTCAACGGGCAGCAAATCGTTTGCCATGCAGATCACACTTCCCGTTCCAATCTCGGCCTTCAAAGACTCCAAGCCACCAGAAGCTCCTTCTTTTGTAACCGGTTCCAGCACTTTGAAATTCTTAACAGCTACTTTCCCGGGTGAGGCCGATTTTTTGATCTCTATCGGAGAAAGAATACCATTCTGGAAGATCAGCAGATCAATTTCTTTTTGGTCTTTATCTCTGTAATAGAAAATGGATCAACGGCATTTTAACTACGCGTTTCAGTGCATTGTTGTGATACGGCTGCACAAGGGAAACGATATGAGACGACACCAAAATAGAGAGCCATTTTTTTGCCGTTGGTGCTGAAATACCCGCGGCACTCGCCAGTTTCTCATAGACAACAGGCTTTGAGGTCTGCGCAGCCACAATCGTCATAAAATTATAAAATTGCATTTCATCTGCAACCTGTGCCAGATCCCGAATATCCCTTTGCAGATAGGTGTCAACATAGGAACGGTCAACACTCATTTTGATGTATGGAAGCAGCTCTGTTGCATACGGAATCTCGTCGATCAGCACCGGCGGGGAATACCTCTGTAAAAACAAGGCAGGATCGTGTTTTGCCAGGTACCTGACA
>CAVAUJ010000020.1:0-36031 GCA_963591995.1 Succinivibrio sp.
GGCGGGCGCGGATGAGCTCCATCGAGGCGTAGTCCACGTTGCACAGGGCGGGCATAATCTCCGTGAGGCCGTATTTTGAGGCAAACTCCGCCGCGGGACAGGCCGTGAACTCGTAATAGATGGGCCTGCCCTCCTCATAGGGCGCGACGCTCATCTCGTAGTCGTGCCACCGATCGCAGCCGCTCTTGGCCCGCATGAACGCCCTGTACATAAGCTTTCGCCAGAACGGCTTATTGCAATCCACGAATTTCAGCCTGCGAAAGGCCGGCAGAATCAGGTTCTCCTCCATCTCTTCGATCTCACGGAATGACGTGCCGTCTCTGCACACGGCATAGTAGCTCAGGATGGCGATGCAATCGTAGGTGCCGCCTGCGCCGTTGTGAAAATTCTTCTTTCCGCCAAGGTCGGTGCGCCAGTCGGAAAGATAAGCCGCATATTGCTGCTGCACCCGTTCCCAGACCGCCTCGCGCTCATTCGCGGGATAGTGCAGCGCAATTTTGCTGCGAATCTCCCTTTTGCATTGCCTTGAGTACAGCACATGGCAGCTGCGGTCAAATTGCAATTTGCTGTCTTTCATAGCGTTCTTCCCCTGTCTTTCCATCGCTTTCTCCGCTCTGCAGCGGTTAGATATTGCTAACCATAGAGTCTTCAAAAAGCCGCATCGCTGCGGCTTTTTGCTTTTGAGCTCCTGTTAAAAGCTCCTCTATCGGTATTCTTTTCGGATATTATTCCGTTGTCAAGCCCTGATTTGCGGGCACGCAGGGGATATCCTTGCCCTCGCTGCATTCACTCCTTATATCCGAAATCCGGGATGCTGCCCCACCGCTCGCGAAAATAATGTGCCGCAAGCTTCGGCTTCCGGTCTCTCGTGAAAAGCCCCTTCCGGTTGCCCTGCACGCGGACAAGGCTCTGGCTCGTTGCAAAATCCGCAAAATTCCAGGCCTGTTCGCCTACAACGCAGCGGAATTCATCGAAGACCCTGTTGTTCATTTTGTAATAATCAACCTGATACTCCTCGGTGTACATCACCGGTGTCGTGTCATGGAGCCCGGCCACCGTATCCGCCCCGTATTCCGTGAAGATCACCGGCTTGCCCGTCTTCTCCCATTCCTGCAGCTCTGCCCGCAGGAGCTCTTCCGGTCCGTCAAGCTCCGGCCCGCCGACGTACCAGCCGTAGTACCGGTTCAGACAGATCACGTCCGAGAGTCTTGCGGACACATCCGTATCCGGTCCGCCGGCCATCACCACGGAAGCCAGCGTACACGGCCGCTTTTGCGGATCCGATTCCCGTGCCAGCTCATACAGCGGCTTGAAATACTCGTAGGCCCCCTCTGCACCGGAATCCGGTTCATTGGCAATGCTCCACATCACAACGCAGGCGTGGTTCTTATCCCTTGCGATGAGGTCACGGATCACCTCCTTATGGTGGTCAAAGGTGCGGATTCCGTGCTCCTTATCGAAGGTGCCGATCGGCCTCCCTTCGAAATCCGCACCGCCGCCGAACCGCAGATTGATGCCGACCGCCGGTGTCTCGTCGATCACGACGATTCCCTCCTCATCGGCCAGCCGCATCATCTCCTCGCTGTACGGATAATGGCTGCAGCGGAAGCTGTTGGCATGCTGCCACTTCATAAGAGAGATGTCCTTCACCGCCATCGGAAGGTTCAGCCCGCGCCCGTTCGGGAAGGTATCCTCATGCTTGCCGTATCCCTTGAAATAGAACGGCTTCCCGTTGATCAGGAACTGCTGTCCCCTTACTTCCACCGTGCGCACGCCGTAGGGCAGCTCGTAGACGTCCTCTCCCAGCGTCACGCGTACGGTATAAAGGTAGGCGGCCAGCGGCTGCCAGAGATGGACGTCCTTCAGAAGGATCGAACCGCGCATGCCTTCTCCGGACGCCGCAAGGTTCCCCTCGCGGTCCAGGATCTCCACCAGGCAGGAGAGCTCCCCCTGCCCGGCCTCTTTAACATCCGCGCCGGACGCCGCTCCCTGTGCCCGACTGCCTGCTCCGTCTCCTGATACGTCTCCGTCCTTGGCTCTGCCGTCCTCGATTTCGTAGAACAGCTCTGCATCCTCGCCGCAGAGCGCGGCCGTCACCGTAATGTCCCGGATATAATGCCGGGGTGTCGTATAGATTTCAACCGATCTCGTAATCCCGCTGTAGTTGAAGAAGTCAAAATTCGGCCGGTTCTGCCGAAGCCTGCTCCGGTAGGTCCTTCCGGATGGGGACGGGCTCTCGAACATGCCGTTCTCCTTCCCCACCGGCAAGGTCGTGTCATCGATCGTGTTGTCCACGGCAATCGTCAGAAGATTCCCGCCATTACGCAAAAGCCCGCCGATTTCCGTCTCAAACGGCAGGAAGCCCCCGCGGTGCTCCGCGATTTTCGTCCCGTTCAGGTACACGATGGCATGATGCGTCACCGCATCGCAGCGCAGAACCACGCGCTGCCGCTCGCACAGATAGGCCGGAATCTCGATATTCCTTTGGTAGAAAACCCAGCCGTAATGATCCCGCAACCCGATTTCTTCCTTCATATCATTGTAGGAAGCCGGCACCGGCATGGTCATGGGATCCTTCAGCGGCCTCTCCTGCCAGCCTTCTGCAAAGGCATTGCCATCATCCGGCCTGAAGCTCCAGATGCCACCCAGATCCATGCGAATTCTTGATGTTGTATTGATTGGATAGAGCATATTTTCCCCTACGTTTCTCCGTGCGCTTCTTATTCCCTTGCTCTCAGCACGGTCCCTGTACATCGATTTTTAAACTGGCTGTCTGCATTCCGTCTGCGTCCGCGTACACCGCTACCCTTCCGGGCTCCCCTGTCATGGCGACGATCACACTCGCCTGCCCGCGGAAGAGATGCCTGGAATCGGCATGATACGGCTCCATGGATCTGCTGTCGCCGTTGTCCACGGCAACGATGACGGCAGGTCCCTCGACGCGAAAACGCACCCTTGCGCTCTCACGAAGGCAGGGAATCCCCTCGGCGTCCTTGGCCCGCACCGTCAGGAGCTCCTGATAACCATGCTCCGCCGGAGCCTCTCCTTCCTTCCGGTCGAATTGCAGCTGCACGGCAGGGCCCGGTGTCCGCAGGGTTTCCCGGCACTGCTCGATTCCGTGGCTCTTCCCGATGACCGTCACCGTGCCGGGCTCCCATTTGAGGAAGCCGCGGATCAGACCGTTATGAAAATGCTCCGGTGTATCCACATAGATTCGCATGCCGTTGATGTACAGCTCCACCTCCTCGCAATTCGTTACAATGAGATAAGGCAGAAGGCCCCTTTGAAATTGCGGGAAATCCCAGTGAGCCACGTACGGCGGTGCATCCCAGTGATCCTTCACGCCCTCATCCTCGACCGTATAATCCAGCACCGAGAAGTGCACCATCGGACGGCTCGTCCAGCGGCTCTGCAGAATATAGGACATCGGCTTCCGCTCGAGGTTCGTACGGATGCATCCGCCGTTGGCGGTCTTCATCGGCCATCCCGTCGTCTCTCCCAGATAGTCGACGCCCGTCCAGATCATGCTCCCGATGACATAGGGATACCGCTCCGGGATAAAGGAGGGGATGTCCTCCGTAAAGTTCTTGAACTGGTCCGGATGTCCTGCGAAATATTGATAGACCTCCGTTCCCAGAATGGCCTTGTCCGGCATCGCGGCATGAATTTTCTCGTACCACTGCTCCTGGTAGTTGCAGGCGAGAAGATCCACCTTCTGTGCAATGCGGCAGATGCGCGCGATTTTCTCATCCAGATCGTAAATCTCCGTGTCATCGCTCTCATCCACGAACTGCTGAATGTCCTGAATCTGCGAGACATCCACATTGCTCTCCCGCTTGAAATGCGGATTCATGGCGCAGGTCACAGGGCGCGATGCGTCCAGAGCCTTCACGCGGTCCACCAGCATCCCCAGAATGCGCAGCATGGAATCCTGTCCCTGGTTCTCCACCTCGTTGCCGACGCCCCAGAGGATGATGGAGGGACGGTTTCGGTCCCGCTTCACCATGCAATCAACATCCTTTTTCCAGTTCTGCTCGAAAAGGCTCCCGTAATGCCCGCCGGTCCACTTGTCAAAGCATTCCTCATAGACATAAAAGCCGAGCTCATCACACAGATCCAGGAATTCCGGTGCGTAGATGTGGTGTGCCGCGCGGATGGCATTCACGCCGATTTCCTTGAGCCGCAGGAGCCTTGCCCGCATCATCTCCTTGCGAACGGCGATGCCCACCGCCCCTGCATCCTGGTGCAGGCAGACGCCGTGCAGCTTCACCGGCTCCCCGTTGATCCGCAGGCCCTCCTCCGGATCAATGCGCACATCACGGATGCCGATCCGCATGGAAACCGCATCCGCCGGCCGATCGTTTTCCCATCTTGTCAGCGTCAGAAGGTAAAGGTTCGGATTCTCCGCCGACCAGAGCCTCGGCTCCTCCAGGCAGAAATTCAGCTCACCGTATTCGTCCTGCAAGGCCTCCTGCCGCGGCGCTTCCGATGCACCGCACGCCGATCCTGCTTCCTCACATCCAGCTGCCTCGGCGCCGGTTCCTTCCTCTGTCTCCGCAGAAGACCGCGGAAGGACAGCAAGTGTCCCGGTGACCCTTGTTCCGTTTTCCCAGCCGGATACCCGGATCCTCGCCGATCCGTTCTCCGGCTCCCAAACGGTCCGCACGATGATCTCCGACTCATCCAGAATGAGCTCTCCCGTCTCCACCAGCTTCACCGTGCGGTAGATTCCGGCGCCGCTGTACCACCGGTCTGTCGGGAAAATGTTGTGCGCCACACGGATCCGGACGGTGTTCGGGCCGGACACCAATGCATCCGTTACCTCCAGACGAAACGAGGAGTAGCCGTAATCCCGGCCGCCCACCTCTTTGCCGTTCACATAGACCGTGCTCTTTTCGTATATACCGCCGAAATCCAGAAAATACCTTCTCCCGCTCTCTGCCTGCACCGCAATGGTTTTCTCATACCAGCCGGTCCCCGGCAAGGTATGAAAGCCCTGGGACGAGTCCTCCGGGCGATGAACATAGGGCGCATCCAGCACCCAGTCGTGGGGCAGGTCCACACTCCTTGCCTCCTGCTCCTCCCCGTCCATCCGGAACTTCCAGTCCTCCATCAATAAGGTTTCTTTTCTCATTTCCCCTCCATTTTCGCCAACTGCCGTAAACGGTCTATCCCTTCACACCGGATGCCGCGATGCCCTCGATGAAGTACTTCTGCAGGAAAACATACAGAAGGACCACCGGAATGATCGACATTGTCGTGGCAGCCAGAATCAAGGTATACTCAACGCCGAATTCCTGCTGGAAGGAACGGATGCCGATCTGCAATGTGAATTTCTCCTTCTCATTGAGAAAGATCAGCGGCGCCGTGTAGTCATTCCAGGAATCCAGGAATTTCAGGGCGATCAGCGTAGCCAGAGCCGACTTGGAAAGCGGGATCATAATCCGCGTTAAAATGCACAGATCTCCTGCGCCGTCGATGCGCGCCGCCTCCAGAAGCGAATCCGGAATGCTGATCATGAACTGCCGCAGCAGGAACACGCCAAAGGGCGAGAAGCAGTGCATCAGGATCAGCGCGGTATGCGAATTCAACAGCCCTGCATTCCGCATCAGTTCATATTGCGGGATCATGATGACCTGATACGGGATCATCATGGTGCCAAGATACGCCATAAACAGAATATCACGCCCCTTGAAATGAAGCTTGGAAAAGGCGTAGGCGGCAAGGCAGCAGGTAACCACCTGACCCGCCGTCGAGAGAACGGCAATCTTTGCCGTGTTCCAATAATAGTGTGCAAAAGGAATGGTTTCAAATACCCGGCTGTAGTTGCTCTTCATCCACCTCGTCGGAAGAAGCTGCATCGGCACAGCGAAGAGCTCATCCTTGGGCTTAAAGGATCCCAGCACCATCCATACAAAGGGAAAGAGCATGATCAAGGCCACGACAACCAGAACAAGATAGACGATTGCTCTGCTGATTCTGCGTTTTCCGGAAACTCCCATCATCTGCCTCCTTTCTCCTTAATAATTCACCCATTTTTTCTGTCCGAGGAACTGGATTACGGTGAAAATCATGATGATGCCGAACAGAATGAACGCCGCCGCGCAGGCATAGCCGAACCGGTAATCCGTAAAGGACCTCTGGAAGACAAAATAAGCCAGTACATTGGTGGCTCTTCCCGGTCCTCCCTGGGTCATCGCCATGATGATATCGAACACCTTGCAGGAGCTGATCATCTGGTTGACCAGAACAAAGAAAATGGTCGGCGAGATACCGGGCAGCGTAATGTGCACGAAGCGCTGCCAGGAATTCGCGCCGTCGAGCTTGGCCGCCTCATACAGCTCCGCATTGACTCCCTGCAGACCCGCCAGAATGATGATGGCATTGTAGCCCATGGCCCTCCATACACTGACCATTCCCACCGAAACGAGGGCCCATTGGGTGGACGAAATCCACTTGGGCGGATTCTGGTTTCCCAGCAGCATCAGCAGCTGGTTCAGCGGACCGTTGTTGGCAAGGATCAGGGACCAGACCAGTCCGACGGCGATCATGGACGTCACCTGCGGAAGAAAGTAAACCGTGCGGAAGATCTTGATCGTCCGGAACTTTGTATTCATCAAAAGCGCCATTCCGATTCCCAGAAGGAGCGCTACCGGAACAGTCAGCAGCGTATACAGCAGCGTATTCTTCAGCGAGATCAGAAAGGTCGTATCGCCGAACAGATTGACGTAATTGGCAATGCCGATAAAGTCTTTCTTCTTGAAGCCGTCCCAGTTCGTAAAGCTCAGCATCGCCGCCCGGAATACCGGATACAGATTCAGGATGGCAAAGCCGATCAGATTCGGAAGAAGGAACCAAAGTGCCTTGATCCCCTGATGGCGGATATAGGCAGGGGCTCTGGCTGTGATCGCTTTTTCATTCATAGGAGCACCTCTCTTTTCATATGCGGGTGGAGTATTCTGCGAAAAACAAGGGGCCGGCCCACAAGGTGAGCGAGCCCCATACACGAACGGCTGTGCAATTCCTGTCTGCCCGGAAGGGAGCAGACTCCGGTAAGTTCTCTGCCGCAGCGTCCACTTCTGATTTACTGCGCGTTTACCACTTCATCCTGAATTCTCTGCCTGCAGTTTGCTTCCGTTGTCTCAAGATCCTGCTCTCCGAGCAGATACAGGGAAACCTCCTCCTTGCAGATGTTGGCTGCGGGATTGTAGTTGGCATCACACGGAACCTGTGAAATGATCTTCTGGTTCACGATGTACTCGATATGCTCCGGAGCGGTCTTTCCCTGGCAATAGGTTTCCACGGTGCTCTCATCCTGCCAGGCCGGGAAATAATCGTTGCTGAGCAGAATCTCTGCGCCCTCTGCGCCGCAGCAGAACCGGATGAAATCGTAGGTGATGTCTGCCTTCTTGGAATCCTGCGTGACCATCAGAAGTCCCGGAGCGCCGACGGTCTGCGCCTCCTCGCCTTCTTCGTGCGGCATCGGCACAATGTCATAATTCACGCTGCCGTCTCCGTTGGCAATCGCGGAATTGAGCATCTCGATGCCCCAGTCTCCCGTATAATACATGCCGTACTTGCCTTGCAGGAAGTTGCCGGTATAATCCGCGCCGGCATCGTTTGCCATATCCGCATATTCCGGCTGGTATCCCGCATCCGAAAGGCTCTTGCAGAACTCGGCTGCCTCCATCCAGTCATGGAGCTGTGCATCATCCAGCGGATTGGTAGAGCCCTTGATGTTGGCCCGCACTCTCCACCACATGGAGGTCGGCTGGAAGTTCAAGGAGCCGTAGATCTTGTTCGTGCCCTCTCCGCTTGTGAGCTTGCCTGCGATCTCATAGTAATCGTCCCAGGTCCAGTCCTCCGACGGATATTCCACACCCGCCGCATCAAAAATGTCCTTGTTGTAGTAAACGACCCAGGCTCCCGTCTTGTAGGGCAGCGCATAGGTCTGGCCGTCGATGGCAATGCCGTCCAGTGTTCCCTGAATGCCGCTCGTGTCGGTTCCCGTCGAGGAAATCAGCTCATCCAGCGGCATCACCACCCCCTTGGAAACGTATTCGGCAAGACCGGGCGGTGAGGAAATTCCGAATCCGTCCACATCTCCGCCGCCGCCAAGGATCGTCGCGAGCTTGGTCGCGTAGTCGTTTGCCGGTGTGAATTGAAGATTGATCGTCACGTCCGGATGCTCACTTTCATAAGCGGCCGCAAGTTCCTTCATGACGGATTCCTCGTCCGACCACATGTAGAAGTTGATGGTTGTCTTCTCCGCCGTCCCCTCCGACGAAGCATCTGCCGCAGCCTCCTGTGTCTGTGCGCCCTCCGAGGAGCTGCCGGAAGATCCCGTGCTGCCTCCGCACGCCGCAAGCGAGAGCATCGCCGACGCGCAAAGCGTCATCGCCAATACCTTTCTGTATTTCATCCTGTCCCTCCATGTTCTGATGTCCCGGATGTTCCCGGGAATCCCCTTGCAACCGGTACATCGATTTTCAAATAACCGGAAACGATGTACTGTCCAAAGGATACCGCCCGCGCCCGTCCCCTTCCATTGCAAAACAGAGCATGATTATATTGCAAAACATGATCTTTGCAGATAACCACAAAGCGGCCGCAGGACATGCCTGCGCTCTCACGTATGCCGCGAGGACGCCGCCTTGCCCCCGGCCCGGAACTGCGACGGTGTCATTCCGGTATAATTCTTAAAGGCGCGGGCGAAATAATTGGCGTCTGCATATCCCACCATCGAGGCCGCGTCCTGAATGCTGACCACCGCACTTCCCAGCAGCTCCTTTGCCTTTTCCATGCGGACCGTCGTCAGATAATTGTTGATGGTAACCCCCTTTTCCTTCTTGAAGGTTGCCATCAGGGAGGAGCCGCTGACATTGAATTCTCTCTCCAGCGTACAGATCTGAATGTCCTCCCGGTAATGCGTCTGAAGGAACCTTGCCGCCTTGACCGCAAGATCGTCCTGCTGCTCCCCCATTGCCGCCGTGCTCCTTCGGATGATCTCCCGGAGCTTTTCCGAGAGCTCATCCGGATCCGCGAATTCCAGAAGATAGCCGTTCCTTCGAACACAGGCCGAATAGAGCTTGAGATCCGTCCCGTAATCGCCGCCCGCGATCCAGGCCGCACGGAACAGCTCTGTGAGGCAAACGTCCACGATGCTCTCCACCGTATCCGGGTTCCGGATTCTCCCCCACGGAATCTGATCCAGATACGTTTCCAGCAGCTGCCCGCCCTCGATGAATTTGCACTCCTCAAAGCTGCGGCGTGCCATTTCCGGCAAGGGTGACGGATCCCGCGAAACGACCGCCTTCCCTGCCAGCTCCCTTACATCCTTCCAGGCATAGATCCGGTCCGGCACCCTGTACAGAAGACGGCATTTCAGTGCGTATAGGCTCTCCTCCACGGCCTCGCGGAAGGCGTCGGCTTCTCCGCTCCATCGGGACAGCTCCGAAATGCCGATGTACAGCTTTCCATCGCTTTGGCATTTCTCCGGATTTCCCGCCCGGTCCGCATTCTCTGCCTCTGCGCGAAGCTCCCGCACCGCAGACCGAAGGTCCTCCGGCACCTCGCGGCCCTTCTCCCACCGTAGAAGATAGACCGAATACCCTGCCCCTCCGCCGTCGCGGATATAAAGGAGTCTCCCGGCATCTGCCGAACGCCGCGTCCGTATTTCAAGGTGTGCCGCCGCTGCAGGCTTTCCTTCGCCTCTTCTCTTTGGTGCCTGCACCGCAAGCGCCGCAAAGCAGGTGCCCTCCGGCATCCGCTGCGCTTCCTCCGCCGTCACCTCACGTTTCTTCTGCTCATCCTTCTCCAGAAGAGGGAGCAGTCTTGCCAGCGTTCCATCCAGAGCCTCCGGCTTTAAGGGCTTCAGGACATAATCAAATACGCCGCAGGCAATGCCCTTTCTTGCATATTCAAAATCCGAGTAAGCCGTCACAAGGATCACATAAATTCCGCTGTACTCCTCCTGCACAAGGGCCGCCAGCTCCAGTCCGTCCATCACCGGCATTCGTATGTCCGCGAGGATAACATCCGGTTCCAGCGAAGGGACCAGCTCAAAGGCACTCCTTCCGTCTCCTGCCTCTCCGACCACCTCCATTCCGTAGCGGCTCCAGTCAATACGATTGATCAGGCTCCGGCGGATGAAGCGTTCATCATCCACAATCAAAACGCGGTACATTGTCCCTGCTGCCCCCTGTCCCCTTGTTGTCCTTCCCTTTGCAAATCCGTGCGATCCGACGGAGGTTACCCGTCATCCTCCTGCGTCTGATAAGGAATCCGCATGGAAATGCCGGTTCCCTCTCCCGGTCTGCTGTCGATCCAGATCCGGTATCTGTCCTCATACAGCAGCTTCATGCGGAAATGCACGTTCAACAGTCCCTTGTGTCCCGTCCTTTCGATCTCCCGCAGACCGTTCTCCGGCAGGACCTCCATCCCCGCCCGCAGCTGTGCAAAGGTTTCCTCCGAAATGCCTTTTCCGTTGTCTCTTATGTTCAGTGCGATTTCATCCTCCTGATGAAGCACCTCCACCCGGATTCTTCCGTTCGACACCGTATCCGCAAGGCCGTGCATGATCGCATTTTCTACCAGCGGCTGCAGGCAGAAACGGACAATTCTGGCGTGGCGACAGTCCGCATCCACGGCAATCTCCGTATGAAACCGATCCCCCATCCGCAGCTCCATGATGTGCGTGTAATTGCGGATCTGCCGAATCTCCTCCCCGATCGTGCCGGTACCGTCCGCCGCCGTATTGTAATGCAGGATCTCACTCATACAGCTGCACAGCTCGATGATTTCATCGTTCATCCCCTCGGAAGCCATCCCCATCATGGTTTCCAGTGTGTTGTAGATGAAATGCGGATTGATCTGCTGCTGAAGCGTCTGAATCTGCGCATCCTTGAGGAGCGCCTGCTTGCTCTCCACCTGCCGGACCAGCGTTTGAATCCGCGCCGCCATCTGATTGAAGCGCGCAATGGCCTCACCGATCTCATCGTGCTCCTCGTCTACAACGCGCACCCCGAGATTTCCCTCCTGCAGATCCTTCATGCCTCCCTGCAGACGGGAGAGGCCGTCGTTGAGGATCCGCATGTTCCGTTCCATGATCGTGAGACAGATCGCAAGAGAGAGCACGAGCCCCAAAAGGAACCCTCCGCCGATCAGCAGACTGTTCCGGTACAGGCCCTCCTTGGACAGGCGAATGGCCACCGTCCAGCCGCAATTCTCCACCTGCTCCGCAAAGAGGAAGCCTCCTCTTTCGGAAAGCGCATGAACCCCCTCGCCATCCAGAAAGGATTCCGGAATGGCAAAGCTCGTCCCCGTGCCAAAGAGCACCCGGTTCGTCGGAGAGAGAATTTCCACGCCCTCCACCTCAACATAATTCAGCAGCAGGCGCTCTTCCAGCTCCGACAGATTCAAATCCAGCCGCAGGTAGCCGATCGTCGTGTTCTCATACAGATCCTGTACCTTATAAATCAGAGAATGCACATAAGAAAGAGAGGAATCCTCCTGCGCCTTTATGTTGGTGAGCAGGATTCTCGATTTCCCCGTCTCGCACAGCTCCCGATACCATTCGCTTTCATGAAAATCCTCGATCGCAGAGGGCTCACTGCTGTTATAGATGGAGTAGGCATTCCGGGGCTTATTTTCCTTGTAGAAGACAACCTCCACATCCGGCCGTGCATGATAGATGATCTGCTCCGCCGTTCGGAGCGTTGCCATATCGCTCACGCTGTCACTCTGGGATTTCAGTGCATTGTTGATGTCCGTGTTAAAAATCAATGAAGTCGCCAGCGTGTCAATGTCCTCAAAGTATTGCTGCACCACACGGACATTCCCCGAGAGAAGATTCTGCCCCGTTGCTCTGGCATTGCTCACATTGATCTGCCACAGCATTCCGATGCAGCCGATGAACAGACACTGCGTCAGAACAATGATGAGAACGAGCATGTTCAGGCTGATCCGGTTGATGAGAGAGCTCCTCCCCGGCCGGCGCCTTTGCCGCCTCATTCCATGCCTCCGAGTGTGTCCGTGATCCGGAGGCGGTAGGCAGCCACCGCGTCCTCCAGGGTTTTCTCCTGCATCAGATAGGCCATGACCTCCTCGTTCAGATAATTCATGGATAGGGTATATCGATTTGTCGCGGGAAAGGATGAAATTCTTTCGGTGGAAAAGAAATATTCCGTATGCTCCGGCATGGACAGGGACTCCCGGAAAATCGTTCGTATCTCCGGTGTGTCACAGGCGGGGAGATAGGACAGACCGGCGAGAATCCGCGCCCCCTCCTCTCCGGATGCAAATTCGAGGAACTGCCATGCCAGGGCCTTGTGCTCCGATTTCTCCGCAACCGAAAGGCTGGCGATGGAACCGATCGCCCGCCCCTCCTGCCCCTCCCAATGCGGGAGAGGCGCCACATCATAGGCAAAAGCAAGCCCCTCGTCCTGAATCCTGCGGTTCAGCATGGAAAGACACCACTCTCCGCCGCACATCATGGCAGCTTCCCCGCTAAGGAAACGCGAGATGTAGTCCTTCCCGCTTGCCGTCGTCAATTCGTCATACGGCGTCGCCGCATTCTTCTCATAGGTCAGCCTATAATTCCACTCGGCAACACGAAGAAACTCCGCCAGATCCTCCTCATTCAGCGGATACTCTGCGCCGTTTGTTCTGGCCGGAACCCTCCACCAGGAGCTGTTGAAATTCATGGAGCCGTAGACACCCTCTGACGGAAGGCTGAGCTTCTCCGCCTTCTCCGCGTAGTCCTCCCAGGTCCAGTCCCCGGAAGGATAGGAAACGCTGCAGGCATCGAAAATCTCCTTGTTGTAATAAACCACCCAGGCGCTGTTCCGATATGGTATGGAATAGATGTGTCCGTCCTCATACGTGTTGATCTGCTCCACAAGAGAATCAATGGCAGACATCGCCGCACTCTCGCCGGCCCATTCATCCAGCTGGGTCAAAAGACCGCTGCTGACCATCTGCGCCGCGCCGGAAGGAACCGAAAATCCGCAGATGTCAACATCCGTATCCATGTCCGACAATCTCTCCAGACAGGACTGCGTGTACTCGTCCGTCGGGGCATAATGCACGTTTACCGTGACCTCCGGGTATTTTTCCATGAAGCCGCGGCTCAAGGCATCAAAGGTCTGGATCTCGTCCATCCAGACATAGATCTCCAGACTCTCCCCCTGCAACGCTTCACCTTCCGCAGACGCAGTCTCCTTCCTTCCTGCGTATAAAATGATCAGATATGCCGCACACAATGCGGCGAAAACGACCCAAAGTGCATTCCGCACCTGCCTCAGCCTCATGCCTGCTCCGTCCCCTCATAGCCGGACCAATGCCAGCCCGGGTATTGCAATACGCGGTGCTCCCCTTGCAAAGGCTTCTCCCGGCATTCCTTTTGGTACGCTCTCGGGCTGACTCCCGTTGTTTTGCAAAAATTCCGGTAGAACAGCGGGTAATCCGTATAGCCCAGCTCCTCGCACGCGGCGGTAATCGGCCGTCCCTGCCGGATCAGATCACAGGCCCTTTCCATTCGGTACCCGGTCAGCCACGCGTGCACGCTGCACCCTGTCTCCTTCTTGAACTGCCGCATCAGATGCGCCGGACTGACATGACAAACCTCTGCTGCCGCATCAACGGTTACGTTCTCTCTTGCATGCCGCTCCAGATACGACATGGCCGCGCGCACCAGCTCCGAACAGCCGGACGGTGAACCCGCTGCCGCTGACGGCACCGCCGATGCAAACGCCTCATAAGAAACGATTCGTCCCTCTTTCATACAAATGCCCCCCCTGTTTCCCCTTGCGCTCTTATTTTATCGGCATTTGTTATGAGCAATAAGGACAATCCTATGAGAATGATAGCACTTTGCACAAGTTCATCTCCGGCGCATCGGATTACCCGGCATTTCCGCTGCCTTGCGTATCCGCATTTCCGCCTTCTTGCGTGTCCTCCGGCAGGCGCGGCGTTCTGCCGCAGCGCTCCATCATTTCCTCGTACAGGCCGCTCGCGGCCTCCGGTGAATAACCGTAGACAAGGTACATATCCATGACATACGGCGAATACGGCAGCTCGTTCAGGGTCTTCGTGAACGCCATGGCGGCAATCTCGCCCAGGACCATCACGCCGGAGCGGTTGTGCAGCGGCCCCGGCCACAGGTCGATTTTGAATGTGCGCGTCCAGATTTCCTTCCGCGCCCTCTCCTCCACGAAATGGAAGAGCTCGTGTCCCAGGAGCAGCCGCTCAATGTCCAGCTCTCCCAGCGTTTCCCGCACGCCCGGCTCCCCGAACAGGGATTCCCCCTTCCGCACGCCGTCCCGGTAAATGTGCACGGTTTTCGGCTCCCGGAATTCCGCAAAGAGAACCCGGGATGCATTCTGCGGCATCTCCGGATAGTCCACCTCTGCGCCAAGCTTCTGTGCCAGTACCTTGGGGTCCCGGCTCCCGTATTCCGCTATCAGCTTCCCGGCATATTCCTGCCCGCAGGCGATGGCCTTTCCGGTCAGCTCTCTTCTTTCTTCCTCGCTGAATTTACCGTTCAGCGGCTCCCGGGAAAAGGCATAGCTCCCCCATTCCTCCTCCGGAATCCGGCACAAATCCTCGACCATCATGCCGATCGGCCGTACGATTTCCTTCGGCGGCTCGCCATAGCGCGTCCGCTGCCGGCCGAACAATCCATCTGCAATGGGTGTGAGCAGTTCCTTCAGTCTCTCCTTTGTCATTCCGCCGTCCCTTCAAAAAAAGGCTCCGCATCCGCGGAGCCTTTCCCGTATCACTATTTTTCCAGTCTCCCGGCATTACCGGACATCGTTGATGGAGGCCACGATCAGGATCTCCTCATCCGGCTCGCGGTCCATGATATCCAGATCCATCAGCAGCAGCACCTGATCCAGATCCACTGCCGAATAATCGCAGACACGAGGGCCGACGCAGACGAAATAATCCGGCCGCAGCACGGTATCGGTCTTGAACACAGCAAGATCCTTCCACATGCTCTCCACCGCTTCCTTGTACTCTCCGGCCTTTACCTTCACGGCCTCGGCATCGGAGCACTGTACCTTGATGAAGCCCTTGGTGTCCACAATACGAACCGGCTTTCTGTCGCCGCATTTGCCCGTGTAGACGTAGAACTTGTCGGTTTTCTCCGCCAAATGAACGTCCTCCACCTTCGCACCGAAGTCCTCGCGGGCGAGCTGCTCTGCCTCTGCCTCATCGCACTCCTTCAGCAGATCGGTCGTCTTCACCTCGGTGGAGCCGGTGGCAATGGCCGTTACCTTACCGGTCTGGTTGTCGATCTCGATGTGCACCTCAACGGTATCCGGGGATGCACCGGAGCCGATGGCGGCATCCGTCGCCTCCTTTTTCAGCTCCTTGATGTCTTCCTGGGTCGGATTCGGGATCACGCGCTCCACGACATCGCGCACCATCGACAGTGCAACGCCGATGGAGGAAATGACCTCTGCATTCTCCGGAATCGAATACTGCAGGCCCATCTTCTTCGCGCAATAGGGTACCAGAGAAGCCGCGCCGCCGCCGCAGCCGACGAGCTTCATGGCATCATGATCCAGCTGATATTTCTCTGCCAGGGAGTTGATGCAGGCATTGACCTTCTCGAAATCCTTATCAAGGATCTGGGTTGCCAGCTCCTCTACCGTGATTCCCAGCTTATCGGCAACCGGCTGCATGCACTTGCGCGCAGCGCTGGCGTTGCCGTGTGCAAAATACTTCTCATCAATCAGTCCCAGCACGTTGGCGGCATCGGTGTTGGTGAAGCAGATGCGCTTTCCGCTGGCGAGCTTGATCGCCACGTAATCCGAAGGATCTCCCGGCTTCGGGCTGAGCATCTCGATGGTCAGAGGGCCGGCATCGATCTCCTCCTCCGGTGTGAAGCAGGCATACTCACATCCCGCAATGTGGGCGGAACGGGGACCGACGTCCTCCACCGCATGATCGTTGATGCGGACCATGGAGCCGCCGGCGCAGCCAAGGATCCGGACATCCAGCGAATTGATGTACGTGTCATGGCCGCCGATCTGTGCGTAATCCACGCCGGGACGACCGTTCTTGATGACGCCGATGTTGGTGGTGGTGCCTCCCACTTCAAAGTAGATGGCATTGGATGCACGCAGATACATCAGCGAGCCCATGACGGAGGCTGCAGGGCCCGACAGTGCTGTCAGAATGGGACGCTTGCGCATCTCGCTGATTTCCATGACACCGCCGTCGCCTCGCATGATCATGAGCGGCACGGTTACGCCGGCCTCGCGGACCGAGCTCTCGGTCGCATTGGCGGTTGCCATCATCTTCGGCAGGATGGAGGCATTGATCGCCGCGGTTCTCGTGCGGCGGGTCAGACCATACAGCTTCGTGATGTCGGATGCCATCGAAACAGGAAGTCCCTGCTCCTCCGCGCGGTCATGAATCCGAAGCTCTTCTTCCATGTTGTCAACACCGAACGCCATGGAGGCAACGATTACCTGGGCGCCCTGTCCCACCAGATTCTTGATGGCGGCGTTGATGCTCTCGTCGGTCAGCTGCTTTTTCTTGATGAACTCGTTGTAAACCGTGATCTTGCGGCCCACCTTCTCGTCCAGCACGATGTCCTTGAGCTTGAGCTGACCCTTGGCCAGCAGTCCCTCCAGACCACCGCCTGCAACACCGATGACACCTACATTTGCAACATCGCCCTCAATGAAGGCATTGGTTGCCTGTGTCGTGGAGTGTGCCACGAATACCACATCCTCCGGTGCAATGCCGTTTTCCTTCATACAATTCTGGAAGGACTGCACTACACCGGCAGCTACGCCGGCCTTGTCGTCATGGGTGGTCTTCACCTCATTCTTGCCGATGATTTCATGGGTCAGGTTATCCATTGCGACGCATTTGGTATAGGTTCCTCCAACGTCGATTCCCATGCGGACAGCACGATGCTCTGCCATTGTTTTTTCCTCCTACTTCTCTTGTGAGTATGTAAAGCAACCCTGCGGAAATTGCATTCTGACTTCTGCTGCACCTGCAGCAAAAAACGAAACGATGACCCGCAGCCCCCTTCTGCAAAGATGCCGCCGCGGGATGCTCCCGCAGCGGCACCGCCTTTATGCCCTTTATGCAAAGGGGGTAGCGGATCCTGTATCTGTTATCTTATCTGTTATTTATTACATGAACCATTCTGCGCCGAGGCCGCCGACCGTGATGAACGTCACAATGTACAGCAGGACGCCGATGATGTATGCGCACGGAATCGAAAGCTTCAGGTAATCCTTGGACTCCACCTTCGTATATGCAAGGCCCCAGGCAACCCAGGACTGCGTGATACATGAGCCGATGTTCACGGTGATGGTAGGAATCGCAAAGATGCAATACAGGAACGGAACGGAGAAGCTCGCCACACCGCGAACCACACCGAGTGTCGCAGCACCGCAGCCAACCAGCGTCATAGGTCCGCGGAACAGACCAAGGCCCAGAAGGACAGCGAACAGGATGCAAAGGAGCAGCTCACTCTTCGGCATAACCGGTCCGAGGATCACCTTGAAGAACGGAGATGCATAGGAAGCAACCGAGTTGAACATCGGCAGCGTCAGAAGGAAGCCAACCAGCGGAGCCGTATCCACAACGCCGTCATAGTAAAGCTTATTGACCAGCTGGCAATTCTCCTTGAAGGTTCCCTTGAGCTTGCCGCAAAGGAACAGAGCCAGGAAGCCCGCAATGACAAAGCCGCCGATAACCGAGAAATCCAGCCAGATCTTCAGGATAACGGGAACGATCGGCAGGATCAGTGTGTACAGCGGAGCATCCTTCTGCTCGGAAGCGCCGCGGGTCTGTGCTGCCCAGGCGTGGCTGGTCTTGCTCTTCTTCAGGAAAACTCCTGCCAGTACCGTCGTAACAACAACAGAGATGACCAGTGCAAAATAGCCCCACTTTGAAGCATACCAGCCGAGCGTGAAGTCCGGCAGCTCATCGGTTCCGATGAAGAAAGCGCGATACTGTGCAAAGTTGACGGGATTCAGGTAAATGCCGGCCGCAACGGACTCCATGAAGCTGAACATGGCGATGGCCTTGGGAATGCCAAGGGACATCAGGATGGGCAGAACGATGACGCCGATGGCGATGACGGGGCCTGCGCCGGTCATTGCCGTGAAAATGAGTGCGGTCACAACGTTCAGAAGGGCCAGTGTGACAATCGGCTTATCGCCGCCGAGCTCTACCGTCTTCCGGATCAGCGTCGAGGCAATGCCGGTCTCCATCAGCACGCGGCCGAACCATGCACCCCAGCACACATTAACGAGCGTTGTGCCCCACCCCTCGGGTGCGGACTGATAAATCTTGTTCAGGATCTCAATGATCTTTACCGGCTCGCCGTTGCTGTAAAAAGCCGTTCCGGAAAGGAAATCCGGCGAAGCAAAGGCAGCGCCCAGGAAGGACAGTACTGTCCAGACAATTGTGATGACAAGGAAGCCGATCATCAGGTTATGGCCCTTTACGCAATAGTAGGCAAGGCCAAAGAACGTGAGGAGCAGCAAAATACCAACGAGATATTCCATGGTGTTTCTCCCTTTCTCTTTCTGTTTCTCTTCTTAAATAAAAACAATTTCTAAGGTAGTGTACTTGTGTCTCTTTTCATTCGCCGCGAAGCAGCCGAATGACTTTCCGCAGATCTGCCTCCCTCCTTCTCCCCGCATTCCGTTCAACATCCCTCTGCCGTTAAAGTCGGGATCCCGGACGTTCCCGGAACAACGTGCGTGATATATCACGCAAAAACGTCCTTTTGCCCAGGTAATGACCGCATCTCCCATGCCAGACAGCAGTTTTCAGATATCTTATGGAAAACTTGTGGAAAATAGTTAAATAATGTACAGCGTTGCTCCTACACCCGGACAGTAATTTAGCATATATCCCTTATTCCTGCAACAACTTTACCATTATCTTGGTTTTCGTTTCTTTTTTTTTGTCATTTTATACCTGTGTTGCGACCACCCGGTAATATATCAAGTGAGTATTGCTTTTTGATGCCTATGCGATATACTGACCTTATGCAAGGTGCACAGTAAGTAAAGCGTCTTGGTTTCTAATCATTTCTATGATTTTGGCAGCCGTGTGCTGTGCATCGAACGGATAACAGCCGCCCGTTCCTTTCGGACGCCGGTCGACTGCCGGTCCGTGAATCCAAACATCTGGAAGGAGAATTTTGATTATGAAAATTGCAGTTCTCGGTTCCGGTGCCATGGGGGGTCTCTACAGTTCCTATCTGAGCCGCAGCAATGAGGTAACTGTGATCGACGTCAACCAGGCATTGGTCGACAAGGTGAATGCAGAGGGACTGGAGGTCATCGAGCCCGATGGTTCTTCCAATGTATTCCATCCGCACGCTGTCCTCTCTACGGAGGGTATGGAGCCGGTGGATCTGGTCATTGTTTTCGTAAAGGCCATGTTCAGCGAGGGAGCTCTGCAGAACAACAAGGGCATCATCGGCCCTGACACCTATCTGATGACGCTGCAGAACGGCAGCGGTCATGAGGATACACTCGGCAAGTTCGTTCCGCAGGATCACATCATCATCGGAACGACACAGCACAATGCCAGCGTGGCGGGCCCCGGCATCACCAGACACGGCGGCAGCGGCATGACGCATCTTGGCTGTGTCACCGGCAGCGCTTCCCGCCTTCAGCCGTTCGCGGATGCCTTCACCGCCTGCGGACTGGATGCCGATGTCTCCGACGGTGTACAGAAGATGATCTGGAACAAGATGTTCACGAATGTCTCTGCCAGCGCACTGACGGGCGCACTGCAGGTTCCGCTCGGGTATATTTCTTCCAATGAAGCCGCCTGGGATCTGTGCTGCCGGCTCATCCGTGAGGCCGTTGATGTTGCCGCGGCTCTTGGCATGGATTTCGATTATGAAGAAAAGGTTGCCGAGGTGAAGGGTGTCTGCGATCGCTCGCCCGAAGGACTCACCAGCATTTATGCCGACCTTCGGAACGGTCGCCGGAGTGAGGTTGACACCATCAGCGGCAGTATTGTGCGTGCCGGCCGGAAGGTAGGCGTTCCCACTCCCAGCCATTCCTTCCTCGTCGGTCTGATTCATGCGATGGAGGGGAAATCCCTGAAATGAATTTCGTGGCCGGCGCATTCCGGTCTGAAAGAGATACATACAAACTGTTTTTAAATTAAGGAGGATTTTACAATGTCTGAACAGCCCCTTACCTACGATTGGGTTGCCGGTAAGCCCAAGACCGTGTCACCGGAACAGCTGCCCCCCAAGGTATACCAGAAGGGCAATCTTCGTATTGTGGATTTGACAAAGGTGCTGGATCCCAGCACGGAGTCTCGTCGCTGCAATCTCTGGCGTTTCAACACCGGCGGAGATGTTCCGGATTTCCACACCAATGTTGACATCGGAAGCCATCTGGGAACGCACTGCGAGTGTCCGTACCACCACGACAATGACTGGCCGAGCGTGGCAGAGCTGCCGCTGGAGCAGTTCATGGGCCGCGGCATCTATGTAACCCTGGATCTTCCCGAGGACCATCAGATTACCGCTGCGGATCTTGAAGCGGCAATCGGCGATCGCGTAAAGCCCGGTGATACCGTCATTCTCGACAGCCCTCACAAGATTCCTCCCTTCACCAGCCTCACCGGCGGTCCCACGGATCACCGTCTGCAGGTAGGCGGCGAGATGGCTCAGTGGCTGGCAGATCGGAAGGTTCAGTGCGTAGGCTTCGGCGACGGCGTTGCCATCGAGGGCGATGTCCGCAACGTTAAGCCCTTCCACGATATCCTGATGGCTCAGAACTGCACCTTCCTTGAGGTTCTGCAGAATCTGGACCAGCTGCAGAGCGATACCTTCTTCATCAGCTATGCACCGATCCCGATCATCGGACTGGATTCCTGCCCGGTTCGCGTCTATGCGATTGAGGGACTGCCCGGATTCACGGAATAAGAATTCATCTGCGTTCCTGTTTGCGTCAGCTGCTGTGCGGTCTCACCGTGCAGCAGCTGATCCTGTATCCGGCCGGCACCTGCCGGTGCGCGCTGCAGGCTTCGCCTGCGCTTCGCGCTTTGTTTTGACACACGAGGAAACTGTGATGAGTGAGAATATGAAGGACATGTTCCGCCCTGCGGGACAGATTGCATTGATTACCGGCGGGACCAGCGGTCTCGGGCATGCCATTGCCGAGGCCTTTCTGCAGAACGGTGCGGACGTTGCCGTGTGCAGCCGTCATCCCGACAGCGCACCGGATCTTGCCGAGCTCGCCGCAAGGGAGGGCCGCCGTTATCTGGCCGTTCGCTGCGACATCACAAAGGAGGCGGACGTTGCCGCCCTCGGGGATGCCGTGGAGCAGGGGCTCGGCCCTGCCACCATGCTCGTCAACAGTGCCGGAATGAATGTTTTAAAGCCCGCCGAGGACTACGATCAGGAAACCTTCGAAAGGGTTATGGCACTCAATGTAACCGGGACGCATCTTGTCAGCAAGATGGCCGCAAAGCGCTGGATGATTCCCGCACACAAGGGCCGTATCGTGAATCTCTCGTCGGCCAAGGCCTTTCTCGGAACCGATCGGGATTATGCTGCCTATTGTGCCAGCAAGGGTGCCATCAACATGTATACCGCTCAGCTCGGCTGCGAGTGGGCCAAATTCGGCATCACCGTGAATGCCATCGCCCCCACCTTTGTCATTACACCGATCAATGCGGATCGCCTTGCCAACAAGGAATTTCATGATTCGCTGGTCCGGCGCATTCCGATCGGGCGTCTGGGCACCGGCCGCGACATGGCAGCTGCCGCACTCTTTTTGTGCAGTGAAGGCGCGGAATTCATCACCGGTGTTACGCTGAAGGTCGACGGCGGCGTCACTTCCATGCAATAACAACGGATGTAATGACATCAGAAAGGAGCACCAAAGAATGATTTCCGGGAATATAAACGAAGCCGCTAACCTCGCCGTCCTTCCGGAGCCGCTGCAGCGTGCCGTCCGCTATCTGAAGGAAAATGATCTGACCGTGCACGAAACCGGTAAATTCCCCCTGGACGGCGATAAGATGATCCTCCAGGTGATTGATCAGAATACCGCGCCCCGCGAGGCACTGCGTCCCGAGGTTCACCGCAAATACATCGATGTACAGTTTCTCGCTGCCGGCGGCCCAGAGCGGATCGGCTGGTATCCGGACCTTGGCGACAACGAAGCCGAGGAGGATCTGCTGGACACCCCCCGCGACATCTGCTTCTACCGCAATAATCCGAACGCCCGCGAGGGTGTCATTGAGATGCAGCCCGGCAGCTATGCCATGTTCTTTCCCTGGGATGTGCATATTCCGGCCATTCAGGTCGGCGACCGGCCTGCTGCCATTCGGAAGATTGTCATCAAGGTTGCGCTGGATACCTGCCTTTAAGAGGCGCTCTCCGGCATTTGCGGGAGTTTTCAATCAATGTACCGGCTCCATCGCTTCCTTTTGATGGAACCGGTATTGTCGTATCGTTTGATGAGGAGTTTCGTGTGAATCTGGACCGTTATCTGACAAGACTTGCTCTCTCCGACCCCGCTGCCCGAAGGGCTGCGGTGGGCGAGATTCTGACCGAGGAGGGTCTGCCCTTTACGCTGCAGGAGCAGGCCGCCGGCACGGCCGCAGGGGCCGTCCGAAACTACCTGGTGACGGATGCCTCCGGGGCGCTTTGCCCTCTTCTGCTCGCGCACTACGATGCATACCCCGGGAGCACCGGCGCCAACGACAACGCCGCCGCTCTCTGCATCCTCATCGAACTGGCTGCGGAGCTGAGGCGCCGCGGCATCCCGGCGGATTTTGCATTTCTTGACGGGGAGGAGGCCGGCCACACCGGTGCCCGGCTCCTGCAGCAGAACCGTCCCGGCCGGAATTCCGTCGTCATCAATCTGGATCTGTGCGGCTACGGAGACACCATCACCGTCTATGCGCGCGGCAGCCAGAAAAAGAAAGGCGCCCGCCCCTTCTGCGGGAAGGAGCTGCTCACTTCCCACGGCGGTCTTCTGGTCCCCTATCTTCCCGAGGGCGATGATGTCTGCTTCTCCACACGCCAGCAGCCGGTCCTCAGCATTGCCGTGATGCCGAAATGGGACGTTTCGTATCTCCGTGCAATGGCCGCCCAGGGAAGCGGTCTTCTCGGGCGGACACCGGAATTCCGTATGATGACCGGACAGATGGAGGTCGCCGGCACCATGCACGGCGGCTTTCGCGATGACGTAAAGTGGGTGCAGCCGGAGGCCATGCAGCAGGTCTATGACTATCTGCTGGACGGCTTCTCGGCCGCACAATGAATACGGACGGAACCTAATCCGTATGCTGTTCCAGAGTGAAATAACCCGGGTGCTGTTCCATCTTCTCCAGCAGATTGCCGCGAAAGCTGTCCAGATGCTCGTAAACCTTCTGGTCCGGGCTGCACTCCTCCGGCATTCCCATCAGCAGGTAGTCGCAGAATTCATGATGCTGCCTCTGCACCACCGCGTAACGACACTTTCCGTCCATTGCATCGAGATAGCGCATCCTGTCGTAATGCGCGACGAGTCCCCGGATTGCCGACCAGGTGTGGCACATGCCGGAGAAGAAATACATCATCCGATGAAATTCATCGTCCAGCCGGATGAAGGTTTCGACGCCCTTCGGGAAGCTCTCATCCATCTGCAACTCCTCCATCTTCCGCACACATTGCAGCATTTCCTGAATCTGTTCCCGCCCGATTTTTCCGGCGCTCTCCCGCAGAATCTGACTTTCGAACAGGAGCCTGGCCTGGTATCCCTCTTTGACCAGGATGGGATCGATCCGGCTGACCTTCGTTCCCTTCTGCGGATAAATGTCGACCAGCCATTCCTCGTGCAGCTTCGTAATCGCCTCATGAATCGGCGTCCGGCTCATCTGCAGCATTTCAGCGATCAACGGCTCACTCAGCACCTCGCCGGGCTGCAGCCGCAGATTCATAATATTCGTCCGCAGAACGCGGCAGGCATAGCTTCTGTTGTTATCCTCTTCTGTACGCGGCGGTATCAGCAGATTCATGACAGCTCCTTTCTGTGTCCATCCTCCGTTCTAAGCTCTAATATATTAGTATTTGGCCCATTTCGCAATACTCTCCCGGCTTTTAGGGAATTTGACCAATAGATTTGAGAAAATATGGCAAAAAAGACCAGTTGCAATTCCATTACAGCTGTGCGATGCTAGTAATATCACCGCAGCCAGTGATATATCAGCGTTGCATATACAGCATCGTCCGCAGGTTTTTTCCTACCCCCATCCCACAACGATTCCCTGCGGAAAAGGAGAAAATGATGAGCATTCGCGTACCTTACGAAACCGTTAAGCCCACCGTACTGCAGGTCTTCCGGAATCTCGGGCTGACCGAGGAGCAGGCGGAGCAATGCGCCGAGATTCACACGCAGAGCAGCCTCGAGGGCATCGAGAGCCACGGCCTTAACCGCGTCCCCCGCTTTGCGGAATACGTACAGAAGGGCTGGGTGGATATCAAAGCCACTCCTGAGCTCGTTGGCGCCAAGGGTGCCGTGGAGAATTACGACGGCCATCTTGGAATCGGCGTCCTGAACGCAACCTTCTGCATGGACCGCGCCGTTGCGCTGGCAAAGGAGCACGGCATCGGATGTGTGGCATTGCGCAACACGACCCACTGGATGCGCGGCGGTTCCTATGCATGGCAGGCAGCCAAGGCAGGCTTTATCGGAATCAGCTGGACGAACACCGAGAGCTGCATGCCCATGTGGGGCTCCAAGGAACCCGGCGTCGGCAACAACCCCTTCTGCATTGCCATTCCGCGCAAGAACGGCCCCATCGTTCTCGATATGGCAATGAGCCAGTATGCCTACGGTAAGCTCGGCGTCTACCGCCTTGCCGGCAAGCAGCTGCCTTTCCCCGGCGGCTTTGACAAGGACGGCAACCTCACCAGTGATCCCGGTGCCATCGAAGCCAGCGGACGGATCCTTCCCACCGGTTACTGGAAGGGCTCCGGCATGGCCATCGCACTGGATCTGGCTGCTGCCGCCATGGCAAACGGCCGTACCGGCGCCGACCTCGATCGTGAGGGCCGCGGCAGCTGCACCGGCTGCTGCCAGATTTTCATTGCCTATGATCCCTACCTCTTTGGCGAGGAAGAAGAGATTCAGGCGAAATTCGATGACCGCGTAGCTGCCGCCGATGCCACCGCTCCCGAGAAAGAGGGCGGCCATGTAACCTGTCCCGGCGAACGGACCGCGGCAACCCGCGCCCGCAACCTGGCCGAGGGCATTGTGGTCGACGAGCAGGTATGGCAGCAGATCCTCGATCTTGCCGCCGGCAAAATGGACACAAAGGACATCGCCAGCGCCTGCATCCTTGATAACCTCAAGGAAGAGAAGGACGGGGAAGGGAACCATTGATCCGGTTCTTCGACAGACCGGTACATCGTTTGACCGGTTATTCAAAAAGCGATGTACCGCAAGGCAGCCATCTGTTCACCACAGCAAAAGGAGGATTTTATTATGTTTTTCTCACCGTTAGCCATTGCTGAAAAATACAACTACCTGGACGAGAAGTTCCGGGCCGCCTACCGCTGGCTCGCCGAGAGCGATCTGGACCGGCTCCCCGCGGGAAGCTATCCCGTGTGCGACGGCGTCACTGCTAATGTACAGGAGTATACCACCTTTCCCGCAGAGGAAGGGAGCTTCGAGACGCACGATGCCTATTTTGACATTCAATACGTCATCTCCGGCAAGGAGCAGTTCGGCTATTGCAAGCGCGAGGGACTCGTGCTGAAAAAGGATGTTCCCGAAAACGACGTGAAGTTCTATGAGGAGCCTGCCTTAAGCGGCACCGTTCTGCTGCTCCCCGGTGATCTGATTGTCGTTGCTCCCGAGGATGCGCACAAGCCCCGTGTGGCTGCAGACGGTCCGGAGTTCGTACGCAAGGTGGTCGTCAAGGTAAAGGTCTGACCCATTACGTTTTCGAATGCTGTTCCGCATTTTGATTTTCCGTAGGGAAATCGGGATGCGGGAGAAACCGATACCGATCCTCAGCACCTGCCGGTTTCATCATGAACGGACCGCCTGCGGCTCGCTTCATGGTTGAAATCGGCAGGTATGAAATTGTTGTGCTCTCCCCGGAGCAGAAGGGTTATTCACATACTATGAAAGCAATTAAGCTCGCAGAGCCCTGGAAGGTTTCCTGCGTAGAATTGGACAAGCCGGTTCCCAAGGCCGGCGAAGCATTGATCAAGGTTGTCACCGCCGGCATCTGCGGCAGCGACATCGGTGCCTTCCGCGGCACCAACGGACTGGTCTCCTATCCCCGCGTCATCGGACATGAGCTGGCCGGTATTGTAGAGTCCATTCCGGAGGACAATAAGAACGGCATCAAGGTCGGAGACCGCGTCGTCGTGGATCCTTACCTTTATTGCGGACACTGCTACCCCTGCCGTATCCGTCGCACCAACTGCTGCACGGACCTGAAGGTCCTCGGCGTACATGTGGACGGCGGCATGGCGGAGTACTATTGCCATCCTGCCGACATGCTGATCCGGATTCCCGACGGAATGAGTTGGGAACAGGCCGCTATGGCAGAGCCGCTTACCATCAGCCTGCACGGCATCCACCGCGGCGGCCTGAAGGCCGGCGAATACTGTGCGATCATCGGTGCAGGTCCGATCGGACTCGTCGCCGGCATGGTGGCGCAGGCCTACGGCGCACATGCCATTCTGCTGGATCTCGTACCGGAGCGCCTTGATTTTGCAAAGACCCTCGGCATTGAATACGTCATCAACTCCGCCGCAGAGAATCCGGTGGAGCGCATTGCCGAAATCACCAACGGAGAAATGGCTCATCAGGTCATGGAATGCTCCGGTGCCAATCCCGCCATCCGCCAGACGCTGGATCTCGTATCCAACGCCGGCCGCATCACGCTCACAGGCTGGCCCAAGAAGGAAACCAGTCTGCCGACCGATGTCATCACCAAGAAGGAAATTGATATCCGCGGTGCCCGCACCAGCGCCGGTGAGTTTGAGGAAGCTCTCGAGCTGATTCATTCCCGCCGTGTCGACATGATGAAGATCCTCACCAAGACCGTCTCCATGGAGGAGGCACCGGATACCATCGTGGATATTGAGAAGAACCCCGGGCATTACATGAAGGTTGTTGTCCGCGTGAGCAACGACTGACCGCGGCCGGAGGCAGCGCATCACCATGGTGCCGCAATCAGCGGACCACCGCGGGATTGCGGCCGGAAAGGATGAATACAAACCAATATGAAAGCTGTTCAGATTCTGAAGCCCAATGATCTTCGCATCATTGATATGGAAAAGCCGGTGCTGGATGAGAAGAACAATGTCATGGTCCGGATGACCTCTGCCGGCATCTGCGGCAGTGACGTCGGCATCTATCACGGGACCAACGCCGCCGCCACCTATCCCCGCGTCATCGGTCACGAGATGGTCGGCGTCGTGGAGGAGATCGGTCCGAACGTGACAAGCGTTGCGGTCGGCGACCGTGTCATCATCGATCAGGTCACTGCCTGCGGCACCTGCTACGCCTGCCGCAAGGGCCGTCCCAATGTATGCCAGCACCTTCGCGTCCGCGGCGTACACATCGACGGCGGCTACCGTCAATACATGGCCGTTCCGCAGAGCGACGTCTATAAGCTCCCGGATTCCTTAAGCGACCGGGATGCCATCATGATTGAGCCTACCACCATCGCCGTGCAGGCCTGCAGCCGTGCACAGCTCGAATTCGAGGATACGCTCCTGATCATCGGTGCCGGTGCCCTCGGCAGCAGCATGCTGCGCATCGCACGCCTTTACAGCCCCCGGAAGATCATCATGGCGGACATCGAGGAGGACAAGCTCGCGGAAAGTCTTCAGAACGGCGCCACAGACATCATTAATTCCGGAAAGGAAGACATCGTTGCGCGCGCGCAGGAGCTCACGGACGGCTACGGCCCCACTGTCGTCATCGACTGTGCCTGCTTCCACGGCAGCTTCCTGACCGCCTGCCGCTGTGCCGGAAACGCCGGCCGCGTCATCACCATGGGCTTTTCCGTTGCACCGGATGAGATCAACCAGTTCGTCATCACCAGCAAGGAGCTGGACGTGCGCGGCAGCCGTCTGCAGAACCACAAGTTCCAGACCGTCATCGACCTGATCGAAAAAGGCAAAATTGATCTGAACGGCACCGTAAGCCACACCTTCAAGCTCACAGACGCACAGGCCGCCTTTGACTTTGTGGACAGCCGCGATCCGTCCATCCGCAAGATCGCATTGACCTTCGATATCTGATTCCGGTATCTGATTCCGGTACATCGCCTGCAAAATACAACTCCGGCGAGGGAAACGCTTTAAACCACCGTTTCCTTCGCCGGAGTTGCTGTTTTATTGCTGTTCTATTATTGCTGTTCTATTATTGCTGTTCTACTGCCGCTGTTCTATTGTCGCTGTTGCTTTATTTCTCTCAGGAAGCCGCGCAGCGCACTGCACAGCTCTTCGATACAACCGCCGTAGCAATGCTCGGCTCCGGCAATGGTCCTTAGCTGCGCATTCTCATACTGCGCTGCCGCCTTCACGGAGCAGGCATAGGGAACGGCGCTGTCGGCATCTCCGTGGATGAGGCAGACCGGTCCATGATACCTTGCGATCTCATCCTCCACATGGATGGTCTGCGCAACGCGGGCGTAATCCCCCCGCAGCTTCCTCCCATCCCAGCAGTCCAGATATTCCGGAATCTCCTGCGGATCAAACGGAAAGCCCAGAAGGCTCCCCTTCCGCGCCATTTCCGGGATCATCAAGGCCGGCGACATCGGGATCAGGGCCCTGCAGGCATCCGGGCACATTCCCGCCAGCAGGGTCACCAAAAGGCCGCCCTGCGAATGACCGCACAGATACAGCTCCGTCACAAAATCGAGGTGCTTTGCATAATCTATCGCCTTCAGTCCGTTGCCCACCCACTTGTACAGCGTGTGATCCTCAAAGGCTCCGTCGCTCCCGCCGTGGCCGTAGAGCTCGACGCGCAGGACCGCGATGTTCTCCTGCACCGCCGTCTCCATCGCCGCCACGATGTGCTCCTCCTCCATGTGCCCTGTAAAGCCGTGGAACAGGAGCATCAGCGGCACCTTTTCCTCCGTCTCCGGGCGATTCAGCCTGGCATGCAGCCGCAGCCCATCGTCTGTGATGTAGAATTCCCTCTCGTTCATCGGTTCGTCTTCCTCTTATGCGTTCTGCACCCAGTCATACGGTGTAGCCTGGTACACGTAGTAATTGATCCAGTTGCTGTAGAGCGCCTGGCTGGCGCTGCGCCACTGCAGAAGCGGCTTCTGTGCGGGGTCATCGTCCGGGAAATAATTGGCCGGCACTCTCGGATGGATTCCCTTGGCGAGATCCCGCTCGTATTCATCCCGCAGCGTATAGCGATCGTATTCTCCATGGCCGAAGACAAAGACCTGCCGCCCTTCCTTCGCCGTGCACAGGAGAACCCCCGCCTCCTCGGACTCCGCCAGAATCTTCAATGCACTGCATGCATGAATATCCTCCGCGGGAACCTCGGTGTAGCGGCTGTGCGGAATCAGGAAGTAATCGTCCATTCCCCGAACCAGAGGATCCTTCCGGTGGATCACCTTATGGGAATAAACACCGGAAATCTTCTCCGGCAGCATCCGCTTTTGCAGCCCGTAGTGATAATACAGACCGGCCTGTGCCCCCCAGCAGATGTGCAGCGTGGAGGTGACGTTGGCCGCGCTCCACTCGAACACGCGCCGCAGCTCGCCCCAGTAATCCACCTCCTCATATTCCATCTTCTCCACCGGTGCACCGGTGATGATCAGGCCGTCGAAATGACGCACCTTCAGCTCATCAAAGGAGTTGTAGAACTGATGCAGGTGCGAATAAGCCGTGTTTTTGCTCAAATGCGAACTCATCCGCATGAACGTAATGTTCAGCTGGAGCGGTGTATTGCTCAGCATCCGCAGAATGTCCAGCTCGGTGTCCTCCTTTTTGGGCATCAAATTCAGGATGCAGATTTCCAGCGGTCGGATGTCCTGATGCGCTGCACGGTTTTCGTCCACAATAAAGAGATTTTCTCTTTCCAGCTCTTCCTTAACCGGAAGGTCATTCTGAATTCGAATCGGCATGAATGGTTCCCTCTTTTCTCATTGTACTGCAGCTGCCTCTTCTCCTCGAACCATGGAGAGGAGCTGTGCCTCCGTAATCACCGGTATTCCCAATTGCTCTGCCTTGGCCAGCTTGGAGCCCGCCGCCTCACCGGCCACGACATAGGAGGTCTTCTTTGACACACTTCCGGACGCTTTCCCGCCGGCTGCAAAGATCATCTCCTCCGCTTCCTTCCTGCCGAGCGTCGGCAACGTCCCGGTCACGACAAAGGTCTTTCCCGCGAGCTTTCCCGGTGCTCCTTCGCTTTCTTTTGGCTCCATCTGCATTCGGACACCGGCTTCCCGCAGCTCCTGCAGGATTTTCCGGTTCGTCTCATTGGTGAAAAAGTCATGAATGCAGCCGGCCGTCGTCCCGCCGATGTCCGGTATCGTCATCAGCTCCTCTGTTCCCGCCTCGGCCAGCGCATCGATGCTGTCATATACCGACAGAAGTCCCCGGGCCGCCGCCTTTCCGCAATTGCGGATGCCAAGTCCGGTCAGGAGCAATACCGGCGAATTGTTCTTGGAGGCCTCGATGGCTGCCAGCACCTTGTCGGTGTTCTTCTCCTTCCCGATGATTCCCTTGCAGATCAGCTCCTCGCGATGATCCCGCAGATGATAGATGTCCGCATAATTCTGAAGATAGCGCTCCTTTACGAGAGCCTCCACCAGCGTAGTCCCCAGTCCCATGATGTTCATACAGGATCTGGACGCATAATAAGCAATCGTGTTCACCCGCTGTGCCGGACAGGAAGGACTGACGCACCGGATATCCGCGGTGTCCTCCTCACGGATCAGCGGCTCCCCGCATACCGGACAGAGTGCCGGAGCCGTGTAGATTTCATCCGGCTCCTTCACGCAGCCGTTCAGCTTCGGAATGATCTCCCCGCTCTTGAACAACCTGTACTGCCCGCCGATTCCGATTTTCATCTGACGGATGTAATCCTGGTTGTGCAGGGTTGCCCGTGACACGGAGGTACCGCAGAGCCTTGCCGCCTTTCCGGTTGCGCTGTCATGGAATTCCCCGGTAAATGTCAGCTTTCCGGTCCGTCCGACATCCACCAGAATACGATCCATGGTCACAATGCGCTCTTCGGGCGGATACTTGTACGCGATGTGTCCGTCGGAATACTTGCTGCCGGAGGGGAAGCTGCTGCGCAAGGAGACATCGTCCAGCTTGACCACCGCACCGTCCAGATCAAAGGGCAGGTCGCCCCGCATCCGGCCGATGTCATCAATGGCACACAGAACCTCCTCCGCATCCCGGCAGCTTCGATGGTACACAACCGGAACCCCCTTGGCCGAGAGAAGCTCCAATGCCTCGCCATGGCTTTTCATAAGAGAAGCCGGTCCTCTCTGTACGTTGAATATGAACATGCGAAGGCCGCGCCTTTGGGTGACCAGCGGATCCAGCTGCCGAAGCGTTCCTGCCGCAAGATTTCTGGGATTGGCGGCCTCCTTTTTGCCCTGCTGCTCCATCTGCAGGTTGAACCGCTCGAACGCTTCATGGTCCATATAGACCTCGCCCCGAAGCTCCAGGCTTTCGTAGGGAAGATCGATGGTCTGCTGCACATCCGGAATCATTCTGGCGTTCGCCGTCACATCCTCGCCCACCAGACCGTCTCCCCGGGATTCCGCCAAGGTCATATGAAGCCTTCCGTCCGCTCCCCGTTCATAGCGAATCGACATGGAGAGCCCGTCCACCTTCACCTCAACGGAGAACAAAGCCTCCGGGTACCTCGCCTGTACCTTGTTCACCCAGGCACGGACCTCTTCCTTCGTGAACACATCCTCAATGGAGAGCATGGGAACATCGTGCGTTACCTTTACCCCCGTTTCGCGCTTCACATTGCCGCCGATGATCTGTGTGGGGGAATCCGGCGCAATCCATTCCGGATGCTCTCCTTCCGCAGCCTTCAGCTGCAGCATCAGCTGATCGTATTCATAATCACTGATAACCGGTGCGTCCTGGTTGTAATAGCGGTCCATATGCTCCAGGATCGTTTGCTGTAATTCCTGATATTCTCTGTGTGTCATGAATCACCATCCAGCTGACTTCCGACCGTGGCTGTGCCGCACGTATCGTGCGCTCAAACCGGCACATTGCCCGATTCATCCCTGTAAGAAAGCCCCGCTGCCTCGTACAGAAGTCTGCACTCCTGCCCCGACAGTTCCCGCTGCATCCCGGGATACAGGCCCTTTGTCGTCACCGTCAGCACGCGGACACGCTTCAGACTCTTTACCTCATGTCCCCGCGCCTTGCACATTCTGCGGATCTGCCGGTTCAGTCCCTGTGTCAGAACGATCCGAAAGCTGTAATCTCCCAGTCGTTCGATGCGGCACGGTCTTGTCTTGACCTCCAGCTCCTTCAGCCAGATTCCCTTTTCCATCTGATGAAGGTCCTCGTCGCTGATCTTGCGCCTGGTACGGACGATATATTCCTTCTCATGTCCCGCTGCGCCGCGCATCATGGCATCGATCAGCTCTCCGTCGTTGGTCATCAGGAGCAGTCCCTCGGTGTCGCGGTCCAGACGTCCGGCATAATTCAGATGCATCGGATAATGGAACACATCCTCCAGCGTCACCTTCGCATAGGGATCCGACCGGGTGACCGTCACGCCCTGCGGCTTGTAATAGGCCACCACCACCTTGCGCTCCTGCGATCGGATGATTTCATCCCGTACCTTTATTTTCTCTCTCCCGGTCACCATGGTGCCGGGCCGCGCGACCTTGTCATCCACGGTCACATCGCCCTGCTCCATCAATGCATCCGCTTCTCTTCGGGAGTATCGTCCCGAAGACGCGATGTATTTGTTCAGACGAATGAGGCCGCTCTTTACAGGCGGATGAGCTGTGCCGCCGCGTTTTCCTTCAGTATGCATTTTTCGTGCTCCATCATATAGGCCACCGCTTCCGGTGTTGTCTCTGTAAAGTTTCCGAACTCATTCATGGCGAGAATGGTCTTCTCCAGAAGAACATCCTCCCCCTCGGAGGACACGATAAGATCATAGTCGCCGTTCCCTGCGCGCCAAAGAGAGGTCTCCATCCGGGAAAGCTGCGGCAAATGGCGGCAGCATGCCGCGGCATCCGCCAGGGCATAGAAGCGGTAGCAATATTGCCGCCGTCCTGCACTCCTTCCATTCGCCCCTTCCTGCCGCCGGCTGCTCCCGTCCGACTCCTCGGACGCTCCCTCCGTCTGTGCAGCCTCCGTTTGTGCATTCTCCGTTTGTGCAGCCTCGGTCCGCGTGTCCTCTCCCTGCACGGTGCTGTCCACGCCGGGAGTTTCCTGCGATGCCTTTGACGCATCCCCCTTGGATGCCAGAACCGCCTCAATGGCCTCCCGCAGGCTCTTCATCGGATCCTCTCCGGTCAGGTCCTCCGGGTCTTTGTTGGAAATGGTCAGCACCAGAGATCCGTCCATGCGAGCCTGAACCTGCATGGAGGTATATCCGGTGTTCATCGGCAGGTGCTCCTGTCTCGCCGCCTCAAGGACAACCCGGTGCAGATATTCCATCGCGCCGACCTTGCGGCCAATGATATCCTCCAGCGTCAGACCGCTCCCTTCCAGCTCTTCCTTGGAAATGATGCAATTAATCGTATTGCTGTTCACTCGATGAAACTTCATGGCATTCTGTCTGCTCTCTTTCGGTCATGAAAAAGAGCCGAAAGGCAGCGCATCGTCGCTGACCCCTCGGCTCTGTGATCGCCAGGTGAATAATTTTCACTCAAACGAAACCGTATTTCGGAAGGGATCAGGCCTTGCCAACCTGCTCCATAACTTCCTTTGCGAAGTTCTCTTCCTTATGCTCCATGCCTTCGCCGGTCTCGTAACGAACGAATCTCTTGATGGAAACGTTCGCTCCGTTCTTCTTGCCAACTGCAGCGATGTAAGCGGCAACCGACTGCTTGCCGTCCTCTGCCTTTACATAAACCTGATCGTTCAGGCAGATCTCCTTGAATTCCTTGTTCAGACGGCCGATCAGCATCTTCTCCAGAATCTGCTGAGGCTTTCTCTTGTTCTCCGGAAGTGCCTCGTTCTCAGCAACGGCCTGTGCCAGAAGGATCTCCTTCTCATGCTCGCGAACATCCGCAGGAATCTCCTCCTCGCTGACATACTTCGGAGAAAGAGCGGCAACCTGCATGGCAACATTGCGGACAGCTTCCTTGATCTCGTCGTTCACAACATCCGACTCTGCCTCAACGAGAACCGCAATGCGGCCTGCGCCGTGCACATAAGAAGCAACCACACCGTTTGCAGCCTCAACCTTCTCGAAACGGCGGATGGACAGCTTCTCGGAAATGACAGCGATCATGTCAACCAGGCTGTCCTTTACCGTCTTGTCCGCATTCTCCGGCCACTTGTCCTCCAGGAAGCTCTCCAGATCCGTTGCCTGCGTGTTCAGTGCTGCATCGGCAACCTTCTGAACGTACTCCTTGAACTTCGCATTGTTGGCAACGAAATCGGTCTCGGAATTCACCTCAACCACAGCAGCCTTGTTGTCTGCCGTCTGTGCCACGTAGCAAAGGCCCTCTGCTGCGATGCGGTTCGCCTTCTTCTCTGCCTTGGCAGCGCCCGCCTTGCGCAGGAGCTCCATGGCCTCGTCCATATTTCCCTCTGTCTGGGTCAGTGCCTTCTTGCACTCCATGATGCCGGCACCGGAAATCTCTCTAAGCTCTTTTACCTGAGCAGCTGTAATAGCCATCGTAAACCTCTTTTCTCGTATCGACTGTTCCGTTACGCAGGAAATCCTTCGATTACAGCGTTCCCTCTGCAGCCTGCTCTGCCTCGCTTGCTGCGGACTCTGCTGCCAGCGCATCCTGTCCCTCAGCGTCTGCCGCTACATTCTCCTCACCCTGACGAGCCTCGATTACGGCATCTGCCATCTTGGAGCACAGCAGCTTCACCGCACGGATGGCGTCATCGTTGCCGGGGATAATATAGTCCAGCTCATCCGGATCGCAGTTGGTATCTGCAATGCCGATCAGTGTGATGCCGAGGGAATGTGCCTCGTTGATGCAGATCTTCTCCTTCTTGGGATCTACAACGAAGATCGCATCCGGAATGTGTGTCATCGTGGTGATGCCGCCGATGTTGGCCTGAAGCTTTGCCTGCTCCTTCTTGAGAGCAGCCACTTCCTTCTTCGGCAGAACATCAAACGTTCCGTCGCTCTCCATCTCGTTGATCTTCGCAAGACGCTCTACTCTGGTCTGAATGGTCTTGAAGTTGGTCAGCATGCCGCCGAGCCATCTGTGGTTAACATAGTACATGCCGCAGCGCTCCGCCTCGGCCTTCACGGAATCCTGTGCCTGCTTCTTGGTGCCGACGAACAGAATGGTTCCGCCCTGCTCTGCGATCTCAAATACAGCCTTGTATGCCTCGTCAACCTTTACAACCGACTTCTGCAGGTCGATGATGTGGATCCCGTTGCGCTCCGTGAAGATATAGGGAGCCATCTTGGGGTTCCAGCGGCGGGTCTGATGACCGAAATGTACACCTGCCTCCAGCAGATCCTTCATTGATACTACGCTCATTGCTTCATCCTCCATTGTTGGTTTGTGCGCCGTCTGTCCGGCCGTCCGCATCCTCTCCGCAGCAAGGAACACATCACCTGTTACGATGCATGTCCCTCAAGGACCCATGCCAGCCTTTCGGCCACCGGCACCTGCTGAAAATGCGTGCTTTATAGTCCTTCACCGTGCGATCATCGCACAGCCATTAGATATTATCATACTTCCCGTGCCGCCTGCAAGTAGCATCTTCCGCATACCTCCGCCGGTGCAAAGCGTTACCGTTCACTCGCAAAGTAAGCGACAGGGTGGCGGAGAATATCCGGGTCACACATCCATTCTGCTGCGCATGGTGTCCAGCTCATGATATACCGCATCGTTG
>CAVAUJ010000021.1:0-25829 GCA_963591995.1 Succinivibrio sp.
TCCTGAATCTGCCGCTCCTCGGTATACATCGCGCCCCTTTGGGCCGCGGCCTCTCCCGTGATGCTCCCGTCCTCTCTTTTCCGCTCCAACGTATGAATGGCGGCAAGGTATGCCGGCAGCTCCGGCTCATGCAGGAGGATGCCGCAATCCGCCGGCACCAGCTCCTTCACAGCGCTCGAGTCCAGGGCGATCACCGGTGTCCCGCAGGCCAGCGCCTCCACCGTCACCATGGAGAAGGACTCTTCCTCGGAAGGGTTGAGCAACGCCCATGCCGCCCGGTACAGATCTGCCAGCGCGTGCCGGTCCGCCGTCCGCTCGATGTGAACGATTCCCTCCGGCATCGATCTTCGCTGCGCGGCGTTCATCCCCACCAGGACCACCTGATACCCCGGCAGACTGCCCTCCTGAATGCAGCGTGCCAGATACCGGAACACCTCCATTCCCTTCCTCTCGTTCCACGCGCTGGCAACGCCCAGCAGAATTCTCCGGTTCGGGTCGATGCCGTACAGCCGCTCCGGCTCCTTTGCCGTCTCCCCGGCGCCCTTCACGCCCCCGCCGCCGGAGCGAGCCCCCTGCGGATGGAAAAAGGCGGGATCCGTTCCGTTTGCAATGACCCGGACAGGATACTCCCGCAGGAAGGATCTCTCCACATTCCCACGGATCCATTCCGACGGCGCTGCCAGCGTCATGTGCGGCACCCCGCAGAAGCTCTCCCGCTTCCTTTTCCAGTTCCCCGCGGAATCCTCCAGCCCGAAGCTCCACGGGTACTCCCTCCGGTGCGGACACTGCCCGCACCCATGCAGCCATTTCTCACAGCTCGCCGTATAAAAGGCACAATGCCCGGTGTAGGCCCAGCAATCGTGCATGGTCCACACCACCTCTCCCCGGAACTCCTCCTTGAGATACCGGAAGAGCATCGGATAATTCAGGTAGTAGCCGTGCACGTTGTGGAGCTGCAGCACATCGGGCTGCTCGCGCCGCAGAATCCGGAGCATCTGCCGCGTCGCCGCAATCGATCCCTCCCCGTTCCGGTCCGTCGCCGTTGTCAGGGCAACGTGCAGCCAGAAGCCGAGGCCGTTCCCGCATCGGACCGATGGGACATCCGAAAAGCCCTGCCGTCTTCCGTAAATCGTCAGCGTCTCCCAGCCGCGCCGCAGGGCCTCCTCTTGAATCGCATGCATGATCCGGCCGCTGCTGTTGTTACAGACGGCGTTGATCTGAATGAGCTTTGGCATCTCACATCACCCCGCGACGGCACGCAGCACGTACAGGAGCACCGGCACCATCCCAAGACACAGAACCACGAAGGCGCGCAGCGGCAGGAGCCATCCGTCGCACTCTCTTCCCTTTGTAAGGATTGCAGGCTCCCGCCTGCGCAGCGGATAATGCAGCCAGGCGAACAGCAAAATGCAGGCCGCATAGACCGAAAGCCCGATCCCGGAGGCGTAATCCTGCAGCCTTTCATCGCTGACATAGAAGCCCAGCACCGTCATGACGCAGTATTCCTCCCCCGTCGCCCGGCTCGGGAGGAGATACCGCCAAAAGGAGAGGTTCACGATCCCGCTGTTGAAGCACCAGGTGTAGGTGAAAATCTGAGCCACTGCCATGGCCGCGGTTCCGACCAGCTCCAGCAGCAGACTAAGGTACCGGTGCTCCTCATCCAGCAGGATCAGAAGGATCATAAACGGCTCCATCAGAATCAGCCAATAGGGATGGGAATAGCCGAAGGTGAACTGCAGCATATATGCCGTCCAACAGACATAAACCGGCAGACGGCACCCTTCCTTCTCTCCAACCGGATGGCAATAGCACAGAAAGAGGAAGATGACCCAGACAAAGACGTAGACGAACAGGGTGCCGAAGCCGACCGTGCCCGTGACGAACAGGGCATCATATACCGGCTTCGCCACATTGGTCCCCGAGCTGCTCGTGGAATAAACGCAGCCCTCCACCAGCTCCGCCCGCCCGTAGGGCACGGCAATCCAGAAGAAGAGCACCGGCAGAACGGCCGCAATTCCCTGCAGCAGGATCCGGCGGATCCGCTTCTCCCGAAGGAGCACCAGCGGGACATAAATCAGCAGGGAGAAATATTTCAGCGGCGATGCCGCGGCGAACCAGAGCGTAAAACGCCGGTTGTCCCCCTCCAGATAGGCCCGCAGTCCCATCATCATAAAGGTCAGCGCGATGATGTCGTACTGGCCCAGCACCACCAGCCCCGTCATGAAGAAGGCAGAGGTCAGGAACAGAAAGCTCCCGTCAGCCATCATCCGCCCTGCGTCATACCGAGCGGACACTGCCCGCCTCGCATTCTCGATCTCCGCAATGGTCCCGATCAGCCGCCGGAATGCCGCAAGGAACAGGCACAGGAAGAACAGCAGCATGGACTTCATCCACATAAGGCACAGCGTGGAATGGTAAATGTCAATGCCGCTGATCGACTCGACGACCCAGAGGGGGAAATTCCAGAGTGCGAAGATGATGTACATCGGGAAATCATACAGCGGGACATATTGCGTATTCCCGATGAGGAAGACCTGTGAATAAAACGAACGAATCTTCCCCTCGAACAGGATGTCCCAGAACCGTACGCCCTCCAGTCCCGTCTCATAAAAATCCGCATAATAACAGCTGTAAAAGAGGAGCACGGCCGCCGCCGCGAACAGCAAAGCCCCCAGCTTTTCCCTGATGGTCCATTTCGTCCATTTCGAACATTCCGTAAATTTCTTCATTGCCATACGGTCTCCACATAAGCTCTTGTGAACACGCGCCGTCCCTCCGAGGAGAGATGAATCACATCAATGTAACAGGCAGGATCCGTGTTGTCGAACTCCACCACATGTTCCGCATCGATCCGCGTTTCCGTGCCGGGATAAGACGATAACGCCCGGACGGACGGCTCCGACAGGTAGTATTCTACCATATTGTCCTCCAGGAACCGACAATAGGCATCCAGCACCTCCACATAGGCCTGCTCGCAGACCGCTGTCCGGTATTTTGGCGTCTCGACAAAGCGAATCGCAATTCCCCTGCTGCGGCACAGATCAATGAGCCGCTGCAGGTACGCCGTCTGCCGCTCATTCATCGCATAATACACGTCCGCATTGCGTTCCGTGGTTCCCAGCTGTCCGTCCAGAACCTCCGCCGACGCGCCCGTGTTCTCCACAAGGTTTCCGCCGTTTCGGAACATGGCATTCACCAGCGGATAATCCGCGTACCAGGACAGGAGCTTGTCATTGTTGGAGGTCACCAGCATCTCCCAGAGATCCGCGGGGGACGCGTCCTCACTCTGCCTCATCTCCTGCCACAGGTCCAGCTTAAAGGAGAGGTCCGTGTCCAGGAACAGACGTGTATCCTCCACCCAGGGGTCCCGTTGCACGGAATTGACGAACAGATCCACGGTGACGGAGGCGATGGGCACCTCCTTCGCCAGGAGATATTCCACCTCCTTCTCGATGAGAAAGGGCTGGGCCCCGTTGTAGGAAAGGATATAGGCCTCCCGGTTCTCTCCCTCTGCCTGGCTCAGCTCCTCCAGTGCGGAAATGTCCAGTCCCTGCCGGAACATCGAGGAGCCAAGGTAGAGATCATATTCCGTCTTCTCTCCCTTCTCTCTCGTCTCCTCTGCCCGGTGAATCAGGGCCTGCAGGCCATAGCCGGCATTCGACATCAGAAGCCTCGCATATTCATTTTTTACAGCCACCAGCACGGCCACGATCGCGCAGACCATGCAGGCGGTACGGAGTAATCGCTTCATTTTATTCTGTCAAACCACCGCTTGCGTGGAAGATTTCAATCATAACCCGTACAGCACTTTTAATAGTTCGCATACAGGAACCCTCCGGTTCCCCGCAGGCCAAAGAGGAGCACCAGCGCCAGCAGAATCCCGAACTTCACATCGGAAATGCCGGTTGCCTCCGCCAAGGCTCCCTCTCCGGCTCTTTCCGCAGCTCCTTTCGCAGTTCCTTTTGCAGCTCTTTCTGCGATTCTTTTCCCCGCGCTCTCCTCCCGTACCTCCATCACGAACAGCACCGCGATCAACACAAAGGAGGTCATCGCATAGGCCGCACAGGAATTGTCTCCGGTAAAGGGCAGGACCGCGGCCTGCAGGCTGGCTGCCGAAAGGGAGAACCCCCGGAACATACACTGGACATATTCCGCTGCCGCCGGGAAGCTCTCCGCCTTGAACAGAATCCAGCCGAACATGGCGATCAGAAAGGTGATGAGGCAGGACAGAACGCGACCTCCCGCTGCCTGAGCCTTCCGCCTCGGCGTCACCACATTCCAGAAGCCGTGATACAGCCCCCAGACCAGATAACGAATACCGGAGCCGTGCCAGAGCCCGCAGGCCGCAAAGGTGAGCAGCACATTCCGGGAAACCTTCCAGCGCCGGTCGGTCCGGCTCCCGCCGCAGGGGATATAGATGTAGTCCCGCAGCCAGGAGGACAGGGATATATGCCACCTTCTCCAGAACTCCTTCATATTCCGGGACAGATACGGACGACAGAAATTTGCCGGACAGGACAGGCCGCAGCACCTTGTGATGCCGGCGGCAATCTCCGAATATCCGGCGAAATCGCAATACAGCTGGATGGAGTAGAGAACCGCTCCCATCCATACCGCCAGTGCAGGATAGCTCCCGGGAGCCGCGAAGATGGTCGTGGCATAACCGCCGATGCGGTCCGCGATGACGACTTTTTTGAACAGCCCGGAGACGATGAGCCGCAGCCCCTCCGCAAGGTCGCAGGAATCCGGCCGCTTCTGCGCATGCAGCTCCTCCAGCATGCCCTCCGACCGCACGATAGGCCCGGACAGGAGCTGCGGGAAGAACATCACATAGACGGCATAGTACCGAAGGGACCTCTCCCTCTTTCTCTTTCCGAGGAACAGATCCGCCAGATAGCTGATCATCCGGAAGGAATAATAGGAAATGCCAAGGGGCAGCACCACCTCCGTCCCCTCCATGGAGAAAGCCTCCCGGAAGAAATTCTCGTATTTACAGAAGAACAGAATCCCCAGCACAAGGAGAACACCGGCGATCAGCCAGCCCCTCGCCGCTCTCCCGGCGGGAGCAGCGCTCGCTTGTTCCTCTCCGCTCTTTTCCGGCTTCCCGCGCCCTCTCTCTTCCCCGTCTCCGCTCCTCTCGCCCCGGCAGGCTGCAAGCCTTGCACCGATCCCCCAGGTGAGCACCGTCTCTGCAAGGAGCAGCGCGAGGAACCGGACATCGCAAACCGCATAGAAGAACAGACTCCCCAAAAGGAGCCAGGACACGCGCCGGCTCCCCGGCAGCAGATAATACACCACTATGACGATGCCGGAATAGATGAGCAGCAGGTAGACATTGCTGCCGATCCCTCCCAGTGAATTCAATATTCCCATGGCCATCCGCGAAAGGATACGCTTCCGTGCATACCTTCTATGCAACGTGAAAGCAACTTAAAAGCAACTTGAACATGTCACATTGTGATCACATAACAGAACCTTGTCAGGAAGGAGCACAGCGAGAGCGTCGCAAGGAGCAGGAGCAGCCGCCGATCCCGAGCAACGTTTCCGGTCTCTCTTTGCAGCGCCTCTCCGACTTTCTCGCCCGGAACGCTTTCTTCGCCCCGAACGCTTTCCTCTCCCGCAACACCTTCCCCGCTCCGAACGCTCTTTCTCTTCTCCTTCAGCAGGAAGGGCAGGCAGATCAGAAGCGGGATGAAATACCTCCCCTGCATTCCCCGGATGGTTCCGATCCCGGCGCCGCCCCGGTAGGAGTAGACGAACAAAAAGGAGGACATCACGATCAGGACACCGGTGATCACCACACTCCCTGCCGCGATGCGGTATCTCCTGCCGGAAAGGCCGCACGCCCTTGCCGTGCTGCGCAGGATGGCAAGGAAGGTGCAGACAATACCGGTCCCCAGAAGGAGCGGAATTCCATCCGAGAACTGATCGCCCAGGAAGAGCTTCCACAGCAGGGCAAAGCCATCGGTGTACAGCGTCTTGATGTACACCAAGGCCGTTCGGACGGGATGCAGCACCACCCATCCGATGGTGTAGGTCGTCTGCATATCCACGCCGGCGCGTGCATCGAATCCGCTGTTGCCAAGGAAGGTCAGCACCTCCGCTCCTCTTGCTCCCAGCACAACCGCACTGCACAGGAACACCATTCCCAGCAGCGCACCGGCGAAGGCTCGTTTATGCTTCATCACCAGGCTCCCCCGCCGGATGAACAGGAGGAGCAGGATGAAATTGGCATAGATGAACTTGATCGGTGCAAAGGCAACGAACACCAGAAGGGCAAGGAGCCCCTCGCGGACAGACACCCTGCTCTGCTCCCCCAGGCGCGCGCAGACGCAGGCGAACAGGATACAGAAGCCGAGGTTCCACACATCATAAGAGCAGGAATTGACGATCCAAAGGACGGAGGGCAGGAGCGAGATCCCGATCACCGCCCGCCGCATCGGCGGATACACCCGCATGGCGATCCACGTCAGCACGGCATACAGGAGGACGTTCATCTCCCTTGCCGCGATGATGTAGAGCTGGAACGGCGCGTGCAGCAGCCGCATCGCGGTGATGCCAATGGCGGATACCGCGTAGCTGTAGTGCGGCATGATGCCCTCCAGCGCATATCCGCCGGCTCCGTCCACTGCCTGATTCCCATAGCTCCAATCCGTCCAGAACTGCCGGAGATAATCTGCGCTGTCAAAGCCGCTCATCCGCAGGACACCGGACGGAACCTTTGCGGGCAGCTGCAGCGCCTCCGGCAGAAGCCCCGCGCGCTCCATCCATTCCATCCATCGGTTCGAGACGGCATAGGCGCTGCCGAAATGCAGCTCCTCGTCCGCAACGCAGGGCGGCACCATGACCAGCATGCCGATCAGGGCCAGGAGCAGGGCACCGCCGATCCAGAGCAGCGGGAAAGGAAGGTGCAGCAGTCCATAGCTGTAGCAATAAACCGCCGTGAACAGGAAAAGGAGGAGCCCCGCGATCAGCAGGTAGAATCCGCCCCATCCCCGTTGTCCGCCGTACAGAACCCAGGTGATGTTGTCTGCCGTCTCCCCGCTCTTCGTTACAATCTCCGCGCGGTAGGTCTCTCCGGCTGTCAGCACAATCTCCTCCCCGGGGAGCTCTGCCATCGGCTCCAGCCGCAGCGTCGGAACCGTCAGCTCCTCCACGGACCTTTCCCAGACCACCTGCTCGTCCGAATCCAGAATACGCAGGGTCCCCGTCATCACGCAGGGGTCATACAGGTCGTAGACACTCTTTACGGCATCGTCATTGCAAAGACCGATGCCCTGTATCCGTGTCCGCTCCTCCGACGCCGTGAACTGCTGCGTGCCCCCGCTCTCCAGCACCCATCGCTCCTGCACGGTCTGATCCTTCAGATAAAACTGCCACCACAAAAGGAGCAGAATCACTCCTGCTCCCAGAAAGATCAGATATTGTTCTGCAATTCGACGCTTCTGTGCCTTCTCCAACAATCCTTTATCCTATCCGCTCTCTATATCATCCGTATTTTCATCCGAATCATCCGAATCATCCGTACAGCACGTTCGGCGGCCCGACCGTCTTCACAACAACCACCCAGGTGCCCTCCGCCTGCACAATGCGGAAATCCCCGCTTGCCAGCTCCTCGTATTCCTCCGCCAGCCCCGATTCCTTAATCGCCGCTATGACCTCCTCGGACGGCTCTGCCAGCACAACGCCCTCGTAGCTGCGCATATGCGTCCGGAAGGAGGCATCCTCATAGGCGTAGAGATCCGTTGTCGCCACCGGCCAGATCACGGAGTACAACTCCGGATCGTATTGGAGCGGCGAAACGCTCTCTGCCGCATCCCAGCTCAGGATGTTCAGAAAATACACCGGCTGGTCATAGGTGAACCCTTCCGTCCCGTCCAGGGCCGACAGGATCCGCGTACAAAGAGATCGGTCCTGGGTCATGACGTGATGCTGGTTGGCATACCCCACATTGTCGAACAGGAAGGTGCCGTAAATCATGCACACAAGGGCAGCTATCTCGCCCCAGTACAGAAGCCGTGCTCCGCGGGATACCACCGCCTGCTTCCCTGCAACGCCCGCCGACACCGGCAGGAACTGCCCGGCGTCCTCTTCTGCGGGCACAACCGCCTGCCCTGCAGGGATCTTCCCTCCTGCGCCGGCCCCGGCGGTCCCGGTCCGCAGCACCCTCTCCACCAGGGGAAGGCTCCCGAGGATGAGCAGCATCAGCGACATCCGGTGCTGCCCGCGGTACATAAAGCCATAGCTCAGCAAGGACATGGTGCAGACAGCAACCGGCACCAGCAGAGCCCACAAGAGGAGCTCTGCGAGGAGGAGCCTCCACTGCCTCTTCTCTCCCACGGCCGCCGGCCCTCTTTTCCTGCGCACGAAGAGCACCGCGATGCACACAAGGATCCACAGATAGATCAGGTAGTAGCTGAACCGGAAGAGCGGCAGGATCTGGATCTTCCACAATCCCATGATCCCCAGCTTCACAATCGCATGCAGGTAATTCCCGGCAAGGGAGAAGGCAAACGCACCGCTCATCGCCGCCTCTGCTCCCTGGTAGCTCGTCTGCTCGATCTCATATACCCCCATCAGGAGCTTCGAGCTCACCAGCAGGAAGGCTCCTGCGAGCAGAACGACGAGAAGACTCTTCCCAATCCATTGCCACCTTTTCCGGATATCGGAATCCGCCGACAGTGTCTGCAGGATCAGCTCCAGAACAAGGAGGGTCAGAGTACAGGCCAGATTCACCGGCAGGATGACCAACGACAGACTCAAGGAGAGCCACGCACCGAGCCACAGCCCCCACGCCGCAAAGCCCCTAGTATTCCCCTCCCCTTTCTGCTCCCCCGCACGCTTTAAGAGGAGCGCCGCAAGGCAGGCGAGCAGCACCGAGACAGGATATCCCACCTCGTACAGCGTCATATAGGCCTGCGTCGGAGAGCTGACCTCCAGCAGGATGGCGGCAAGGTATTGCCCCGCGGTCGACTCAATATGGAAGAAATCGATGACGAGCTGCGCCGTCCACGCGGTCACCAGGAGGATCAGCAGGCCGGAGATAAAGGGCGTCCGGTACCAGGTCTGCACCCAGTTGACGGCATTGCTCAGCCATCGCCCGGTGCTCGCGCCCGCAAAGGTGCTGAGAATATTGACGGACTCCTGTGAATAGCTGCCCAGCGTGTCCTCGGTGCCGATCATGTTCAGCATGCAATAGGCATGCGTCAGGAATCCTGCGAGCAGGGACACCAGGAATATTTTTTTATGAAACGCAAACGGAAGATGGAGCCCCGGCACCCGCACATCGAGCCCCAGCTGCTCCTCAAGCGACTGATTCATTTATCCCTCCAACAGCCCCGGATCCTTGTCCTCCATGTTGGTGGTCCGGACAATGTACAGCGGCCGCTTCTTAACCTCCAGATAGATCCTGGCCAGATACTCGCCGATGATGCCGAGGATCAGGATGATCGTTCCTCCGAAGAAGGCGATCAGAATGACAATGGTGCCATACCCCGTTCGCGGCGCATCGGAGGAGAGAATCTCCGCAATGAACCAGATGGCGGCGATCAGGGTGACGAGATCGATTCCAAAGCCCAGCCACACGGCCGCCCGCAGCGGCGTCGTTGCAAAGGCAAAAAAACCGTTGATCGCATACCGCATCAGGCCGCGCATGGACCATTTCGTGCTGCCGGCTGCCCGCGGCACGTTCTCATATTCGATCCACTTCGTCTCATATCCGACCCAGGACATAATGCCCTTGGTGAAGCGCTCCCGCTCTCCCAGCGACATCATGGCGTTGACCACGGCCCGCTTCATCATGCGGTAATCCGAACCGCCCTGCACCAGATGCATGGTCGTCAGCCGGTTGATGATCCCGTAGAAGCCTCTCGAGAGGACACTGCGCACCAGCGGCTCCCCCTTTCGGTCCACCCGCCTTGCGCTGCAGCTGTCATACCCCTCATCCAATGCTGCGATCATCTCCGGGAGAAGTGCCGGCGGATGCTGCAGATCCGCATCCATCAGCACCACATAATCCGCCTCGGAATACGAAAGCCCGGCATAAATCGCCGCCTCCTTGCCGAAATTCCTGGAAAAGGACAGATATTTCACCCTCTCCTTTCCCTTTTCCTCTGCGAGCCGCTCTATTCTCTGCAGTGTGTCATCACTGCTGCCGTCATTGACATAAATGATGGACCACTGCAGTTCCGCGATCCCCTGCAGGGCCTCCTCAATGCTGCTGTACAGGACGGCAACGCATTCCGCCTCATTGTAGCACGGGACTATGATCTCCAAACTTCGCACAGAAGCACCCCTTCCACGCGCCTCTCCAGTATCCCCAGGCAATGTCCGGCCGGTGATACCGCAGGGACTGCACAACATAGTAAACAGTAAAGGCGGGATGGAACAGGATGAAATAGCGAATCTTATCGGCCGTTCCCGCATACCGCCGCATCATAATGCTGCGATTCCTCGCAAAGGTATAGGCTCTCCTCGGTGTTCCGATTCCAAGGCTCCGCAGCTCTATGTTCTCTCCGGTCATCACAGCACCCAGATGCAGTGTTCTCGCCTTTGGTGCATAGAACTGCGCAAAGCCCGCTTTTTGAACCCGCAGTCCCAGATCGGTCTCCTCATACATGATTTCGAAATAAGGATCCCAGCCACCGGATTTCTCATACGCCTCCCGGGTCATCATGAAGGAATTCGTCGCTGCTGTCGTCGGATAATCTCCCTCCGGATCCACCTGATCCAATCGCACACCTGACTCCACAAAAACTGCTCGCGATGTGTGAAGATCTATGCCGCAGCCAAGAGCACCTACCTCCTGTCCATCTGCACCTCCAAGCGACAGCGGCGCCGCCAGTCCGGTTCCCGGGTGAAGCTCCAGAAAGTGCACCAGCTCCGTAATCATATCCGGATAAATCTCATTGTCATCGTCAATGAAAAGAAAATATTCTCCCTTCGCATGCCGCACGCCCTCGGCTCTTCCCCCGCCTGCATTCAGATTCACCGGACTGGCAATGTATTGCACAACCAGAGAATCCCTGTTCTTCGCCTGTATAAAGGACTGCACCACCCGGCAGGTATCATCGGTCGAAGCATTGTCCACAACAACGATCTCGACCGCAGGATAATCGCTGGCTGCGATCGAATTCAGCAGCCGCTGCAAATCTTTTGCCCGGTTGTAGGTCGGGATGATCACGGAAACAAGATGCACCTTCTAATTCCTCCCAATATCAACGATATGTACATCCTTATATTGGCCACCATTTAAATTCAAAGCCATCTGAATTCCACTGTTAAAAGGGCCAAATAAATATTCACACTTCGACATCATATCTAAATCCAACAGATACAGCAGATTATTTTCATACCTAGATACTCCAGGTAGCACTTTAGATGAAATAGAATCATCAAAGGCAAAATCAGAAAATCTTTTCTTTTCAAAATAATCTACTTGCAGTTTGCCTTGATGCTCCATAACATAATCTAAAGCTTCCTGCTCTTCCGTCACAAAAAAAATATTCGAACAACCCATTTTGTCCGCGTAGATTTGAACTTCTTCCCAAAAATCACAAATCTCCATCACCTTCGGGTGTCCAATGGGAACATAGCTTCCGTGAACTTTATAATCTGTCCCGCGATAATATACTGCAATGCATGGTTTTTTCGCCAATATCCTGGATTCATTTTGCTTAAGAAATACATCTGTTTCCTCGTTATAGCGAATTCTCCTGCAAAGCTCACTCCGACACCGAATCTCTTTGGGGGAATATCTCTTATATAGGGTTATCAAATTCTGATTATGGTACACAACCCTTTCTGCATTTCTTGCATCTTGCTTTGTATATAACTTTCCCTCTGTGTAGATACCCTCGTAATAGTATTCCCAGGCATCTCCCCCACGGTCCGGGTCCACCAAACTGCAATTTGTGTCTGAAATATCCACAACCGGTATGTAGCCCCGCTTTTGGGCATACTTCATCGCTCCGAGAACCTCATCAAAAAAAGATGCTAATCCAATTCCCTGATTATCCAAGCGGATGACGTAAAATGTTTTATCCGGATATTCTGATCCTAAGTGCAGTACTTTCTCCGGATTTCTTATTTGCAGTACCCTGTTGTATATGCCCATGATCCAAGAGTAGAAGGGCTCCTGTATCCTGGTTTCCCAATAGTTCAAAATTTCCACCACTCTACGCATCTTACGACATCCCAACCTTCTATTTGCGCACTGTACTCATATTCTTGCCTTAGCGAAGGCTTAATGCTTTACGAACAAACTTTCCGTACAATTCCTCTGTATTATGAAAAGACGCCAGCATATATCCATAAATCAATATCTTCATGACGGAATTCAGCTCAGCATTTCGAATGTAATGCCTGACAGCCGCTCTCAGCTCCTTTCCTGACATGCTACTGCACAAATCAAGAAACAATTCTCTGGCTTTTTTTTCCGCCTCACGGCATGTAATCTGCTCACTTCTTCGTGACAAAATACATGTAAGCAATACAACTTCATTCATTATAAAGCCAACTGCATACGGATCCTTGTCCCGCTTCCTTTTAGAAGCAATTTTCATCAATTGCCCCCACGGCATCTGATCCAAAGACAATTTGTTAAATTCACCTGACCGCGAAGTAGAACGTGGGTTCTGATAATTGTAGTACAGCTTTTCCTCCACCACATTGCCGTATGACATACATTCATTGCACTGAAGGACAAACAGCATATCTTCCGTATAACATCCTTCCGGAAAACGGATTCCATGTACATTCAGTGCCGTTCTTTTATATATGCGGTTCCAAATCGCACAAGTTGACCAATACAACCATTCTCCGCTGTAGGAGCTCTCTTTTCTCGGATATCCGCCGATAACTCTGTCTTCCATATCTACCAGCGCAAAACCCACCATCGCCATTTCTTTTTTTTGACTTTTGGCTGAATGAACCAAAGCCTCCACAAAGGTTAAATCGTAATAGTCATCTTGATCCAGAAAGCAAACCCATGTACCTTCGGCATCCGCAAGGCCTATATTTCTCGCAGCCGCGACACCAATTGAACCTGATGTGTGCAGTATTTTCACTGACCTTTTAACATCATTCTCAGTTACAGCTGTTGTCGCAAGCGTGCCTTTTTTCCTCTGGAGTAGGTTTTCATAGTCATCTATATCTGTTTCACAATCATCAATGACTAACAGCAGTTCAATATTATCCCATGTTTGCTCTAAAACAGAGCGGATAGCTCGTTCCAAAAGCTGTTTCTCCGGATGATAGACTGGAATAATAATAGTTACTTGTTCCATATCCTCACCTCTTTCTGCGCAACTGTTTCAAACGAGGGATTAACAGAGTGTGTAAAATCCCAATGATTTTCTTCATTTCCGGACTATTATGATAAATAAACTTCAGCAAAATTCCAGGTATTAAAACTGCAAACAAGCATCTCAACATAAACCACAGAATTCCCTCCTCCGGGATCCAACAGCAAGCCGCATAAGAAAGTGAACAAACACAGATGGTTGTAAACGTGTATTTTGCCTGAATTTTAAAGTAATCCATTCCGTTTTGTTTGAAATACTTACGAAAAAGCGCAATAAATTCAAAAGGAAGATTAATAATGGACAGTGTGACAATTGTGGCAAGAATCACCCCCATCACACCGCAATACCTTACTAAAATTAAGTTCAAAACAAGATTTGCTGCTGCTTCTACTATTGCAAGAACTCTTTCTTGACTCCACACTCCGGTAGTCTCTTTCAAAAGCTCGCTGATGTCGGACAAGCTCATCAAATAGAAATAGATACAGAACATAATCACAACTCTGTAAGGCAAGAGATAATTTTCCCCAACCCACAACCGCATGAATGGTTGATAGAGATTCAACAGACAAGATGTACAGATTGTAACTGCCCCCTGCTGTATAAAAGAATATATCCACAGTACCTGATAATTATCTGTTCGATTTTCCAATGCAACAGAATTTCCAAGGCTTGGTCCAACCGCTCGATGCAACATCCCCAACAAGGTAATCGGCACCAACATGATCTGATAATAGTTCTGGTACATTGCCAGAACGGATAGGCCAAGAAAGGAACTGATTACAATGCTGTCAAAAGAGTTGCGCGAAATATTCCGGATTTTAGCCAATGCAATAAATGCTGTCCGTGTAATAAACTCTCTGCGAAATCCCTGACTCGGATGATACTCGGTCTGGCCGGCCTTCTTTTCAAAGATCTCCGGGTAATATCGTTTTCCGGCAATTGCCGGCAGAATCGTATTAAGAACAGGTGACACCAAAAGAAGCGCACAGTAAAGATAATAATTACCAGAAAAAAGGATCGCAAAAATTTGTAATCCATACATACAGACACCGGCGCACACTCCTGCTTTTTCCACAATATCTGCACGTTGGTCTGCCTGTAGCATAATCGTTCGGTATCCTACCGTTAAATATGCAAAGGCAGTATTAATTATATAAATTGCAAAGACAATGTAGAGATTTAGCCCTTCCGGATATTCTTTTCCCTTTGCCAGATAAGGGACAAACGGAAGTAAAATCACACCGGCCACGGTGATGATCAGTCCAATAACACGATAAATTCGTCGCAACATCCGCAACAGATATCGCGTCTGCTGTATGTCTTTCTGACCGACCGAGCGGTAAAGATAAAACACCACGGCATTACCAATGCCTAATTCCGCAACGCTTAATACCTGAAACACAGATGTAAACAAACTGCTGACGCCGCTGTATTCAATACCAATACGGCGAATCAGAAGCGATCTGACAATGAAGGGAAGTACAGTTGAAACAATAGAGTTTACGGCTGTCCATATGAAATTGTTGGATACGTTCTGTATACGGGATCTCTGCGTCAAATCGTTTACTTCCTGTCGTCCATCTCTGCTGGGCACCGATAATTACTTTATAACTCCTGTACGGCCCAATTCAGAATTCATTTTTTTAACGGCACTTCCGTGTATATCTGTTTTATATTTTTACCGTAAGCTTCCCTGTAAGGATACAGCACCGAATTCATGAAACCATATCCGTGTCTGCAAAACGAGAAAAACCACTCTGCAAACCATCTAGGGCTGTGCGTATATACCGCCCGCAGAAACTTTTCCTTCGCTCCCAGTTCCGCCAGAACCGGCAACGGCTTCATGTTTCTCCACGGTGTTTTGTGACAATACTCCCACCAGATTTCCTTCATAGGGTGCAGCGTCCCTTCTTCATGCGGACGGTACAGAAAGGTCGCCGGCAGATGAACAATTTCCGGATGTGCATAGGCATCCTCCACCTCTTCCTTTGTCACAACCGGCGCATTATTGAACAACAGTCTTCCTCGCATGGAATAGTTCCAGGTAATGCCGTACACATTATATTTCAGCGGAAGCTGTGTGATCTCTTTCTGAAATTCCATGTTCAGCAATCCCTGGTCTTTGCTGCCGTGAATATCTCCATATTTCTTCAGCCGATTTATAACGCGCTCTTCACATTTACCGGCCCGCCACGCATCCAGATCAAAATACACCATCTCTGCAATGCAATATTTCATGTCTCTGCGGAATCGTCTCTCATACAGTTTCTCCGACCAGTTCATTGCAATAGGATTGCCATCGAAATCGAAATCCAGAAGCTCTGACAAATCACCAAGGATCAGCGTATCTGCCCCAACCGTCATAATTCGGTGTACATCCGTGTTCTCAAAATAACGTGCAATGAGCAATTTATAGTAGGTAACATAGGCAAAGCGATGCGCCGGGACATTCCACGAGCGAATTTCCTCCTCCGCTACAGCCGAATCCATGAAAACAATCCGGCAATGTATCCTAGGATAATCCTTTAGCATTCCCTCAATCCTATTCTGATTTTCAACCGTTATATCCGGCGTCAGGATATAAATATCGTATTGAATCTCTTCCGATGCATGGATCAGCAGCGATACAATGGACGTCGCCAGAGCATAAACAAAATTATTGTTGCATTGATAATACAGATTAAGTGTTCTCATATCTTACAAGAGGCCAAAAATCAAACTGAACCGTTACTGCTTCCAATCACTGCGGTCCGCCGCTTCCTTGCGGAACAAACCCCGGATGGTTCCTGTTCCGTAGACCCACAGAGTAATCCAGCACATCACAGGGTGCAGGAGCCATACTCTCCAATCCGGCTTCCGGCAGAAGCCGATGACGGACTGAATGAGCAGCGGAACAATCGTCACACAGGCCAGGCAGAACAGTGCAATCTTGTATTTCCCGACCTTGCTCCACGGATACTTGCGTCCCTTCGCTTCGGAGAAATACAGGAAATCCATGACTCTCCGGTTCTGCTTCCTCTTAAAAGTTTTAAGATCCGGACAGAACAGGTGCACAATTCCAGTCTTCACCTTGGCCACACGCAGCTGCGGGTCCTTCTGGAACAGCTCCCACAGAACATCGATGTCGAACAGATAATCTCCCTCGAAATTCTCCAGCAGCTCCTTCCGTTTCATGAAGAAACCGTTTGCACCGATGGTTGGGATCATGTCCGCACGGAACCGTATGGACAGGTAATCTCCCCGGTCCGCTTCCTCCCGCTCTACGGTGGTCCACTTCCCCGTCACAAGGCATCTGCGGTCATAGTTTCCCGTGAACATGCACAGCGGATCGTTCATCCCGATCAGGGCGCAATACCGGTTGATGACGCCGTCCTCCCGGCGATAGGTATATTCGATGGGCTCGCTGGCAATGATCTCCGTTTCTTCAAAGGGAGCCATCATCCGCGTCATCCAATGCGCGTCCGGGATGATGTTGTCGGAGTCCAGCAGCAGAACGATCTCATTCTCTGCCTTCCGCACCCCCACTGCCTTGCCCGCCTCCGCTGTTTTCAACGGATTCGGGATCACGGTGATGCGGACATCGCAGGCGGCTGCATATTTCTCCATACGTTCCACGGTTCCGTCCGAGGAGCCGCCGTCCGCAATCACGATTTCCATGGCCTCATGCGGATAATCCTGCATCAGAATTGCGGACATGTAGTCCTCCAATGTCCGCATGGAATTATAGGTTGGCGTTACAATTGAAATGGTTCTCATAGCCGTTGCTCCACCTGCTGCATTTTATTCCCGGAAACACCGAATCAACTCGTGTGCTCTTTAAGCGAGATCAATGTCCCATCCTCCAGCTCGTCCTCCGGAAGGAATTGCCGCAGGATCTCCTTTTGTTCCTCATTTGCAGATGCAATCCAGATGTAGTCATACTCCTGCATTGCGTACTGTACCTTCTCAATAAAAGCCTCTGCGTCCTGCATGATATTCTCACTGGAAGAAAGACTGCTCTCCGGATCGATCCATCGGCCGTCGCACGAATAATAGGTCTGCATATAGCCAATCCGTCCCTCACTGTCCACGATGTAAATCCGGCTTCCCGCTTCCGTGTTGTTGTCCAGATAGCTGCCGATCTCCCGCAGCTCTGTGTACGGATCTCCCCAGATCACCTGCGGCTCCATGTGGATCAATGCCTCGGCATTCAGGACCGCCAGTACGCAGAAGGATATCGCCAGCACGGAGACCTCAATGCCGCCCTCTCTTCTCTCGTCCTCAAGCCTGCAGAAGATAAGATAGATCACCAGCAACGCAAAGACGACATACGATCCCATGTAACGAGGAAAGCTCATGAGATTCGTGAACTCGATTTCCGAGAAGCACAGAATATACAGGATCAGCATCAATACCGCATAACCGATCCCGCCGAAATCCATGATACCGATCAGTGTGCAGGCCGCTCTCCTGTCGAGCAGCTCCCTGTAAACCCGGCGGAGTACCAGCTCCAGCAGCGTTACGAGAAAGATCGAGGAAAAGAAGCTGATCGTAAGGCTGCCGCGACTCAGCTGCTGGTTCGTGACGGCCACCGCGTAGTTGTTGATGCTCTCCTTCACATAATCCTTGTCGGCAATGTTCTTCAGAATGCTCTCCAGGCTAATCTGCCCGAGATCGAACTGCCCGCTGATGTGCAGCCGCTGAATATACATCTTCCAGCTGCCCCACCACAGGACAGGCGCCGCAATTCCCGCCAGCGCACACCGGACGCACCGCACCTCCTCCTTCGTCCGCCGGACTTGTATCGCGGTTATGATCAGGTACAGCGTCGAAAGGCCGTAGTAGAAGATTCCGATCTGCTTTCCCATCAGCAGCAGTGTCATCAAAAGGCTGTACACTGCCAGATCAAACCTCGAATGCAGAACCCTTCCCTTGAAAATGAGCACAAAGGCACCGGCCGCCACCATCGCCATGGGATAATCAAGATAAATGGTCTGCGCAATTCCGTCCCCGTCCAGAGAAAATACCAGCAGGACACAGAAGGCCAGCATCGCCAGACTCTTGAGACAGGAGCGCAAACCGCCCCTGTGCCGAAGCTCCATTGCAGGCACCAGGAGTCCAAAGGAGAAGATATGCAGCGCCATGCTGCAGAAATCCTCCCGGAATCCCCCGCTGAGCTTGCAGAACAGCATTTCGAACAAAGGGAAGAACGGCGGATAATCCTTGTGCACGGTAAGGACCGAATCCGCAACGCTGTAAAAGCGATCCAGACGGAGCATCTCCCGCACCATCATGCCCCAGAATCCCATTTCATCGGAAACAGAAAAGCTGCGTCCCCAGTCGATCACGACATACCAGGCACAGATCATCAGAAAAGCATAAAAGCCAAAGGAGCAATACGAAGGGATGCTCTCCTTCCGGTGTCGGATGAATTGCAGAATTGCCCAGACGCCGGCAGCGGCTAGCAGCACATACGCGATGCGGAACGTATGGAACACATATTGGGAGGTATACAGAACCAGAATCGGCGCGATCAATGTGATCGGAAGACATTCTCCGAACTTTCGCCTTGTTGCCGACACAATTCCTGCATTCAGGATCAATATGGCAAAAATCGGAATAAGAAAGCCCATCTCTGTTCTCCTGCGTCTGCATCCTGCGGCAGGCCTGCGCCATCGCCGGCGTGGTCTGCACGAAGGATTCTGCGAATCGGTACCCTACGCATCCTTTCTCTTATTGCCGAAATCCATCAGATGTCCGAACACCTTTCCGGCCGCTCTGGCGATGAACTTCACATCCTCCCAGCTGCGGATTCCCAGGATCCGGCGTGCGATGAACTCCGGATGAAAGGCCACCTTATAGACCTCCTGCACGGCCTCCATGAGACGCTCATCGCCGACCGGCGTCTTCATCACCGGCCGCCGCATGTCGTATTCCGCATAGTCCTCGGTCTGCAGCCATCCGTTTGCCCGGCACTCCTCATAAAGGGGTGTGCCCGGGTAGGGAATGCACACCGTCGCCTGCAGCGTCTTCGCATAGCCCTTCTGCAGCAGCATGCGGCCCAGCTTCACCGTGTTCGCAATCTCTTCCTCGCCCTCCCACGGGTAGCCGAACATGATCGTCACATGCACCGACAGGCCGGCCTTCTGCGCCATCTTGCAGCTCTCGATCATGGTCTCGATCTTCTCGCCCTTGCGGATACGGTCCAGCGTCGCCTGGTTGGCGCTCTCAAGGCCGAAGAGAACGAACCGGAAGCCCGCCTTCTTCATCAGACGGTACTCCTCCAGTGTCAGACGGGAGAAGCGCATGTTGCAGTCCATCACAACCCTCCGGTTGTAGCCGCGGTCGATCATCCCCTGACAGAAGGTATGCAGCCACTCACCGACCGGAAAGGCGCCGGAGTCGTCCATGATCTCCTTCACGCCGTACTCCTCGATCAGGACGCCGATTTCATCCAGCAGAGATTCCGGTGTCCGCATGTGATACTCGTTGTAGAGCGTCGTCCAGCTGCAGAAGGTACACTTGTGATACCAGCAGTCCCGGGCGGCCATGGTATAGGTTCCGGGCAGACGGCTGTAATTGCCGTTCTTCTCGCTGTAAAGTCTCCATTTGGTCAGATCACGGTCAATGCGCGGCAGGAGATTCAGATCATGGCTCAGCCGGAAGCGGCCGGTATTGCATATCTTCCCTTGCCCGTCGCGATAATAAATGCCGGGCTCCAGCTCACCGATGACCGGTTTTCCTTTGTGGTCCTCCAGACTCTCGCAGAGATTCTCCAGAAGGAAGTCGTAGTTGCCGCCCGTCAGGACATAATCCACCGGACAGTGCTCCATCGTCTCCTCGGGAAAGGCGGTCACATGATCGCCCACCATGACAATGATCATCTCCGGCCGGATCCGCTTGAAATCCTTTACGATCTCCCAATGGAGCTTTACCACCGGCGCCTTGGTCTCAATCATCATGACATCGATGTCACTCTTCCCGACATATTCCCGGAACCACGCGTAGGTCTTCCCTTCGGCAATGCCGTCATCCCAGACAACCTCGAAGCCCTTGGACTGCAGATAGGTTGCCGCATACGCAGGCACCATGGGATAAATATAAGTAGGAGAATTGAACCATTGGAACTGACGGTTCTGTCCCAGCAAGGCAACGCCCTTCTCACTCTCCAGAGGCGGATACGCAATTGAAATCTTCATTTTACTCTTCGTCCTTTTTCATTTCTATTTCGGCAGGATCTGTTCCTACCGCAAAAGCTTTTTCGAGCAGAGTCCCTGCACAAAGCGGATTCCGTACCCCACATGGGTGAGGAAAATGCCCAGCAGCGCCAGAATCCACACGCGGAAATTCTCCGCATGACGGATGCTCCCCGCGAGCAGCAGAAAATACACCAGCAGAACGCTCCCATAAATATACCATATCGCCGGTACAAAGATCGCCAGGACCGGTCCGAGGATCAGTCCCGCCACGAACAGCGTCGGGACAAAGTAAGCGAATCTCCGTGAGGTCTGCGGCAGCACCTTCGCAAAATAACCGCGGTGTTTGGCATAATTGGTGGCCTGCCGCAGATGTGCGCGGAACATGCGCCGCCGGTGGTGATAAACCAGAATCTGCGGATCATATACGATGCGATATCCTGCATTGACGATATCCAGGCACAGCTTGGTATCCTCTCCCGGGTAGTAATTGGAGTCATATCCTCCGACCTTTCGGAACAGGTCGGCCCGAACGATCAGGTTCACGCTCGGAAGATCATCCACGTCCCGCCCGGCCTCCGGCAGATACCGGTAGGTATACCCGGCACTGCACATCTTCGATTCGTACACCTTGCCGGACGCCTTCTGCCAGTCATCGTCCTCCGGCGCCGTCACCGCAGGTCCCCCCACGGCTCCCACGGAAGGATCCTCGAAATACGGCAGTGCCTTCTCCAGCCACGCAGGAGAAGGATAGGCATCGTCGTCAATAAAGGCAATGATCTCGCCCCTGGCATATTGCAATGCCATGTCACGCTTCTGTGCAGGCCCTGTCTTTCCGGACGGGATCACGCGAACCTTTTCTCCCATCTCTGGGAAGCTCTCCTGCGTCTCCTCGTCCGGAAAGATCAGGATCTCATAATCCTGCTCCTTCATCGCCGCATAATGCGGCATGGCTGTCCGTATGTAATCGTTGATTTCTTTGACCGGAATAATGACCGAGAATTTAATGATTCCGGTCTCGCTTATTTGCTCCATTTTCCCACCAGTTTATCGGTATACTCTTTGTCTGCTTTTTCAAAAATCACACTGTTTTGTCCATACCACGCCGCGATCCCATTGTTTCCCCAGTAATCCTGCCAGTCCCGAACGTCCAGCATCTTCAGAACTCTTGAAGTCGGAAGTTCCGTGGTAATCACCACATCCTTCTCGGCAGAAGAAGCGACTTCCTCATATATCGCATCGATCTCCTCGCAGAACACTGCGCAATGACCGCTTGCGACCTCCGCAATCTGATTGGGAATCATGCTGTCAGACCATCTGTTCAGAAACAGATTCGCGGTCAGAATGAGGATTCCGCATAGGCGCAGAACAGCTTGATGCCGCTCCCTTAATTTACAATCAGGAACCTTTTTCCCCAAGTGACTCTTCGCCCATTCTGCCGTGTATAACGTACACAGGATGGTCAGCATACCCATTGCCATATCTACTTCATACCCGACGCGATCGGATAAATACCCTTCCAGCTGGTATGCCAATACAAAGGGAAAGATCATTATGTACGCTGTGAAAAAAACATAGCACCACAGAAACACCGGATTCCACTTTGCCCGGAACAGGTTACCGCTCCTGCTGTAAACAAAGGCAAAAACCAATGCACACAAGCCAATTAAAAAGCCACTGCTAATCAAGCCTTTATAACGAAGAAAGACATCTTCCAACGTCAGCCAAAGAACTTTTAAAATATAATATCCTTCTCCCGTTTCCGCGGCATGTCTTACAAAGTTTCCCGGTGAAAATGCATTCAGCAATGCCCCGGACAATGTCGCTAAAAACGGGGCACAATACTCGCCGGCAATTCTTCTCTTCTCCATCCATTGCAAGGAGTAAATTGCCAGGTAAACCGCACAGAAAAGAGCGGTCCCAACCAGCGGACCACCGCATCCCAGAAAGCCCAGGGCCATTGATAAGAAAAGCGCGCTTTTTCGGTTCGTTCTTGTATAATAAAGATATTGACCGATTCCAAACAGGCCGCACAAAAGCGGAACCGTATATGCAAAAACCACATCAATCCAATACAACTCCTCCGCCGGAGAAACCGTGTTCATGCATCCCCACATCAGTACCGCGGTTAACGAAATCCACCATCTGCACCTTTTCTGTGTTTGAAAAAAGCCTGTGAATTCCCACACCGTATATAGAATGGATGCAAAAAACAATAAATCGATGATAAAACACGCCTTCCGAAAAGCATCAATCCCGTAAATTTGCAGACCATAGAGTAAATAAATCAGGACATTTGACAGCCATGTGCCTTGCCAACTCTTGTACAAATTCCACGCAGATGCCAACTCCACATGCAAATAGCTCAAGGTGGGATTCTGCACTTGTATGGATTGATTTGCCATCATATAGGAGAAATCATCCGCCTGATACGTGATATATTTCGTGCAGTACAGGCTCATCACCACAAATGCTGTGATTGCTATCCCGCCCAATAAATCTATCCATTTCCATGGGTCCTTTGCTCTTTTAATCTTGTTCATGCCTCGATGCTTCCCCTACGGTTTGAACTTCTTAATGCTATTACTGTTACTTTTTATGTAAACGAGCTTGACATTAAAACACAGGTGAGAACAGCTATGTTCTGTATCAAACTGATAACCGTACAGCGTGCCTGCACTTTGCAGGATAACTCCTCCTCTTTATGCCCGTCTGCCAACATGAAATACAGAACCGGCAGCATCGGCAGGAAATACCTTCCCTGAATTCCCTCGATAGCCTCAATCTCTTCCGGATTTCCCTTCGTCCATTGAACATAGAGACTGGACATGATCAATACCACGGTCAGCAGGAAAACAAAAGCCAGAAGAAAACGATTCCCTCGTGTCCTCCCGTCGCACGCACGATCTCTTTGCAAAACACCATCCGCCGTGCCTTTTATTCCAGATCCGCAAAACAAAGCTACCAGCAAGGCAACCACTCCGATCAACGTCAACGTATCTCCTGCTGTAAAGGACATCGGGTACCCCAGTGTTTCCCCTGTCAGCTGAGTTGTCCAGAGCGCTCCATATTTCCATAAGGTGTGCAGCATCAATCCTATGTATGAAAGCGGATGATGCATTACCCATTGTATTTTCTCAGCGGAATTTCCGCCGCCGTTGGTTAACGAAAGATATCTTCCCGCATACGCTGCCCAACCAACAGCCAAAATCACCGCTGTAATCACCGTTACGATCTTATAGCATCTGCCAAACCTCTTTCCCGAAAAGCGATCACCGGGAATCAGGAATACCAGAAAGGCCGCCATAAAATACACCACCTTACTGGAAGAAACCATCAAAACCATCACGGTCAGAGGAAGCAATTGTTTCCATCCTATGCTGTTCTCCTTTTGTGCCCCCAGCTTCATACAGTAAGCCAGCAATAAAACAACCGCAGCATAGGTCATTGCATCCGCAGAGAGACTGGCTCTCTCCTGCAAAGCCACCGGACACAGTGATATAACTGCAAGTGCCCATTTCCCGTACGGAATCCATTTAATTGCATAATAAATCATAACCGAACATCCGATTGCACTGATCAGACGTCCTGTAAGACAAGAAATCCACACATTCCCACTTAACGATCCGATGAACACTCCTGCCAGCTGAAATATGTATACCAGCGGATTGTACAAGGCTATATTGACACAATCCCACAGCCTGCGATCCGCGCCGTAATTAGCTGTCTCCAAATGCTTCCACATGTTATACGGAGTATATTGCTGCCATGCTACCGCGATTTGAGGAATCGGGACTCTGCCGTCGGCCGGAACCACAAAATATCCCTCGAGGATGCCGAAAATACGTACAAAATGAGAATCCTCGTCCGGCACACGAAAAGAAGGCATCAACACGCACCAGCATAGGCACAGCAGTATCGAGGTGAGCAGGAACACGCATTCCGGCGAAGCATTCTTTCTTTTCGTTATTGCACATACGGCTGCCAACAGCAGCAGCTCCCCCACCGAGCAAATGCGTATCACAAAGCTTCTGCTGAACCAGCGATAAAAAACGCGAACACAAATCTCATCCTTCTGATAATTCTTATGGAATATAAGAGAATTCTCCTCTGTCGCAGCATCGCTTGTAAGCCGGATTTCGTAATCCGCACCTTCCTGCAGCAGCAGACCCTCAGGAACCTTCAGCTGTACCTGCTGATCTTCATATCCGGATGCATTGTCCAGCACCGCAGAATAAAGTTCTGTACCACAATGCAGAAGTTGAAATCGGGTCGTGTATCCGTCTCCGTTCTCTGCTTTTGTATAATACAGATTAAATCCGTAAATAGAGTCCTTCTCCGCGGCAAACTCAACCGATACAGGGTGTCCTGCCGTCACCGCTACTGTTTCCGTAGACACATCGGCATACGGAAACTGCACAATGTAATCATCGTCAATGTACCAATGGTTGAATGAGATGATCGCAATTGCTCCAAGGAGAAACAGCACAATACTCCTTCTCACGGAAGAAACATCACAAACGCTGTTTTTTCTTATGATGTTCCCTAACTGTGAATCAGCCTTCAAATCATGCCCCCTGCTTCTGCCGGTAAATTGCCCTTCTCACTTCATGCATCTAATCTGATGCGCGTCTGATATACATTTCACCGCAGTCTGTTCCCTTCACCGCAGTTCATTTCCTTCACGGCAGCCCGTTTCCTTCACTGCTCTCCCTCTCCCGACTGTGCCTTCTCCGCCTCCAGCGCCCGCAGGCGCTCCTCCAGGAGCGCGTTGCTCTGGGCAAGGTCCCGGATCCGCTCGGTCTGCTTGGACACAATGGAGGTCAGCATCATCAGGAGGATCAGCACGAAGGCCAGGAGCATCATGTACAGCGTGTTCATGACGCTCTGGATGCCGCTCAGCCTTGCGATCAGGAGCAGCAGCTCCGGAAAACTCACCAGCACCAGCATGACGACGCCGGTCAGGAGCCAGAGAAGCGTATATTTCAGGGCGAGCCGTCGTCTCTTGAGCAGCATCAGGACGATGATGAAAAAGGCTGCGATCGCCGCGATGAGTACCATTTTCAATTGCAACGGAATCATATTCCCCTCCTGCTCTGTCTGTGCCGTCGCACCTGCACACTCCGGTATAGAATAACATAAATTGTCGCAATTACATATGCCGGAATGCGCCCCTGCAGGAGCCCCGTATAAGCCCCTGCAGGAGCCCCGGGTCGTCTGCCGGTGAGTATTCCGGGCAAGGGCATAACACATCACAAAGAAAAGGACTGCCGCCGCCAGAGGAACACTGACAACCGCAATCCATCGATTCCTTATTTATTCTCGCTCATATAAAGAAAATCTAAACCGA
>CAVAUJ010000021.1:26764-33828 GCA_963591995.1 Succinivibrio sp.
GCAATCTCCCACACCATCCGGACCGTCATCGCCTTGGCCGCGACATCCAGACGTCCTCTTTGCTGGTACCTGCCGTACCAGACATCCTCGATGGCATCCGGCAGCCGCAGCAGCATCATCCACAGCATGATCCCGCACTTGCGGTCGGAATAGCCGTTGGCCGCCGCCGTCGCACCGATGCAGACAGCCCCGATGACCAGCATGCCGATGCAGGAGAACACTCTGGAAATGACATATTGGCGAAAGGAGAACTCCTCATGCCGGTCCGATGCCTGATAATGCCGCATGCCGTATTTTGCAACGGTCAGGAACATATTGGAGTAGGCAAAGGCGATCGTGAACATCCCTGCCTCCTCCGTTCCCGCCACCCGCGTCAGCACCATCAGGAAGATGACGGACTGGAAGGAATTCAGGAGACTGGCCGCCATGTTGTACACGCCGGCCGCCCGGTCGACATTCTCGCTGTGTGTCAGAAAATCTGTCATATTATACACGCCTTGTTATCATATTTTCTCTTAGATGCAGTGTGCTTTTTAATTCCGACGACATTTTTAATAACGAATCCCGAACACCTGCAGGAAGACAAGGACCGACGGCGAATCGTTCCAGACCGATGCATTATCCAGATATGTCTGGAAGAATTTCACAGCTTTCTAAAATTAGTGCCTCGCCTTTAATCTGTTGTGAACATCTGAAGCCCCATATAGCACATCTGTGACAGTAACCACTCCCGGCTCAATGACATAGCACACCAAAAAGTTATCTACTATCATCCTGTGCATTCCCATAGAATGCTCGGGTTCAGAATCAAATAAACCGAATCTGTCCGGGAACGTATCAAGTGTAAGAATCGCATCAGCTATTCGATTATATTGTCCCAATGCATTCTCGGGGGCTTGCTTTACATTTGCAATGTAATCAAAAAGAGCTTCCATGTCTGATAAAGCTTCATCCGTAATATCTACAGTATATTTATTCATTCGCTATGGCTCTCCTGAAATGCAGCAAATGCCCTTGCTGCATCCTGCACACGGCCTGCCTTATAATCATCGTATCCCCTCTGAATCTTGGCATGAATCTGCGTTTCCGTCATCTTAGTAGCATCTATGCTTTCCGGCGCATTAGGTATTGTGACCGAAAAAGGAATACCTCCCACAAGAACCACCTGATTCAAAAACATATCAACCGCAGTAGACATTGGAATGCCTAATCTTCCCAAAACCTTCTCTGCATCCTGCTTTAATGTTGGATTTACTCTTAAATTAAGGGTTGCTGATTTCTCCATAGTTGTCACCTCCAATTAAAGCGATTGTAACGACGTTGTTGTTACTTGTCAATTCTGTTATCCTAATCTAAGAACTCTTGAAAACCGAAAATGATGTAGACATTTTTAATAACGGATCCCGAACACCTGCAGGAAGATCAGCCCCATCACGTAGTAGTGCAGGACGCCGGTCCAGAGGAGCACCCTCTTCCCCTGCGGCAGCTCCACGTTCGAGGCCGCCGCCAGAATCACCGCCCCGAGGGCGATGTAAGGAAGGAAATACCGTCCCTGCATGCCCTGAACAAAGTAATCTCCCACATGGGACATGGTGATGGTGAAGGTCAGGATCATCACCAGGGCCCCCAGTATGCACAGAAGGACCGCGCTCACCCGGGTCCGGCTCTTCATCACCACCGCCTTGGACTGATTGGACAGAATGCTGAGGCCGAGGATCACGGTGAACAGGACCCACACGTGGTCGGGAACCCGCAGCTCCAGAACTCCCATCTGATCCGCGATGGCACAGGCGAACAGACCGTCCAGCTGCTGCTGCACGCAATGCACGATGAGATGCCAGAGAACCAGAGGATTCGCAAGGAGATACCCTGCTGTGTAGATGTCTCCGGCGAACAGCCGCTTCCCCACACTCACGGATGCCGCGGCGATCATGCGAACGCCGTACATCCCCGCCAGGGCTGCCCCCACCAGACAAACGCCCAGCATCATGGCGCGTCTCGTTTTCGTGGAGCGCAGCCGCGGCACCAGCAGCGCGATCAGCACAATCGGGAAATAGACTCCCCTCTTGTTCATGAGAAGGAAGGCGTCCGACATGATCAGGACCATCATGTCCATCACCGTGATGTTCGTTCGCTCCAGCACATGAAAGCCATAGCTGATCGCCATGAACGCCCATCCGATCGTCAATGCGTCATAGGAGCAGGAGCCGATCTGCTGCAGCAGGATCGGGAACATGGCGACCACCATCAATGCCCGCTGTCCGTAGGGGCAGCGGCGGATTGCCTGCACGATAAGGAGCGTTGTCACCACGAGATTGGCCCATCTCGCCGCCATGATCATCATGGTGAAATTCCCGCCCGCAAAGCGCACCAGACTGAAGCCAAGGACCGACGGCAGATAGGTCCAGACCGATGCATTGTCCAGGAATGCCTGGAAGAAATCGAGAACCCCGTAGGTCCCGGCTGCGCTGCCGGCGCCTGCATAGGCTCCCGCCCCCCACAGCTCCTTGAAGAGGCTGTGGTAGCGCCGCATCTCGATCGTGTGTCCCGCCGTGCCGCCGGAGAGCTTCTCGATGATCGGAAGATCCTGGGCCCGCACCAGCATGTGCTCCCCTCCGATGCCCTGGAACACGCCGAAGATGCGATTCGAGAGGTAATAGATGTTGCGGTAATGCGTGCCGTCGTCCGGAACACAGAACAGCGGCAGCAGGAACGTCAGCATGCCGCCGATGAGCAGCATCCAGAACAGCGCGAGCCTCCACTCCGGCACGCGGCTCCACTTCGTCAGAATGCAGAGGGCGCACAGCCCCGCGAGCGCGATTCCCATGAGGAGGAAATAAAAGACCGGCAGCTCCTGATAGAGCCGGTAGCAGAGGATCAGGTTGAATTGTCCGCCCTCGTTGTCCTCCTCTCCCCGGATCATGAGAACAGCCTGCTCTGCCGCCGTGTCCGTCTCCTCCCCCTGCTCCGCATACAGCTGCAGCGTGTAGCGATGTCCCTCGGACGCCGCCACGGGCTCCTCCAGCGGCACATAGACATAGATGTTGCGCAGGTCCTCTGCGGTGCCGATGTCGTCTGCGCCCGCCTGCTTCGCCAGCCTCGTCAGGTCGCCGACGCGGTGGGCCGTATCCCGGATGGTCTCCCGCGTCTGCGCATCGATCAGGCGCACATGCAGGACGGTGTCTGCACAGTCCCGGAGCGTTTCGTCCGCCGCGTCCTTTTCCAGCAGATGAATCCCGAACCCGCTCAGCGCATCCTCCCCGGCCAGAAAGGTCTGATGCAGCGGATTCTCTTCCCCCGGCACCGCCTGGTCCTCGATCCTCTCTTCGGCATAGGTGACCGCCTCTCCCGTTACCTTCTGCGGCAGCTCCCCGATTCCGGAGGAATAGACATACTCCAGGATGACAAGGCCGAAGACAAGGACCATCGCGAGCTCCCGGAGCATACGCTTCCGGTTCCCCGGAGCGCCGCCAAGGCGCTCCCTTCCCTGCACCCAATAGGCCTGCTCGACCGGGTCGTACCAGTGCGGCAGATACAGCGGAAGCCGTCGCACGAAGAGCAGATACCAGAAGAGCACACCGATGCCGAGCTCCGCGGCAAAGCGCACCAATGCATTCGTGTAGTCATAGTGCCCGCTCACCGCATACATGCTGGCGGAAAGTGCCTGCTGCTCGATTCTCGCTCCGCCGTAGTACAGCAGATTCTCCGCGCCCGGCCAGCTCGCGATGCCGACCTTCACGCCCTCACCGATCAGGCCAACCGACTGGAAATGCAAAGACAGCCGTGTTCCCTTCTCATAGGTGTCGTCGAAAAGGTAATAAAAGCCCTTCGACGGCTGATTTTTCAGCACGAACTCCTCCCTTTGCAGTACCTTTCCGGAATCCGTGTTCAGAAGGCTCACGACAAGGCTCTCCTCTCCCGGAATCCTGTCGCCGGTGTCCATCGGAGAGAGCTGTATGCCGACGATCCCGTCCGCCGGCAGCTCAAAGAAGCTGTCGATGGTGCGGTCATCCAGGAGCTCCAGCGTATTCTCCGCCGTTCCTCCAAGGGGGTAGGCCGTCGTGTCCATCTCCTCCGCATAGGAGAGCCGGATCAGGAAAACGATGGTGATGACGCAGGCGTAGACAAAGAGGAATGCCTTTTTCTCCCGTTCATGCCGCACCTCCTCCGGCAGATCCAGTGCGAAATGAATGAGGTAGCACATCACCAGAAACGCAAGGAGCACGGCGGCGACCGAGAACATCAGATTTCTGGCATGGTTGCTGTATTGCGTCACGATGCCGCACACAAGGCTCGGTGCCGTCGTGTCCGCCGAGGTCTGCTCTGCGCCCGAATCCGCTGCAGACTCCTCATGCAGACCGGCACCGGTGCTCTCCCCCGTCCCTGCAGAGGCCCCCGCCGGCTCCAGCAGGTAGCCGTTCCGAAGGCAGCCGTCCAGCCCCTCCACCGTTCCGAGCTGAATCGCAACACTGCTCCCCACCAGACCGTGGTAGCCGACGCGGACCTCAAAGGCCTCCTCTCCCGAGACGGGAATGTCAACGGCAGCGGCAAAATCCGTAGAGCTCCCGGTCTCCAATGCGAGCACGGGAAGGATCCGCTCCATGACCGCACTGCCGTCCTCCTCCCGCAGGATCGTCACCGTCACAAAGCCGGCATTGGCTGCCACGCCGTGGCGGCCGAACGTCAGGGAGACCCCGTTGAAAGAATGAGACACCACCAGCCTCTGCTGAATGGTGTCCCCCGCGGTTAGTCGTGTGTACCCCGTCTCTTTTGCCTCATAGCTCTTGTTTTTTCCGTTGTTTAGGTCTCTTTTGCAGGCATAGAGAAGTCCTGCTGCCAGAAAGAGAAGGCTGCCGAGGATCAGAAGTCCCTTTCCGACCGCCCTTTTCATCTGCCGCCCGCCGCGGCTTTCGCTCTCTGTCATTTTCCGTGTTTCCTCCTGTGGATCTCTCCGCGCCTGCTGCGCGCTCTCACTGCTCTTTACACTGCTCTTTACCGTGCTCTTTACAATCTCTCCGCACTTCCCGGCAGGTGCCGCTCACGCCTCTCCGAACTCGATCATGGTCCTGCGGTATTCCTCCGGAAGGCCGATGTCATAGCACGTTCCCTTCGGCACGAAGCCGCACAGCCCCTCCTGCACCAGAATCTGCTGCAGGGCCTGCGTCAATCCGAATTCTCTGCCGCCCTCTTCTGCGGAATTCTGCTCGCGGATCTCCTTCTCCAGCTCCTCAAAGACCGCAGGCGTTAAGACATACTGGCCGAAGGTTGCATAGTAGTGTTTCTGCCTTCTCGCGTCCGGAACGCCCAGATACTGCTCCGCATAGTCGTCCGTCGGCTTCTCCGTCATCGAGTCTGCCTGCATCAGGCGCCGGAACATGGGATCCGCCGGATCCTGCACCGAGGTCCAGGTGCCGTGCACAATGCCGTAGTGCACCACCTTCTCAAGCGGTATCTCATGGATGGACACCAGTGTTCTCCCGCATTCCTGGAAGGCCTCCATCACCTGCTGGCAGCAGTTCTTCTCCTCGCCCGCCGCCGTCTTGTAGAGGAAATCCCCCAGCATGAGGAGCACGGGATCGCCCTGGGTGAACTTTTTGGCCAGCCATACGGCATGGCCAAAGCCCAGCCGTTCCTTCTGAATCACATAGGTGATGCGCGAGCGCAGCTGCCGGATCTTCTCCTCGTAGGCGCGCTTCTCCTCCGGGAGCTTGCTGCGGTGCTCCTCCGGGAGCGGGGCAAAGAAGCGTTCGAATTCCTCCCGGTCCTCTTCTCCGATGATCAATGCGATCTCCTCGATGCCCGCCTCCAGAAGATTCTCCAGCATGATAAGGAGTGCCGGCTTGAGGATGCCGTCGCGGTCCAGCACCGGCAGGAAGCATTTCTTCATGCTCTTTGTCGCCGGGAACACACGGGTGCCAAAGCCCGCAAGCGGGATGATGGCGCGGCGCACGGTCTGCCCGGGCTTCAATGTCAGCCGGAAGGATGGCATGTGCCGCTCGTTCTCCAGATAGTCCTGAAGGCGATCGGCATCCTCGGCGGATCTGGCAAGGAACTGCACCGTGCCGTCTCCCTGGGAGCCGACACCCTTGGCGCCGTGGATCCACTGCCGGATGGCCGGATCGGCAAGGACAGAATGCAGCACCGGGGCCTTCAGCTCCTCGCAGGACGGCGCCACCTTCCGGTCGAAATTCTCCTGAGCGGCATCCATCAGCCGGCCGAGCTCCGCGGCATCTCCCGATTCCAGCGCCGCGATGACGCGCCGGTTCAGGGCAAGATTGTCCTTGCCGAGGGCCTCCTGCACGGCTTTGTCGCGCTCTGTCTCCGCAAAGGGATAGGCCTTGTTCAGATCGGCCAGAATCCGGATGGTATCCTTGTGGGACATGAGATTGGCGATCACCCAGTGGAAGGTGGTGCCCACACGCAGCTCCTTGGAGGTGATCTCCACGCCGTCAAAGCCCATCCGCACCGGCTTGACGCCGTAGGCACAGGCCTGGTCCAGCCGCCCGCACCGGGACGGCGTCCGCTGCTCGCCGCGGAAGGCCGCCTGCATCTCGCCCTGTACGTTCATCTTCAAACCATAGAGCTGATTGAAGGCTCTGGCCACCATCACACAGATGGCCGCCGAGGAGGAAAGGCCGGATTTGAGCGGGAGGTCCATCTTCGTCACCGTGATCTTCACACCGCCCACGGCATAATTGTCATTGATATACGAGGCTACGCCCGCCACATAGGAGAAAAAGCCGCCCCCCTGGGCGATGTTCAGGAGCTTCTCGGAGTCCATCTCGCATTCCAGATGCTCTCCCTGATAGAACTCCAGCGGGCTGGTCACGATGAACCGTTCGTCCTTTTCGGCATGGGCATAGATTCCCTGCTCGATGCCGGTGACAATCGCCTCACCCTTCTCCAGCGAAGAGTTGACGCTCCGGTACATTCCGGCCCAGTCCGTATGCTCGCCGAACAGGCAAAGGCGCCCCGGCACGAATAAATCCATTTCTCTTCTGCTCATAGCCGCTTCCTCCCTTTCTCCCTTTCCTTCGTTTTTCTTCTCTTCTTTTCCTTTTCTT
>CAVAUJ010000021.1:33872-35530 GCA_963591995.1 Succinivibrio sp.
CGGATACGCTCTCCATTGTAGCATACCCTTCCCCATCAATCGCGGAGAATCAGCAGCGCACAGGTTTTCCGCAAAACGCGCGCCGCGATGTGCGCCGTCTGCGTGCGAAGCCGCCGATCCCCGGAGAGCGCCGCCGTACACCGCTCGTCCCAAAGGAGCGCCCTGTGGTAGAGGAGCTTGCGGTTGACCGCCCGCAGACTGGACGGATGCTCCTCATAGAGCCCGTGATGCTTCTCCCGGATATATTCGATCGACGCAACCGCCGCCTCGCTGTCGGAGGTGATGCTGCCCGGTGTCGGATGCACCTCCACCAGATCCTCGTCCTCGTAGATTGCCCTGTAATATGCCGTGAGGCGGATCATCAGCTCCCAGTCCACATTCCTTCGAAGGCTCTCATCAAAGAGATTGTCCTTGATGCAGCGGGCTCTTCCGATGATGGCGGGAGTGCCGGTATAGCTGCCCTTTAAAAGATTCGCCAGATCGAGCGACTTCTGCGAAGGGGACGGCACGCAGATATCGCTGTTCTCCCAATGCATCCTGCAATAGACGACATCCGCCTTTGTTTCCTCAAGGTAACGGACCTGCCGCTCCAGCTTATCCGGCAGCCACACATCGTCGCTGTCCTCAAAGGCAATGTATTCTCCCCTTGCCTCCCGAATGCCGATGTTCCTCGCCCGGGAGGCACCGTGCACGGGGCCGTCATTGTAAAAATAACGGATTCGCGGATCCGGATAACTCTCCACCACTTCCCTCGTAGAATCCGTGGACCCGTCATCGATCACCAGCAGCTCATAGTCCGAATAGGTCTGCCGCAGGATGCTCTCGATGGCGCGCGGGAGAGAAGCCGCGCGGTTGCAGGTTGGCAGAATGATGCTGACCATGTTCGTCTCCTTTTCCGAATTCTCTTGACACGAAGCCGCTTTCTTCCTAAGGTGAGATCGAATTTCCATTGGGGAAACGCGGATAAAAGCGTTTCCCACGCCGGATTTGCCGCATGAAAGGAGCCGAACATGTCTGCTGTACCTTCCGATTACCGATCCCCCGACGGGGCGAGCATAGCTTCCTTCACCCGGGGCCTCATGTCCTTTCTGGACGATAGCCCGGTTGCCCTGATTGCCGCAGACAACATCGCGGGAAAGCTCCGGGCGGCCGGCTTTCAGCCGCTTCGCGAGGAGGATGCCTGGCATCTTGTCCCGGGCGGCCGCTACTATGTGCTGCGCGGCGGCTCCGCGCTCATTGCCTTCTGCCTTCCCGCCGGTGCCTTCCGGAAAGCGATAGCAGCTCCCCTCGCATCCCTTTCTCAGGAGGGCGCAGCAGGCGATCCCGCTGAACTGCTGCCGGCTGCCTTCCATATTGCGGCGAGCCACCTCGATTCTCCCACCTTCCGCATCAAGAGCAATGCGGAAATCACTATCGAGAATCAATACATCACGCTCAATGTCGAGAAATACGGCGGCATGATCCTGTCCACCTGGCTGGACCGTCCGCTTTCGGTCGCCGGGCGTGTTCTGGTCCGCACGGGGAGCGGCATTTCCGAGCGCCTCGTCAACATCGACCGCGACCTTCTCATCATCCCGAGCGTTGCCATCCACATGAACCGTTCGGTCAACGACGGCTATCGTTGGGATATGCGGCAGGATCTCCGGCCCCTTTTGACC
>CAVAUJ010000022.1:0-35194 GCA_963591995.1 Succinivibrio sp.
GCATTCTGAAAATCCGCATGCTGAAGGAATGCCTTGTAGCCACGGAAGGTCTCGTACAAATCCGCCTTGGAAATGGTCTCCGCCGGAGAGTGCATGGACAGAACCGCCACACCGCTGTCGATCACGTTCATGCCGTACAGCGCCAGAATGTAGGCAATGGTTCCGCCGCCGCCTACATCAACCTTTCCGAGCTCCGCCGTCTGCGTCGCAATGCCCTCGCGATCAAAAATATCCCTCAGATGTGCAATGTACTCTGCATTGGCATCATTGGATCCGGACTTTCCGCCGGCCCCCGTATACTTGTTGAAAACCATTCCCTTGCCAAGGAATCCGGTGTTCTTCTCATCAAAGCATTCCGCCCATGTGGGGTCATAGGCGGCAGACACGTCACTGGAGAGCATGCAGGAATTCGCAAGGCAGCGGCGCATGGCCAGATCGCTGTATTCTCCTGCCAGATTCATCACCTCGGCCAGAGCATTTTCAAAATACCGTGCTCTCATTCCGGTGGCACCTACGGATCCAATCTCCTCCTTATCCACCAGAAGGCATACCGCGGTCCGCTCCGGCACGTTCTGCGCGCCGAATTCGGTATCCAGCATGGCCCGGAAGGACGGATAGGCACAAACCCTGTCGTCATGGCCGTAGCCAAGGATCATGCTGCGGTCAAAGCCGGCATCCCGGGCGGGTCCGGCAGGGACGATCTCGAGCTCCGCAGATTCAAAATCCTCCTCACCGATGCCGTAGGTCTCCTTCAGAATCTCCAGAAGCGCCGCCTTTACGCCCTCTTTTGCCGCATTTCCGGCATCCGTCTTCTCTTCCTCGCTGCCATCCTTCGTCTTTGCATCAATGACAATCGGCTTGCTCCCGACAATAAGATCCAGCGCTTCCCCGGATACCACCTCTGCGGCACTTGCCTGCATCTGTTTTTTCGCCAGATGAATCAGCAGATCCGAGCAGAAGAAAACAGGATCCTCCGGATCCTCTCCCACATTCAGGACCACGGTCTCACCGCTTTTTTTCACGACGACGCCGTGAATCGCGAGCGGTCTTGCCACGAATTGATATTTCTTGATGCCGCCGTAGTAGTGTGTGTCCAGATAGGCCAGTTCTCCCTTTTCATACAGCGGATTCTGTTTCACATCCATCCGCGGGCTGTCAATGTGTGCGCCGAGGATATTCAGGCCGTTCTCCAGCGGGCGACTTCCCAGGCGGAACATCACCATGGATTTGTTCATCCAGGTCATATATACCTTGTCGCCGGCCTTCAGCTTTTCGCCCGCTGCGATGACCCGGGAGAGCTCCCGGTAGCCGGCGGCCTCCGCCTCGTTTACAAACGTATCCACGCACTCCCGCTCGGTCTTGTTCTCCGAAAGGAAGACGCGGTACTCTTCCGCGAATTCCATGCATTTTTTCTGCATTTCCGAATCATAGGTGTTCCATACATTTTTGCGTTCCATATGCTCTCCTTCCATATTTCTTTCTTAATCGCTGTCTCTTATCTCTATCTCTTATTTCTGTTTCTTATCTCTTACTCTTTGTCACGGCTGCCCCGTCACGCCCCGTACGCTCTTCTTGTGATAGTACTGACACAGGCGCCGGTTCACCCAATCGTCCGGATCCTCACTGATGTCCTGATAATACAGGAGCTCCGGCCTTGCCGTGTACCGCACCAGAACGGCATCCTCCTGCCCGGCATCCTTGAGCACCGCCTCTCTTTCGGCATTTTCCCTGCCGTAAGCGCCGGCGGATCCGTTTCGCAGATCCTCCACCGCGCTGCCGAAGGTATAAAAATACGGATTGCCCTTCATCGTCAGCACGGAAAAAATCAGGAGCACCCCGCCCAGAACAATCGTCGTTTTCAAAGCGCCGCTCCCCGGTCTTCCGGCCGTCCGTCCCAGAATCTTACGAAAAGCGCCCACCAGGTACCACTCCAGAAGGATCAGAGCCAGAACGTAGTGCAGCCAGAACGTACTCTGGATTCTCCCCGCGCTGATGTTCCCCTGTGCATACAGGGCCGGTGTAACCGTTGCGCTGACCAGTCCATAGGCGAATAACGACACCGGCAGCGGATGATCAAATGTAATCTGCTGTCCCGGTAAGATCGGCCCGCCGCGCCCTTTGTCTCCTTGCTCCTCAAAACTCATCCAGAACATGGCGGCTGCCAGCGCAAGGACCAGCAGCACGGACCAGTTCATCCATTGATTCAGGGGGTACGAAAGCGTGTAATAAAAGGACAGCAGAATCGACTTCAAGGCACCAAAGCCCTGCGCATCCGCGCCGCGGACCTGATTGCCGGGAGCCAGACAGTTCAGGGCAAAGCCGCACAGCATGCAGATCGCCGGCAGGAGCTCCGGCAGAATACCGGATTTTGGCGCGCAGACGGATTCGTTTCCGCTTTTCTCCTGCCGGGTCCTGTTCTCCCAAATCAGCCAAAGGCAGCCGCACACCGACACAATGGCGGCAGACAACGCACTCAGATAATTCCCTCCGCCGGCAAAAAAGCCGGCCACGGCAGCCGCTGCAAGCCATCTGCGCCCTTTTCTTCCCCGGCAGAAAATCCCCAGGAGATATGCCGCCAGATAGAGCAGCACCAGCGAAAAGGTCAGCGTGTAATTGCCCGCTCCGCTGTACCAGTAGAATGCCTCTGCGCGCAGTCCGCCCTCCGGCATTTGCTGTATCATCAGGAACAGCACCAATACGGTAATGCATCTTCTTGCATAACGCCCGATGCCCAGCACCCTCTCCAGCAGAACATAGAAAAAGGCGATCACTCCGGCATGAAGGCCCGACAAAATAATCACCGGTGTCAATGCGTACCATTTTTCGCCGAAGACGGCAGGGTTCACGGTTGTAAAAAGACACGAGGTGAAATAGCCGATCCATGTCCTGTAATACCTCGCCGTTTCCCCCAGAACGGTCCGCCCCACCGCGCAAAGCGATCCGGTGCTCTCATAGGTCAGCCGCGTTCCCAAAGCCATCGTATAATCATCTGCCGATGGATAATCATAGCGCCCGATGATCAGCAGCGGAACCAGCGTCAATATGTATACGAATATCAGCACATAGCTGATTCTCCTGCAGTCCTGCAACCCGGCGGACGACAGCGGACGTTTCGATCTCTTCACCCTGTTCTTACCCTCTGTGAATTCTCCGGGCATTCCTCCCCGCAAGGGAAAAGAAGACAGGGGCTCTTCCAGCCTCTGCCCTCTTGCACATTCTGCCCTTCTGCTCCTCCTGCCGGATTCCGGCTGCGAAGCAGCTGCCTTTTATTTACGGTGCCCGCATGCGCCGGCAGGACAGCTTCGGTATTTCCTCAGGAGCGCAGCTCTATGTTCAGCTCCTGCAGCCCGTTCAGGACCTTCTTCATCGCCTTATCCACTTCCTCCGTCTCCAGCGTTCTGTCCTTATGCCGGAACGTCAGATTGTAGGCCATGGATTTGCATCCCTCCTTGACCTGCGCGCCCTCATAGAGGTCGAACAGATGATAGGATTCCAGAAGCTTTCCTCCTCTTTGCTCGATTACCTTCTCGATGTCGCCGGCCAGAATCTCCTTCGGCACCACCATGGAGATGTCGCGGCTGATGGCAGGAAATCTTGCGATTCCCTCGTAGTGGTGGGCAAAGGATGCCTTCTCCAGCACCTTTTTCAGATCCACGCAGGCAACGTAAACGCGGTCATTGATCCCATAACGCTTGGCTACCGTGGGATGCACCTCCCCAAGGAAGCCGATGACGACATCCGCCGAAGCGCCCCTGGCTGTGCCGTGAGGATCGGAGAGGCTCACCAATGCCTGACGTCCCGGATGCAGGAACGGTTTGCCCGCCTCGGGATCATAGACAATCTTCTCCTTTATGCCGGCAGCATGAAGGAAATCCTCCACCACGCCCTTGAGCGAATAGAAATCACCGTCCCCGTAAAAGCCCAGTGTCAGCTGCGGTCTCTCGTCCGGGTAATCCGTCAGCGGAAGCGCATCCGCAAGGTAGATTTTCCCGAGATCAAAGAGCTTCACGTCCTTGTTTCTGCGGGCGTAATTGGTTCCCAGAGACGTCAGAACGGAGCTCACCATCTGGGTCCGCATCAGGGAGAAATCCTCTCCCAGCGGATTGGAAATCCGAATTGCCTTCCGCTCCTGCGCACCCTCATCCAGCTGCAGAAGATCGAATACCTTCGGACTTTCAAAGGAGAAGGTGTCCGACTCGGAATATCCGTAATCCGTTGCAACCGTTCTTGCAATGTCCTGCAGCTTCATCATCGGCTGCAGACCGCCAACCGTGGCGGCACTGGAAGGCAGGGTGGACGGAACCTTGTCGTAGCCGTCGAACCGCGCAACCTCTTCCGCAATGTCGCACATTTCCTTCAGATCTTGGCGGAACGAAGGAACCGTAAGCTCTCCTGCCGCCTCATCAAAGGTGAGTCCCGCACGTGTGAGGATGTCCAGCATCCGTTCTGTCGTATAGGACGTCCCGAGGTATGCATTTATTTTCTCCGGTGCAAAGGCAATCCTGCGCAATGCCGGCAATTCCCCGTGAACATCCACATAGCTCTTCGCTACCTTGCCGCAGCCGAGGAGCTCCATCAGCTGGCAGGCACGATCCATGGCGTCCATGGCGTTGTACGGATCCAGTCCCTTCTCGAAAATGGCCGAAGCCTCCGTGCGCAGTCCCACACGCTTGGACGACTTGCGGATGTTGGTTCCGTTAAAGGTGGCAGCCTCGAAGAGAACGGTCTTTACGCTGTCCGTGATCATGGAATCTTCGCCGCCCATGATGCCGGCAATTCCCACCGGACGCTCTGCATCATTGATCATCAGGACGTCATGATCCAGCTTTCTCTCCTGGTCATCCAGCGTCACAAAGGTATCCCCGTCCTGTGCGCGCTTCACGATAATCCGACCGCCACGGATGGTATCGTAGTCGTACGCATGCATCGGCTGGCCGTACTCCATCATGACGAAGTTGGTGATGTCCACCAGATTGTTGATCGGGCGGATCCCGTAATTGGCCAGCCGTCTCTGCATCCAGCGCGGGCTCGGTCCGATCTTGATATCGGTGCAGATGGCCGCAACATACCGGGTGCACAGATCCTTGTCTTCGATGGTAACGCTGACATAATCCGCGGTGTCCTTCTCTCCCTCATGCTTTACCGCAACAGAGGGCGGAGCAAAAGGCTTCCCAAAGGTCACCGCCGCTTCTCTTGCGATTCCGAGGATGGAATAGCAATCCACGCGGTTCGATGTGATTTCATATTCAAAGCTGGTATCGTGCAGCCCCAGTGCCTCCAGTGCATCGCTGCCGAGCTCCAGCTCCTTGCTCTGATCCTCCGGGAAAACATAAATCCCGTCCTCCGGAGCCTCGGGATACATCTCCCTCGAAGCCCCCAGCTCTTCGATGCCGCACATCATGCCGACGCTCGGCAGGCCGCGCATCTTGCCGGACTTGATCTTAAAGCCCTCTGCGGGTGCTGCCTCTCCGTCATGCCCTGCTGCCACCCGGCCCCCGTTCAGGCAGGTGGGAACCACATCGCCGACCTTCAAATTCTGTGCGCTGGTGACAATCTGGATGCAGTCCTTTGTCGACGCATCGTGCGTCGGGAGGCCGTCCGTTTCCTCCGTATAGCCGCCGGCCGCATACGCGCCGCCGATTCCCACACGGCATACCCACAGCCGGTCCGCCTCCGGGTGATGGAACATCTCTTCCACACGTCCCACCACGATCTTCTCGCAGTTGTTGTCCAGGCGTCTCCAGTTCTCGACCTTGGTGCCCGCCAGGGTCATCGCATCATAATATTCCTTGTCCGTGCAATCCAGCTCCGGAACATAGTCCTTAATCCAGGAAAGTGGTGTATTCATGGAAATCTCCTCCGCAATCTCTCATCAGAACTGATCAATGAATCTCTTATCGTTTTCGTACAGAAGACGCATATCATCAATTTCATATTTGAGAAGGGCGATACGCTCCAGACCTACACCGAAAGCAAAGCCGGAATACTCTTCCGGATCAATTCTGCTCATTTCCAGAACATGCGGATGCACCATGCCGCAGCCCAGAATCTCAATCCATCCCTCGTTCTTGCAGAAGCTGCAGCCTTTCCCGCCGCATTTATAGCAGGAAACATCCATCTCCGCGGAAGGCTCGGTGAAGGGGAAATGGTGCGGGCGGAACCGGACCCTGGTATCCTCACCGAAAATGGACCTGGCAAACTCCGCCAGCGTTCCCTTCAGATCCGCAAAGGTAATCCCCTTGTCGATCACAAGCCCCTCTACCTGATGGAACACCGGGCTGTGTGTCGCATCCACCTCATCGGCGCGGTACACGCGTCCCGGTGCGATCATACGAATCGGCATCTTTCCCTTTTCCATCTCGTGGATCTGCGTGCCGGAGGTCTGCGTGCGCAGCAGCATTTCTCCGTTGATGTAAAAGGTATCCTGCTCGTCCTTCGCCGGATGATCGGCCGGAATGTTCAATGCCTCGAAATTATAGTAGTCCTTCTCGATCTCCGGGCCTTCCACCACCTCATAGCCCATGCCGATAAAGACCTCCTCGATCTCGCGAAGAGCTACCGTATTGGGATGCAGATGTCCCCTCGTTTCCCTTCTGGCAGGAAGCGTCACATCGATTTTCTCTGCACTGAGCCGTTCCGCCAGGAGCCTTTCCTCAATCTCCTTCTGATGGGCGCTGATGGCCTCTTCGATGCGGGCTCTGGTCTCGTTGACCATCTGCCCGACCTTGGGACGCTCCTCTGCGGCCACGTCCTTCATCCCCTTCAGAATTCCCGTGAGCTGTCCTTTTTTCCCGAGGAATTCCACCTTTACCTGATTGATCTCCTCCGGGGAAAAAGCTTTCTCAAGGCGCTCCCTGGCTTCCTGCCGGATCCGTTCCAGATCTTCCTGTATCATAATTATGTTTTCTCCTTCTTGCCGGATCATTTATCCAAAAACGAGTTACATTATACTATAGAAAAGCTAGCTTTGGGTATCCAGAATTGCTGTGTGCCAGGCCCTCTGCACAACATCCACCATCAGGTCATACATCTCGAGGTGCTGCGCCAGGAACCCGTCCACGCGAAAGATCCTGTCCAGCTGTCCGCCGATGGCTTCATACCCGATCCAGGCACCCAGAAGATTCCCCGTCAACGCGCCTATGGTATCCGAAGCTCCGTTCTGGTTTACGGCAGCGTGAATTGCCGTATAATAATCGTTCTGATACCGAAGGGCAAGGTAAATCGCTATGGCCAATGCGGACTCTCCGGTGACTCCCTTTCCAAGGGACGGCAGCGCCGCCGCCGGCTTCAACGCCCGGTCTGTCCCCATCCGGATGGCATTTTCCATAAGAGAAAGGAACTCCGGCATCTCTTTTCTGTCCCGGAATTGTCTTTCCACCTGATAAAGAGCATTGGCCACCAGTCTCTCCATGGTGGGATCCGCCGGCTTCCGATAGGTCATCCGGTGAATGATCTCTGCCAGAAGGGCAGCCGGAAGCCACCCCATCGGATGGCCGTGTGTAATGGCCGCAGCTCTTGCCGCAACCATCGCCACGCTCTCTGCCTGCAGATTGTAATTGAAGTCGTTCAGCATAAGGCCGATGGGGGCACAGCGCATGACCCCGCCGCAGCTTTTGCTGTCATTGATCGGCTTCTCCGGGGTTCCCCGGCTCTTGATGTCGAACGTATCCCTCGGATTCCCTGTGTTCGTAAACTGTGCTGTCAATGCAGACAGGCACGCTCTGTCCGGCGCCCTTTGTGCGCGCAGCCTGCCATCGGAATACACGGACGTGAACGGCGTCGTATAGCGTAGTCTGGTATGCTGTGTGGCATACCAGTCCAGATAAGCCCTGTCCAGGTAAACCTCCGCCCTTGCATCCGTTCCGTGCCTTCTCGCGCGCTGCATCCCTGTAATCAGACCATCCATGGTGAACAGCGTCATCTGCGTGTCATCGCTGACCACAAGTCTGCCGTTCGGACCCAGCTCAGGGGCCACCATTCCGTGCGGTCCGCAGCGCTCCACGATCTCCGAAAGACTCATGAATTCCACCGGGAAGCCCATGGCATCGCCGAAGGCCCCGCCGATCAGACATCCCATGAATATATTGTAATATCTTCCGGTTGGATCCAGCATGTGTCCTCTCCGCCGCGGCCTTCGCGCACACAGGTGCTCCGATGGCCGGTTCCTTCTTCACGGTCCGCTGCCTTGCGGCAATTCCTCTCCCCTGCCAAAAAGAAAGGCAGGCTCCTTTAAGCCTGCCTCCCGGTGCACGGATTCTATCCGGATTCTGTCCGGATTCCATGCAGCTTCCCTGCACCGGATAAAGAGCATGATAAAAACCCTTCGGCCCTGTGCACTTTGACTCCTAGCCTCGGCCAGGTGGGTGCCTTCAGCAACACTTCTTGCCATCCCCGAATCCGGAAAATTCCGGACTCTCCGCCGAAGCGGGGGCGCGGCAGCCATGCTGCGTCTCAGGTTCCCGTTTAAAGTATTTGTAGGTTCAAAATAACACAGGAGAACTGCTTCCGGGCTGATCTCAGTATAGCAATCTCATGCATCCTTGTCCACGTCTGATTGTCCGGTGCTGTCGTCCCTCTTGTCCCCGTCCGTTCCGAAGCGAAGACGGAAAACGTCCGGCGCATAGCCGCCTCCTCCCGGCAGCATCTCACCGAAGGATGCGACAAAGCAATATTTGCGGATGATGAAAATCAATGCAATGGTGCCGACGCTGATCAGGTTCTCAACGGCCGAGCCGTGTCCGATGATCATGTGCCGGGCAATGGCATATAAGAGCACCTCCAGCACGCTCCCCGGGCTGTGCTTGGCCAGCATCTTGATGAACTCAATTCCGATGACAATGTCCAGCGCTCTTTCCAGAAAGGAGAAGATCTCCACATTATTGTTGTCCGACAGGAGTCCCGGCATCTGCAGAACGATGGGAACAATGCTCATCAATAAGGCTGCGAGAACGACCATCGACAGCAGCACCTCCAGAAAGGAGGCCGCCTCTGCCACCTGATCCCGCAATACCTTTTTAATCTTTTCTTCCCTGCTGTGCAATCCGCCCGGTGTATCCGTTTGCCTTTCCGTTTGCTTTTCCACTTGCATCCCCCTTTTCCCGCACACCCGTGCGGCAGCGGTGAACCCGCACCGTCCTCGGCCGGCACCCGATCACGATCGCGCCGTGAAGGACGCTGTGCTCCTCCAGAAATTCCCGGATTGTCACCACGTGCTCTTTTTCACGGTAGATTGCGTTGTAAAGCTGCACGCGTCCCCCATCCACCGTGCGATAGGCCGCATAGTGCGCACCTCTCCTGTGCATATACATCAAGATCCCGGTCGAATACCGCCCCGCCGTCTCCTCGCAGCCCCGGATTCCGGGTCTCGACAGATGCACGGCAAAGCCTTTGCGGTGCAGATAGACCAGCAGCCATGCAACCTCTTCCCCGAAGGGCTTGCCGGGCATTCCGCACCGTTCCAGCTCGTGAATGATTCTCGCGGCCGGCTCCTCCATCTCATGCATCTTCAGCAGATTGTATGCCGCAATCCAGCCGCAGCCGTTGCGTCTGCTGGAGAACCATCCGAAGGGCACCGATTCCAAATGCCCCTGATCAATGATATAGCCGTTCTCGTCCAGGACCGATGGCGGAATTTCACAGCTTGTTCCGCTTCTTCTGTTCCTAGCCCCTTCCATTGTCTGTCCCGGGCTCCGAGGGCTCCTCCGTATGTTCCCGCTGCTCCGGGATGAAAAGGCGCTGCTCTTTTTCCATTTTTCTGGCCTTGTCCGCTGCCTTTCTGGCTTCCTCCGAGAAGAGCAGCTGCGAGTTCACCTTTTCCTTTCCCCTCCGGTCCACCTTTTCATAGGTGCCGTCCGGCTGCAGAATGCTGGCCTGCTCCGTATCCGCCAGCTCTGTCTCCAGAATATGCCAGGCTCTCTCCTTGACGGCCTCATCCTCCAGAGGGAAAACAATCTCCACACGGCGATCCAGATTGCGCGGCATCCAGTCTGCCGAGCCGGCATAAAATTCACGCCGGCCGGCATTCTCGAACATGAAGATTCTGGCATGCTCCAGGAAATTGCCGACGATGGAACGCACCGTAATGTTCTCCGAAACACCCGGAATTCCGGTCTTGAGGCAGCAGATTCCGCGGACAATCAGATCGATTCGAACGCCCGCCGCACTGGCCTTGTACAGTGCCTCGATGATGTCCGGATCGCAAAGAGAGTTCATCTTGGCAACAATCCTTGCCGGTTCCCCTCTCCTTGCATTCTCCTCCTCCCGACCGATCAGCTCCACGAACCGGTCCTTCAGCCACAGCGGTGCCAGCAGAAGCCGATTCCAGGAGCGCGGCTCGGAATAACCGCTGAGCATATTGAACACGGCCGTTGCATCCTCGCCGAACGGCTCCTTGCACGTCAGAAGTCCCACGTCGGTGTACAGCTTTGCCGTCGTATCGTTGTAGTTGCCGGTTCCAAGGTGCACGTACCGGCGGATTCCGTCTTCCTCTCTTCGCACCACCAGCGTGATCTTGGAGTGCGTCTTTAAGCCCACCAGACCATAAATGACATGGCAGCCGGCTTTTTCCAGCATTCTCGCCCAGACAATGTTGTTCTCTTCGTCAAATCTTGCCTTGAGCTCCACCAGAACGGTGACCTGCTTGCCATTGTCCGCCGCTCTGGCAAGTGCCGCCACAATGGGGGAATTGCCGCTGACGCGATACAAGGTCTGCTTGATGGCCAGAACCTCCGGATCTGCGGCTGCTCTGGCAATGAAATCCACCACCGGCTGGAAGGTTTCGTAGGGATGGCTCAGGAAAATATCGCCCTCCCGGATCTTCGCGAATACGTCGCAGCCCTTCGGCAGCGCCGGAACCTCCTGCGGCGGGCAATAACGGTGCTCGTGAAGCTCCTCAAAGCCCTCTACCTTGCGCACCTTTGACAGGAGTGTGAGGTCCAGCGGCCCGTCGATCGGGAAAATCTCCTTCTCGTCCAGATGCAGCTCCTCCTGCAGGATCTGAACCAGCCTCTCATCCGCTCCTTTTTCGATTTCCAGACGGATGGCCTCGCCGTGCCGGCGCTGCTTCAGCGATTTTTCAATCTCCTTCAGCAGATCCTCCGCCTCATCCTCATCGATGTCCATATCCGCATTGCGCATGATGCGGAAGGGCGCTGTCCCGATTACATCGTAGCTCTGGAACAGCTGTCCCAGATATTCCCGGATGATGGTCTCCAGCAGAATGATACGGATTTCCGGCGATTCTGCAGACTCCTCTTGTACATGCCCGTCCGATTCCCCTCCTGCCTCCGGCAGACGGATCGCTCTCGGCAGCACCGAGGGCACCTGCACGGTGGCAAATTCCAGATTTTCCTTCTCGCTCTTTAATGCCTTCTGCGCTTTGCTGGTGCGCGAGAGAATCCCGGGACCGGAGCTGTCCTTCCTCTTCAGCAATGCACCGATGTTCAGGGACTTGTTCAGAATCAGCGGGAACGGCCGGGAGGAATCCACCGCCATCGGTGTCACGACGGGATAGATCTCCGCATTGAAGTATTCATCGATGAACTCCGTCTCCTCCGGGGTCAGCTCGCTCACATTGCGGACGATGGTTATGCCGTTCTCCCGCAATGCAGGGATAATCTGGCGATTCAGCGTGGCATATTGAAGCTCCACGAACTCATGCGTCTCCCGCAGCACCGCATCCAGCTGCTCCTGCGCCGTCATGCCAGCAATGTCCCTCTTGGCATACCCGGCCTTGCACATATCCTGCAGGGACGCCACGCGGACCATAAAGAACTCGTCCAGATTGGATGCCGTGATGGAGAGAAAATTCAACCGCTCCATCAGCGGATTTTCCTTGCTCCGCGCCTCTCCAAGGCATCTTCTGTCGAACTGCAGCCAGGACAGCTCCCGGTTGTAATAATAGGCCGGATCCCGCCATTGGATCGGCCGGCTCTCCTTCGCGGTTTTCTCCGATTCCGCGGGCGAGCCCATCGTTTTGCCTTGTACCGCTTCTTTCTGTGCCGTTTTGTCCTGTACCTTTTCTTTCCCGGCTGCCTTCTTGCCGGCAGCCTTCTGCCCGGAAGGGTCCTTGTCCTTCCCGGACTCTTTTTTGGAATTCTGTCCCGCCTTCATCCTCTTTGCCATACTGTCAATTCCGTTTGCCCGATGCAGTTGCCACATATTCCCACCTCGTCACCGTCTTCCGAATATTCTGCCCGGTGTCCCGTGCCGCAGCCGCCTTCCTTCGCCCTCCGGCGAATGCTGCGTGCCGCCTTATTTCTGCCGTATGACCGGCGTGATGCCGAACACCTCTGCGAAAAATCCTGCTCTTGCCTGGAACAGCCCCTTCTCCAGCGTCAGATCCACGTTGCTCTTTGCGGTAATCACCAGCTGATCATCCCGTACGTATATTTTCGTATCGTCCAGCTTTTTCTTGTGTGTGCGGTCCAATCCGTTGGCAAGCCGCAGGATGGCCGTCAGCTTTGTCAGCGTCAGATACGCCTCCCGGTCCAGATCCGTTGCCTCAATTCTCTCCTCATAGTAGACAAAATCACTGTGGTTGTACAAAACCACATTGGCTACAATTTCCCGTTCAATATGCGAGATTCCTATGATCTCCGTGCTCCGGATGATGTTGTAGGAGCAATCCGATACGTTCGCAATCGAGACAAATTTGCCGCAGTCATGGAGAATGCACGAGAGCCTCAGGAGGAGTCGCTCCCGCTCTCCCAATCCGTGAATCTTTCTGGTCGCATCGAAGATCTTGACGGAAATCTGCTCCAGAGACTGCCCGCGTTCCACATTGCCCTTGTATCTTGCGGAAATGTTGCGAGCGCAGGCCACGATATCTTCCTCAAAATCATGGCTGGGCGGAAGAATCCTCCTTTGCTCCGCATATTCGTACACGATGCCGTCCGTCAGCGTTACGCCCGGTGCATAGATCTTTTCCGCGCCGAGGGCCTTCATGATGCAGCCCATAATGACGCCCGAGATTCCCAGAAGGAAAATATTGTCCTCTGACATGCGGAATTTCTTTGAAAGCTCTCCGCTGGTCTTTTTGGAAAACATCTCCCCATACTTCAGGAAGGTTTTCTCATCAATTCGATCCAGTCCCCTTCCTTCCATAAACGAAGAAATATAGTCATCCACGACGATGACATTGGGAATGCGCTGACCTTCCAGATAAAGATCCGTGAATACCTGCATCTGTGAATTGACAATTTCACTGATCATCTTGTGCAGCTGCGAGCGTCTCGCATCCACCTGCCGGATCTGTTCCCGAACCCGCAGGACGCCAAGCCTCAGATTCTGTGTGGACTGCAGCGTGCCGTTTTCGAACAGGGAAATCTGCAGACTGCTGCCGCCGATGTCTACAATGGCACAGCCCTCCGTCACAACCTGTTCGAAATTGTCGCCGCGATACGCCAGTGACTTGTAATCCAGAAAGCGCTGCTCCGAATTGGTGAGGACGTCGATGTGGATTCCCGTCTCCTCCTCCCATTGCGAGAGGATGATCGACGCATTGGTCATTTCCCGGATGGCAGAGGTCCCGTAGGCCTGATACTCCGTCACCTTATAGGTGTCCATCAGTCTGCGGTAATCCCGCAGGACGTCCCGCACCTCCTGGATGTGGTGCAGGCTCAGCTTTCCGGTGGCATAGGTGTCACTGCCAAGATCGATTTTGCGCACGACATGATCGATTTCCCGGATGCCCTTTTCCTTCGACACCTCGAATATCTCCATGCACAGCTCGTAGCTGCCCACGTCAATAGCTGCAAATGTGTGAATTGCCATAGGATCCTCCTATTGCGTATTCCCGAGCAAATGATCGATGAACTGCTGCGCCGTGCGTCCGGACAAGCCTCCGTGGTGCATCTCCCATTGTGTGGCCTCTTTTTTGAGCTCCTCCGGACGCAGCCCGATTCCGCTGCGCCTTGCCAGCTCCGCCACGATTTCATGATACTCCTCAAAGCTCGGCGCTCCGTAATAGATGGAAACCCCGAAGCGGCTGGCCAGAGACAGCTTTTCCTGCACCGTATCGCCGCCGTGTTTGTCGGCAATATCCACGCCGTCCCGGTCGTGGAAGCTCTCCCGTATCAGATGCCGGCGGTTGCTGGTGGCATACATCAGTACATTGGCCGGTTTCTTCTCCAGGCCGCCCTCAATGACCGCCTTCAGATATTTGTACTCTGTCTCGTTTTCCTCAAAGGAAAGGTCGTCCATGTAAAGGACAAAACGGTAATTGCGGTTCTTGATCCGTGCAATCACAGGATTAAGGTCCCGGAACTGGTACCGGCTCACCTCGATCACCCGCAGTCCCCGCCCGTAATACTCATTGGCAATCGCCTTGATGCTCGAGGATTTGCCGGTTCCCGCCTCTCCGTAGAGAAGGCAGTTGTTGGCGGGGCGCCCCGCAATAAATGCCTCCGTATTCTCGATCAGCTTTTTCTTCGCCGTCTCATAGCCCACCAGGTCGTTCATATTTACATGCGGAATGTTTCGGATCGGCACGATTCTGGTCTGTCCCGCAAACTCCCCGGCTTCGTCATGCTCGATGCGAAACGCCTTATGAAGGCCGATGGCTCCGACGCCGTAATCCCTGTAAAAATCCGACAGAAGATCCTTCATTCTTTCCGGACTTTCCGCACTTCCCAGCTGCGCGGCAAGGTCGCAGATGCAGTCACGAATCCATCTGCTGTAGGTCTTGCAGCCGTTTCCGGAGGGCTTGTAATCCGCAAGAAGAGCCGCCTCCGGCACGCAGAGCTCCTGCGAGAGCCTTGCGAAATCCAGACGGTAAAGCCGCCGGAACACCTTCATGTCGTGCAATGCAAAGGCGTTGATGCTGCCCTCGGCCTCCCCTCTCTTCTCGCAGACGAGTGAATAGCTGTTCTCGCTGTTGACCAGAAGATTGGTAAGATACACGTGCACGAGATTTCCGTAATAGCCGTTTTCATCCGCATCACGCAGAACCATTGCCGCGCAGTCCCTCAGTGCCTCCGCAGCCGCCGTTTCATCCTTCCTCTCTTCCAGCACCCATAGCCTCTCCGGAAGCTCTCCGGATGCAAAATTGCGATAAAGATATCCCTGTTCCATGATTGCCCTTCCTCAATAGTTGCCCAGCACCTTCAGATTCTTCGCCTCATCCCGAAGTCCCCGCAGCGCATTCCGCACCGCGGGATCCTTCAGATTTCCGTCAAAATCGATGAAAAACCGGTATTCAAAGCTGCGATCCCGGATGGGACGGCTCTCGATCTTGTTCATATTCAGGTTATTGTAAATAAAATGGGACAGCACCCGGTAAAGTGCTCCGCTCTCATGCTCGGTTTCCAGGACAATGGAGATCTTGTGTCCGGAGCGAAGGAAGACCTTGCGGTTCGTAACGACAATGAACCGGGTGGAGTTCGTGTCGGAATCGTTGATTCCCTTCTCCAGAATTTCCAGCCCATAGGCTTTTGCCGCGTATTCCGAACCGATTGCCGCCTTTGCGATGTCCCGGTCTCTTGCGACCTTTTCCGCCGCATACGCATTGTTCTGCATTCCGACCTGCTGCCATTCCGGATGCTGGTCCAGATAATGCTCGCTTTGCATCAAGGACTGCGGGTGTGAGTATACGGTGCGGATGGTTTCCGCCGTTGTGCCCGGAACTCCCATGAGGCAGTGCCGGATCGGAAGGATCTGCTCTCCGACGATGTAATTCTCAAACTCAAAGAGCAGATCGTAGTTCTGTGAAACAATCCCGGCCGTCGAATTCTCGATCGGGAGGATCGCATAATCGGCCGCCCCCTCCTCGATGGCACTCATGGCATCCCGGAACGTATCCACATGAAAGTTGTCGATGTTCTCCCCGAAGAACTTCTTCATCGCCGCCTCGGAGTACGCGCCGGGCGCCCCTTGATAAACCACCCGCGTATGCTCGTCCACCAGCGTATCCACCGGAAGAAACGGAAGGCCGTGAATCTGTCCCGCATCGTCCATGATACGGTACTGACACTTCCTGCTGATGGCCATGATCTGCTCATAGAGCTCATGCACCGCTCTCCGGTTAAAATCCGTACCGGCCATGTTGGCCAGTGTGGTCAGCTTTTCCTGCTCTCTCTTCTTATCCAGAACCCTTTTGCCGGATTTGATCTTATCCTCGGCAACCAGCTTCGAGATCTCCATTCGTCTCTCGATAAGCTTTACCATCTGTGCATCTATTTCATCCAGCTGCTGCCGATACTCCTGTAATCCCATATCTATCCCATTCTGCAGACATACTCGCCGCGCTCAGTTGTTCTCCATCTTTGCCAGTTTTGCGGCCTGATCCGCCGCAATCAGGGCATCCAGAATTTCATCCAGGGAGCCGTTCATCACCGCATCCAGGTTGTATACCGTCAGCTTGATCCGATGGTCCGTCACTCTGGACTGCGGGAAATTGTAGGTGCGGATCTTTTCCGAGCGATCGCCGGTCCCGATCTGGGAACGCCGCAGGTCCGCCTCCTGATCGTGGCGGCTCTGCACTTCCAGATCATAGAGCTTGGAACGCAGCAAGGCCCAGGCCTTGTTCTTGTTCTGGAGCTGGGAACGCTCCGTCTGAGAATAGATGACAATGCCCGTCGGAAGATGGGTCAGGCGAACCGCAGAATCCGTGGTATTGACCCCCTGTCCGCCGTTCCCCGAAGCCCTCGTGATATCGATGCGCACATCCTCCATGGGAATGTCAATGCTGATATCCTCCGTCACCTCCGGCATGACGGCAACCGTGATGGTTGACGTATGGATTCGTCCCTGCGATTCCGTGGCCGGGACTCTTTGCACGCGATGCACGCCGCTCTCATACTTCATTCTGGAGTAGGCGCCCTGCCCCACGATCATGAAGTTGACAAACTTCATGCCGCCGATTCCGCTCTCCTCATAATCCAGCAATTCCGTCTTCCATCCCCGGCGCTCTGCATAATGGACATACATGCGGTAGATCTCCGCGGCGAAAAGTGCCGCTTCATCTCCGCCCGCACCGGCCCGGATTTCAAAGATTACATTCTTGTCATCATTGGGATCCTTCGGCAGCAGCAGGAGCTTCATCTTCCCGGTCAGCTCCTCCACCCGGCGTTTGGCATCCGCCAGCTCTTCCCTTGCCATTTCCTTCATCTCCGGATCGCTTTCCGCGTCGATGAGCTCCCGCGCATCCTCGGCATCCTGTCCGGCCTTTTTGTAAGCCCTGTAGGTTTCCACCACGGGCGTCAGCTCTGTCTGCTCCCGCATCAATGCCCGGTACCGGTCCATGTTCTGAACCACCTCCGGAGAATTCAATTCAATTCCGATCTCCTCATAATGCAGGAGCACCGATTCCATATTTTCAAACACTGTTTTCCCTCTTCGTTACCGTCATCTTCTTTCCGGTACAGCTGCAACACACCCCTGTACTACCCGGTCCAGTCCGCCGTAATCCTTGAAAATCTCAATGCTCTCAAGGCCGGCCTCCCGCATCAAGGCCGCAATGTCCGCCGCCTCATCAAAGCCTGACTCCATTATTATAGCGCCTCCCGGATTCAGGTGTCTCCCGGCCTCGCAAAGGATTCTTCGATAGAAAACCAGCCCGTCCTCCCCGCCGTCAAGGGCTGCATGGGGCTCTCCCCGGCAGACCTCCGGCGCAAGCGTAGGGATTACCTTCGTCGGAACATACGGCGGATTCGAGACGATCAGGTCGAAGCGTTCCTCTCCCACCGGATCCCACAGATCCCCCTGCCGCAGCCGAACGCGTTCCGTCAGCTGCAGATTTCCGGCGTTCCGCGCCGCCGCCTCCAGCGCCTCGCCGCTGATGTCCGTTCCAAGGCCGGAGGTCCCGGGGAGCAGATGCAGGAGTGAGAGCAGAATGCACCCGGAGCCGGTGCACAGATCGAGGATACGCTCCGGAGCCTGCGATCTTTTCCGTGACCACTCCAAAGCCCTCTCCACGAGACATTCGGTATCCTGCTCCGGAATCAATGTGCTGCGGTTCAGATAAAACGTCAGCCCCATGAAGTCCCATTTTCCAAGGATCATGGCCGTCGGCTCCCGATCCGCGCGCCTTTCCACATAGCTGCGGTACCGAAGCGCCTCTTCCCGGGAGACGATTCGTTCCGGATATACCAAAAGAGTCTGCAGATCGGTTCCGCAGACCTCTTCCAGAAGAATCCGGGCATCCAGTGCGGCATCCGTCACCCCTGCAGCCTCCAGTCTTCGCCTTCCTTCCTCATAAATGCTTCGATATGTGACGGTATCCGTCTCCTCTTCCTTCCTCATAAGCCGTAGTATGACAGTTCCTCATCCGTATATCCGAAATTTCTCTTAAGATACGTTCTCCAGTCGAAAACCGCATCCACCGCCGCAATCGCCGTCTCTGCCATTCCCTCATCCGGCTCCTTCGTGGTAAGGTGCTGCAGCCAGACGCCGGGGGCCGAAATGATGTCCACAAAGAGGTTGCTGTGACGCCCCGCATAGCGCAGGAATTCAAACGAAATGCCCGCAATGACCGGCACCATCAACAGACGCACCAGAATCCGCATTCCGTAGCTGTCCACGCGGATAAAAAAGAACAGAAGAATGCTGAGGATGACGACCAGAACGATAAAGCTGCTGCCGCACCTTTTGTGAAAGCGTGAGCTGGACATCACATTTTCCAGAGTCAGGGGCTTCCCGCTCTCAATGCAATTGATGCACTTGTGCTCCGCGCCGTGATAGCCGTAGAGCCGGCGGATGTCCTTCATGACCGAAATTCCGACCATGTACACAAGGAAGATAGCCAGCCGCAGCACTCCCTCCACAAGAGCCATCATCGCCTCGCTGCGGATCACCTTGTCCAGGAGTCTCGTCAGGAAAAGGGGCAGCAGAATGAACAGTCCCACCGCCAGCACCAGCGCAACCGCAATCGTTACCCCCGTGATAAGCTTCTCCTCTCTGGCCTTCTGCTCCGGCGTTTTGCGCTCCCCGTCTCCCTCATCCTCCTCCAGGAAGGAGCTTGAGAACTCCATGGCCTTCATTCCGATTACCAGAGAATCCAGAAAGGACAGGACGCCTCGCACAAACGGAATTTTCGTCCAGACGGTTCGTTCGCCGATGCCGTGCACCTCGTCTACTCCAACCTCAATCTCACCGGTTGATTTGCGGACGGCTACTGCCATCTGGCTCTTATTGCGCATCATGATGCCTTCCAGAACAGCCTGTCCGCCGATCCCGGAATAATGCTGTCTTCTTCTCTTTTTCGCCATGGCCTCTCCTTAGGATGATATGGTTTCGGATGGTACGCTTTAGGATGGTATGCGGAAGCGGTAATCAAAAGCAGTAACTGAAAAAGGTTGGGGCAGCTCCCTGCTCCAACCTCTGTCATTACCTGAAATCGGCACCTTACTTCAGGCCGTATTTCTTGTTGAACTTATCAATGCGACCCTTAGCATTCGCTGCCTTCTGCTGGCCAGTGTAGAAAGAATGGCACTTGGAGCAAACCTCGACGTGGATCTCCTTAATGGTGGATCCGGTTACGAAAGTATTGCCGCAGTTGCAGGTAACGGTTGCCTGATAATACTGAGGATGGATTCCCTCTCTCATGTTCGACTACCTCCTTCGTGCAAGCGCTTGCGTGAATGATCTATCATTCACTCACCTACATGAGCTTCCCTGATAACTCGCCGGGAATGCAACGCCGCACCGTCTCTCATGTGCTGCACGATGATGAAGTCCTCATCCTCTTCCTGCGAACCAACAAGGCTGCTGCATCGCTGTTCTCCTAAGAACAGCCTCATGATTATAGCATCGCCGTTTGCGGATAGCAAGCGACTTTACGCGAACTTCACCGCCGTGTTCAATGCAATTTCCATCATGTCCGTAAAGCTGTTCTGCCGCTCCTCGGCGCTGAGGGCCTCGGCCTTGAACAGATGATCCGAGATCGAGAGAATGGACAATGCCTTCTTGTGATTGGCGCAGGCACACCAATAGAGTCCTGCGGTCTCCATCTCCACACAAAGATGTCCCAGATCACGAAGCTTCTCGTTGATGCCGCTCTGCGGATAGTAGAAGAAATCCGAGGTGTATACCTTTCCCACATTGTAATGGCAGCCCTGCGCCTTCGCCTGTGCGACTGCCTCCTCCAGCATTTCGTAATCCGCGCATGCCGCCAGCTGTCCGGGGATTCCGTATGCATCGCCGACGGCCGAATTGCTGGAAGCCGCCTGCGCAATGACCACATCCATCGGATTCACATCCATGTCCAGACCGCCCGCGGAGCCGATGCGGATGATCGCCTCTACGCCGAACTGGCTGTACAGCTCCTGCGCGTACAGGGTCATGGAAGGAACGCCCATGCCGGAGCCCATCACGGAGATTCTCTTTCCCTTGTAGGTTCCTGTAAAGCCCAGCATGTTCCTGGTGTCATTGAAACACACCACATCTGTCATGAATTTCTCCGCCACTGCCTTTGCGCGGAGCGGATCTCCCGGCATCAGTACCACCTTTGCCAGCTCATCCTTCACCACAATGCTCGCGGAAATACTCTCTCTCGGTTCCATTTTGTCTCCTCCTTGCCGTCATGCGGCTGAATTCTGCAGCAAAAGCCCGCAGCTGCTGCTCCTTTTGTACCATTACCCGTTCTCTCCGAAGAGCTTGCGAAGATTCACATCAAAGGGAGGATATACGATTCCCTTCTCCGTGACAATGCCCGTCAAAAGCTCATGGTCCGTTACATCAAAGGAAGGATTGTAGCTCTTGACCTCCTCCAATGCCATCGGCTCCCGGTACCACATTTCCTTGATTTCTTCCGGCTTCCTCTCCTCAATGTGAATGTCCGCTCCCGTGGGCGTATCAAAATCGATGGTGGAGGACGGCCCCAGCGTATAGAACGGGATGCCGTAATAACGTGCCAGAATTGCGACACCGGAGGTGCCGATCTTGTTGGCGAAATCGCCGTTGGCCGCAATGCGGTCGCAGCCGACAAAGACGGCATTTATCCGCCCCTGTTTCATGACGATCGAGGCCATGTTGTCGCAGATCAAGGTCACGTCAATGCCGGCCTTCTGCAGCTCATAAGCGGTAAGACGGGCCCCCTGCAGAAGGGGTCTGGTTTCATCGGCATAGACGTGCAGCTTCATTCCCTGCTCCTGCCCGTAATAGATCGGTGCCGTTGCCGTCCCGTAGCCGAGGCAGGCAAGATAGCCTGCGTTGCAATGCGTCAGAATGCCGTCGCCGTCCTTAATGAGGGTCGCGCCGTATTCTCCGATTTTGCGGGACATCTCCACGTTCTCTGCGTCAATTTTCCCGGCCTCTTCTCCCAGAAGCCGCACCACCTCTGCCGTCGGCTTATCCGCATTTTCCTCCACAACCCGCTTCTGACGCTTTAATGCCCAGGAAAGGTTTACCGCCGTAGGACGGGAGGAATTGAGATAATCACTCTGCTGCTCGAATCTGGCCACAAAGGCCTCGCGGGGCAGCTCCTCATATTGTCTTGCCAGCACATACATGGCATAGGCCGCGAACACGCCGATGGCCGGAGCCCCCCGGACCTCCAGTCGGTTAATGGCCCTCCAGGCCGCCAGCTCATCCGCAATGGTGAGATATTCTTCATGTCCCGGAAGCCTTGTCTGATCCAGAATGACAACGCTCCTGCCGTCCTCCGAGAGGCGCACCACACACAATTTTCTGCTGGCTTCCCTGTTCTTATTATCCGTATTGCTCATCTTCCCGAATCCTCCTGATACTCCCTCAAGAAGCCGAATACCTCATCCCAGTACCGGTCTCCCATGGCATAATGTGCCACCGCATGATCCGCACCGTCTGCCACCACTTTTCGCTTATTGCTCCCGGGCTTTGCCCTGTAGACCGCATCCTGCATCCGGAACGGCACGAAACGGTCCTCGGAGCCATGGATGAACAGCATCGGTTTGCTGCATTTGGCCGTCTGCCTCAATGCAGATGCCTCCCGGAACCCGTAGCCGGCACGAATTCTCGCCATAAGATCGGCGGCATACAATACCGGAAAGGGCGGAAGATGGAACCGCAGCTTCAGCTCCGAGGCAAAAATATCCCATGCGCTCGTATAACCGCAGTCCTCCACAAAGGCCTTCACCTGTTCCGGCGTGTTCTCTCCCGCCGTCATCATCACCGCCGCTGCCCCCATGGAAACGCCGTGCAGGACAATGCTCGCCTCCGGGTCCCTCTTTGCAATCCATCGAATCCAGCACAGAAGGTCCCTGCGGTCCAGCCATCCCATTCCCATGTACCGGCCTTCGCTCTTCCCGCAGCCGCGAAGATCCGGCAGCAGCGTATGATAACCGTGCGCATAATAGCGTTCGGCATGATCCTGCATCCACACGTGAGATCCGCCGTAGCCGTGGACCAGCAGCGCCCAGTTGTGCGTAGCTCCTGTGCCGCCCGGCTGCTCCTGCATAAAGCCGGTCAGCCGCAGTCCGTCCTCCGATTCCGTATGCACCTCGATCTCCGGATGGGCTGCAAGGAAAGCTCTGTTCCGTTCCTTCTGCGCCGCCTCATTGGCCGCAAGCCGTACCCCGGCGTCGTCCGGCGCCGATGCATCTTTTTCCACCTCCAGCGAAACCTTACGGTCCGTTCCGCCGCCCTGTATGGTCAATCCATAGCTCACCAGCCGGTTCCCGACAAGGAGCAATGCCGCCGCAAGGATCACGAACAGCAGAATGATCAAGATCGCGAGCATCCCCTCACCTCCGCTCTTTCCATCTGCTCTGAATGAATGCTGTTGTCATTTACTCGATGGTCAGGAAATCCGTAAATCCCGTAACCTCCAGAACATCCATGATTTCCTCATGCACATGGACCAGCCTGAGATTCCCCTTATCTCCCATCGCCTTCTGGGCACGCAGGAGAACACGCAATCCTGCAGAAGAAATATAGGACAGCTCATCCAGATCCAGCACCAGATCCTCTGTCTCCGGAATCAGCTCTCCCAGCTTCTCATCCAGCGTCGGAGCCGTATTGGTGTCCAGGTGTCCGCCCACCTTTACGATCGTTGCCGTTCCCTTCTGCACTTCAATGCTCAGTTTCATTCTTTCCTCCTGTTCTTCCTGCAGTCCGTCTGCGTCTCATATCTTCTTTCTGATCGTCAAGATATTTCTGCCGCTCCGATATTCATATTCTACATCGTCCATCTTTTCCTTCACCAGAAAAATTCCGAGCCCTCCGATCGGCCTCTCCTCCGGCGCGGCCTTCAGATCCGGCTTCCTCTCTTCCAGCGGATCAAACGGAATCCCGTGGTCGATGAACCGAATCGTCACTTCATTCCCCTCCTGCTCCCAACTGACCTGAACGTCATCCTTCTGTCTGGGGTAGGCATATTCTGCAATATTAACAAAAATTTCCTCGACACACAGCGCAATTTCCGTTTTTGACGTCCCCGGGCACTCTGTTTTCTCCAGCTCCGCTTCCGCGAATTCCATCACATCGTCCAGATGCTTCACATCCGCCGGAAAATATCTCGTCTGTATCGCATCCTTTTTCGGATAAGCCAGATACTTGACACACATCAATGTAATGTCATCAAACTGCTCCGCCGGTTCCGTGAACCTTCGAATGTCCTCCCGCACGCCCTGCAGCAGGCTCTCGGGGCTTTCTGCGCGGTGTTCGTTCAGGTAATGCAGAAACCGCTCGGTTCCGTAAAAGGCCTCCTCTTCATTCTTGGCCTCTGTCGCTCCGTCCGTGTACAGGAACAAGGAGTCACCGGGCTGCATCACGAGCTCCCTCTGCCGGTAACGAAGGCCGTCCATTCCGCCCAGCACGAAGCCGGGTCTCTCCTTCAGATATGCAAACCGGGACTCCGGATCTGCCCCGTGCAGCCGGATCAGCGGCGGATTATGGCCCGCATTCACATAGGTCAGAAGACCGGTTTCGGTATTCAGGATGCCCAGCCAGGCCGTGACGAACATGTCGTCTTCATTTCCCTCGAACAGGAGATGATTCACCCTTGCAAAGACCTCTCCCGGCGCACCGCCCATGTTCACTTCGTTCTTGATGAGCGTCTTGGTGATGACCATGAACAGCGCCGCGGGAATCCCCTTCCCCGAAACATCCGCGATCACCATGGCCATATTCTTTTCGTCCACCATGAAAAAGTCGTAAAAATCTCCGCCCACCGATTTTGCCGGATCCATAGAGGCGAACATCTCGATTTCCCGGCTGCCCACGGACGGCGGAAAAATGGTCGGGAGCATGTGCGTCTGAATGTTGTTGGCAAGATTCAGCTCGGTTTCCAGTCTGGCCGACCTTCGGCTGATGACCGCCTGCTCCAGAACCATCTCGCGGCCCTTCTGTGCAATCCGTATGCACGCAACGGCGATCATGCTGTAAATACAGATCTCCGGCAGAAGCGAGAGCACCAGAAAGGTCGTCGTATACCCGGTCCGGTTTATGCCGAGCGTGTAAATCGCATCCCACAGATCCGATCGGATTTCCAACGTCGTCCCCGGCTGGATCACATAATAATTCAAGTCGATGTCGCAGGTCCCGAAGTACGCTCCGACAAAGGAGGACATCGTGTAGGTCACCGCTGTGAGTATGGCAATGACCCGAAGGAGCTTCCCGGAGAAATAACGGCAGGCCAGCACCGTCGGGACTACGATGAGCAGACGGATGCAAAAGCCAAGGAGCAGGTTCAGACCGGCCACAACCAATACAAGATCTGCCAGCATGAAATACTTCAGCCAGATCCGTCTGCCCTTCGTATGATGGCAGGCAAATGCCGGAAAAGCCAATGCAGCAACCATCCACAGAAGCCTTTCCGGCGACTGGATCCAGAGCAGTCCCGCCCGTTCCATACACCAGAACAGGAAGACCAGGATACCGAAAAAGCTCATGGAAAAGCCAACCAGCACATTGGATTGGATCTCGTTGTTCTCCAGAACATTTTTCTCATCCAGATCCCCGTATACAACGTCTCGTATCGTCATTGCGTTCCTCTTAAGGATATCATCCAAGCTCTGATTTTCCCATTCTGCCGCATTGGCGGTGTGCCGGCGTTCCGCTTCCGGTTATACCTTCTCCCTCACCAGAAGCTGCACTTCATAGGGGGCAAGCCTTTCCTCTTCCTTTCCCTCCAGAAGAGTATAGGGCATATTCAGATGATATGTTTTTTCTTCACCCGTTGCATTGACGGCAAAGAGCCATACGCGGCATGCGTCCTCTCTCGTCATGAGGTCCACGCCTTCTTCCGCCGTTCCGAGGCTCTGCACACCGCTCTTTTCGACGACATATTCCATCCATGCATCCATGAATTCTGCGCCCGGCTCTGTCCCGACATACCACACCGTTCCGTTCTGCCAGCGGTTTTCCGTAACGGCAGGCGTGCCCCGATAGAAGCAGGAGGAATATTCCGCGATGGATTCCGCACCCTTCGCCGTGATGATGTCCGCCCATTTGAACACCGGATAGTCCTTCCCCGCAAAGCGCACGGTACAGTCCTTCCGGTAAAGACAGTCATACTCCGGGATTTCAATGCCGCAGATTTCGCCCAGCCGCCCCGGCAGCTCTTCGTCCGTCATGCAAATGTTATGCTCGTCCTTCACGCCGCACCGCATATCCAGCAGGAGATGTCCTCCCGCCGCCGCATAGTCTGCATAGTGCTGCTCCAGCTCCGGCGTCATGAGATACTGCAGCGGTGCGATGACCAGCCGATACGACGAAAGATCCTCATCCTCACGGACGAAATCCACCGGTATCTTCCGGTCGAACAGGGCCTTGTAGTACATCTGGAGATGCTCCGTATAGTTCAGCTCCGGATGCTGCGGCTGTATCTGAAAGGCGTAATTCTGACGAACCGAATATACGATTGCAACCTGCGGTTTCGGCATCGAGCCTTCTATTGCATCCATACGGGCCGTGAACGTACGGGTCAGCTTCTTTGCCTCCTCATAAGCTCTCCCCGGCCTTCCGCTGTGGCCGAGAATCCCATGCCAGTATTGCTCCGTTCCCATCGCGCAGGCTCTCCAGCGGAAGAATATCACCGCATCCGCTCCATGCGCAACCGACTGCATGGCCCAGGCCGACATCTGTCCCGGCTCCATTGCGCAGGCCATGGTCTCCCATCCCGGAATTCCGGCCTGCTGCTCCATCATCCAGAACGGCTTCTTCTTGTAGCTGCGAATCACGTCATGACAGGAGGCCATTTCGTAAAGCGGCTGATGCGGCCGTTTCTGCCAGAGTCCGCCCGGATACAGGTCGTTTGACACAAAATCCAGAAGCCCTCCCAGGTCATAGTAATTCACCTTATCGTCAAAGCACATGAAATTGTGTGTGATAAAGTGCCCGGGACAATACGTCCGGATAATGTCCGCCTGCCACTTTGCAAAGTCCACGATCAGATCGGAGCAGAAGCACCTCCAGTCCAGCATTGCGGACGGATTCTCTCCGGTCACCGTCAGAAGCGGCGTTCCGATCTGTGAAAAGGTGTTGTAGCCCTGACTCCAGAAGGCGGTCCCCCATGCCTCATTGAGTTTGTCGATCGTGCCGTATTTGTTCTCCAGCCACTGCTGATAGCGCTTCCGGCAGGAATCGCACATGCAAAGATCCCCGTGGGAATTCCCCAGCTCATTGTCGATCTGCCAGCCGATCACGCCGGGATTGTCCGCAAAGCGTTTTGCCATGCCCGTAACAAACCGTCGGATATGCGCCCGGTACGTGGGATTGGACTGGCAATCATGGTGTCTGCCGCCGAAATGACGAATGCGCCCCTCCCGGTCCACGGGCTGTATCTCCGGATTCTGCTCAATAATCCACGCAGGCGGTGCTGCCGTCGGCGTCCCCAGCACCGTCTTGATCCCGTGCCGGTCCAGCAAGGCTATGATGTCTTCCAGCCATTCAAAATGAAATTCCCCTTCCCGCGGCTCCATCTTAAACCAGGAGAATTCCGCCATCCGCACAACCTGAACGCCCATTTCCTCCATGAGCTTTGCGTCGGTTTCCCACCGTTCCCTGGGCCAATGCTCCGGATAATAATCTACACCAAAATGAATCCCCATACCTTTTCCCCGTTTCTGCCTCTATGTCATCCTTCTCCCTGCGTCGAGGTGTTCCGAAGGAACCCCTTGTTGTATCTTAATGCACAAAAAGCGAAAGCGCATCCCCTTTCCGGGAATCGCTTTCGCCGTGTGTGCAGGACGTTACCGTTTACTCGTCGGCCAAGCGACAGGGTGGCGCCGGTACCGCAACGATGACCGAAGGCCTTTCGCGTCTATCCGTCCGCCTCCTGGGCAAGGTCCGTGTCTGTCTGAGAGAACAATTCGAAGGTATCCTCCTTCATCGTATATACCGTATCGCTCCCATCCACGCGGATGTAGCGACAGCCGATCATCGCATTTTCATCGCCGATCTCCACCGTATGCACGGTTTCGTCCGACAGCGATGCCGTAACGGTCACCTGCGGCGTATCCAGGCCGTATTGGGTCAGATCTGTCACTTCCTTGATTTCCTTCGTACAGGTCAGATCGGCAAGCGCCTCCAGAATCTCATTCGCCTTTGACGTGTTTACCTCATAGACGGTTTCCTCCTCTGTCCCCATTTCTTCCGCGATGTCATTGACAAATTCCCACACGCCGTTGTCCAGGGTGAGCTTCAGCGAGCCTTCCTCACCTGCAATCTCGAGGCCGGTCAGAAGGGTCTGATCAAACGAAAGTGCTGTGTACGCTCCGTTCTCTTTCTGTTCATCCGCCGCCTCTTTTTTGGCCGCCGTGTCTGCTGCCAGAAAATAGCCCGCGGCACACAGCACCAGCAGAATGCTCAGAATCAGCATCTGCGTCTTCTGTCTCTTCATATTTTCTCCTTGTCCTCCTTTGGACTTTGTCCGATGCCGGACGCTCCACATGGAAAGCAGCGCGCATCAGCGTCTTCTGCGCACGAACCAGGTGATAAAGCCTCCCGTCAGCAGCATCATCGGGATAACGATGATGCAGAAGAGATTCAACAGAATTGCCGTCATCGTCGGCACGGTCAAATAGGTGGCATTCACGCTCTTGACGGCGACCGAAATCCCGGTTTCACTGCCGTTCTCCTCCATCCGTGTGCGGACAATGTCGGAGAATAAGGAGGCATTCGAGCCGGAAACCATCTGATCTGCGCCGTCGGAGAAGATCAGCACCGAGCTGAAAATGTAGGCCGCAGCCTCATCTGCATTTCCTCTGACCGCCTTGGCTCCCAGCAAAAACTCCCCGGTGACATCCTCTCCCGTCTGCGAAAAATCTTCGGTCGCGGCTGTCACATTGCTGTGCATATATGCGCTCTCCGAGGTGGTCAGAAGAGGGGTGAGGCTCACCGCATCCTCGGATGCGTCCTCTGATGCATCCGAGGACGCATCGGTTTCCTCCAGTGCCTGCGCATAGGCCATGAAGACATAACCGTTTCCTTCCAGAACAGATGCGGTTTCCGCCGCTGTCTGCACGTCCGGCAGCAGATAGGCCTCCGAACGGTAGTAATATCCCGGATTGTTCTCCAAAACCACCCCCTGGGAAACCGAAAGACCGTAATAATTCAGGATCCGGTTCCAGTTCGGCATCTCCTCTGCCTGCTGGAAATTCGTTGTGGCAATGAGGCTCCCGCCCTGCTCCAGATAATTCATGATTTTATCGGCATCATCGGAAGAGAGATCGGAGGTCGGTCCGTTGATGAGCAGGATATCGCAATCCTCCGGGACATCCTCGTTCACCATCAGATCCAGACTTTCATATTCACAGTTGAGCTTTGCCAATGCCGCCGTAAAATTGCTCCCGATGCTCTCTTCTCCATGTCCTGTCAATGCATAGAGTCTCGGCAGATTCTCGCTGGTGACATAGGCAATCGCAGAATCCACCTGGCCCTCCGCATCGTATCCGGAAACACTTTGCGTGTAGGTGGAATAATCCACGCTGTATTCGTATACATCACTGTAATCAACAAGCTTGTAACGATCCCCGCATTCCACAATGAGCGAATTCCAGGAGCAGTTCATCACGTCGCTGTACTCCTGCAGGAAAGACGGATTCGACGCCGGATCCACATAGGAAACGGTCAGGTGCTGCGATTGCTCCTCCATCTGCTGCAGGGTTCGGTTCAGCGCGGAATCCATGTCGGAGCTGCTCGCCAGAACATAAATTGTCACATCCCGGTCCAGCTGCTGCAGATACTCCTTCGTTTCCGTTGTCAGGGAATACAGGCCGTTTGACGTAACATCAAATTTCGTATTGTCGGAAGGGAACCGGTTGATCGCCAGATTGGCTGCCACAGCAATCGCCAGGACCAGGGCAATCAAGCCCATGGAATAGGTTCCAAAGCGCAGGGTCTTGCCCGATACGGAATACCTTCTCTTCTGAATGACCTGCGTCGTCAGAAACAGGAACAGAAAAATCACCGACAGCAGATAGACTATGGAGGTCAGGTCGATGGTTCCGTTCAGGAAAGTGTCAAATCGCGACGGAATATCCAGTGCGCTCATCACCGTTGTCAGCAGATTTCCATCGGAGGAGATCATCTGCTCCAGATTGGGCATGACCATCGACAGGAACAGCACGGCAAAGGACAGCACGGCAGCGATGATCACACTCTCCGTCAGGGAGGAAAGGAAAATACAAACCGCCGTCTCTGCAAGCCCAAAGAGCCACATTCCCAGAAGACCCGTGTAGCTCTGTGCGTACGGCACCGTCCCGAAGCGTGAGAGCAGCAGCGGGTACAAGCCAAGCCCTGCCGTCACAATGGTGTGCAGCGCTGCGAGTGCAAGATATTTGCCCGCAACAACCTTCCCGACCGATACCGGTGCGGTCAGAATCAGCTGATCCGTCCTGGATTTTCTCTCCTCCGCAAAGGAGCGCATGCATAGGATGGGCAGCATGATCAGCATGAGAACGGAAGAAACCGACAGCACACCGGAAATGTCCGGGCTTAAGCCGATCAGGCAATTGCTGCCGATGTACAAGGACATCAATGCCCACATCACCGCCAGGTACAGCCAGCCGATGAAGCCGTGAAATAAAGAAGCCAGGTCTTTTTTGAATATTGCAATCATTCGTGTCCTTTCTCATCCGCTTCCGCTGCTGCCGGTGTTTCCGTTTCTGTCTGTGTTTCTGTCTGTGTTTCCGCTGCTGTCGGGGCTGCTGTTGCTTCTCTCGCGCAGGCTTCCCCCGTCAATGTCAGGAAGACGTCCTCCAGCGACGTCTCTTCTCTGGTGATGCCAAGGACTGCGCCTCCCGCATAAACGGCCGCGCGGGAAACGGCAGGACGAATGTCTTCCTTTTGCATCGACTCCAACGTATAGCAAAGTGTTCCGTCTGAGGCTTTGCGCAGTGTTGCTCTCTCCACCCCCGGTATGGATTGCAATGCAACGGTCAGCCTCTTCTCGTCCCCGGCCACCTGCAGCAGAATCTGCTGCGAAGTCGTCATGCGGCTTTGCAGCTGTTCCGGTGTGTCGCTGGCAACCATTTTCCCGCCGTTGATGATCCAGACGTAATCTGCAACCGCACGGATGTCCGAGAGAATATGGGAGCTGATGATGATCGTATGATCTTTTTTCAGGGATCGGAGGTAATCATACATTTCTCTTTGCTGTTCCGGATCCAGTCCCGCCGTCGGCTCATCCAGAATAAGGATCTCCGGATTTCCGACCAGGGCCTGCGCAAGTCCTGCCCTTTGCCGATAACCCTTGGACAGATTGCGGATCAGCCTCTCCTGCACGCCCAGAAGATCCGCCGCATCCATAACCCGGGAGATATCCTCCTCCCTCTCTCCCCGCGGCACCCCCTTCAGCTCGGCGGCAAAACGCAGATACTCCCGAACGGTCATATCCGTGTATACCGGCGGCACCTCCGGAAGATAGCCGATCCTCCTTCTGGTTTTCTCCGGTTCCTGTTGCAGATCGAGCTGATCCACGAGAATTGTCCCCGCTGTGGGCGCCAGGTATCCTGTCATCATGTTCATGGTCGTCGATTTTCCGGCGCCGTTCGGCCCGAGAAACCCGTAAATACGCCCGTTCTCCGCCGCAAAGTTCAAGTCGCTGACAGCTGTGTGGCTGCCATAACGCTTGGTCAGATGCTGAACTTCAATCATGCTGTATCTCCTCTTGTTCGTCTGTGCTATCGGGATCAGAAGCTTCTCTGACTCCGGTACCTCATATGTACCGGAAAAATGTGATCATTCGGTCATGAAAATGTGAGCAATCTGTGATTCGTAACGATTGAACAAAGAAAGCGCCGCGCGGCGCTTCATTCATAAACATTTCATACAATTGAAATGGAATTTGTCCTGTCCGGATTCTATAATGAAGATGCAGCGGACAAGGATTCTCTTTTCCGCCGAAAACAGAAATGACAAAGGAGCAAATATGTCAGCACAAGATATGTCAATACAGTCCGAGGCAAATGTAGCTCTCTTTCTCGCAGACGGCTGCGAGGAAATCGAGGCACTTACCGTAGCCGATCTTTTGTATCGCGCAGGAATTCCCTGCACCACCATTTCCGTGACGCAGACACCCGTCATCCGATCTTCCCATGGCATTGTTATCACCGCACAGAAAACGATTTCAGATGTGGATCCGGACAACTACAGCATGCTGGTGCTGCCCGGCGGCATTCCCGGAACACCGAACCTTGCCGCCTGTGAAAAGCTGATGAATGCTGTCGTTTCCTTTGCCGGGCGCGGCGCGGAAGGGAAGGCGGTTGCCGCCATCTGTGCCGCCCCCTCCATTCTCGCAAAGCTTGGACTTCTGCAGGGTCTTTCCGCAACCTGTAACCCCTGTGTCGATGCCGTTCTGGACGAAGGGGGTGCCGTGCGGACCGATGCGCCTGCCGTCACCTGCGGCAACATCATCACCAGCCGCAGCATGGGAACCGCCATTGCCTTCGGCCTTGCCATTGTCGCCTATTATAAGGGCCGGTCTTTTGCAGATGATCTCGCAGAGAAGATATTGGTACCTGCTACTGTATCAATCTGAGGCCGCAGCTGCACAGACGCGGAAGCGAGGTATCTATGAACATTCTCTTTTTCTTGAAGCCAAAGGCAGAGTTGGATCTTGTCTATGAGGACGACACCATCGGAATGGCCATGGAGCGCATTGAGCATCACCAGTTTTCCTCCATTCCCATGATCAATGAGAAAACCGGCAGATACCTCGGCACCCTCAGCGAAGGAGACCTTCTGCGCACCTTCCGCCAGAAGGAAGGGCCGAGCCTGCGCTCCTGTGAGAACCGGTCCGTCATGACCGTCCGGCGCAAACGGGACTACCGAAGCGTACGTGCAGATTCCGACATGGAAGAGCTGTTCCGCTATGTCACGGAACAGAATTTTGTTCCGGTGGTGGACGACACAGGAGTCCTCATTGGAATCGTCCTGCGGTCCACCATTCTGGATTTTCTTTTTCGTCAGATGAAGGGCGAGGCAGCCTCCTACAATCTACCGTAAATCAGCGCAAGCCTTCTCATCCTTCGGGCAAGCTTTGCATCCGCTGCCCCCGGCAGCATTCTCCATTCCCAGTTTCCGCCCAGCGTGGAAGGCTCGTTGATGCGGGCCTCATCGCCCAGATTCAGGTAATCCTGCATGGGAATGATGCAGGTATCCGCAACGCTGCCAAAGGCCGCACGGATAAAGGACCAGGCTGCTGTCCGTTCCGACCGTACCCCCACGTACTCTTTGGCATACAGACGGTCCTTCCGCGCTGCGTGATGGTACCATCCGCGCATCGTCTCATTGTCATGCGTTCCGGTATATACCACGCAGTTCGAAGGATAGTTGTGCGGCAGATAGTCGCCCGTCCCCGGTTCTCTGGCGTCAAATGCGAACTGCAGCACCTTCATGTTCGGAAATCCGCTCGCCCGCACCAGCCTTCGTACGGAATCCGTGATGAAACCCAGATCCTCTGCTATGATCTGCTTTTTCCCGAGACTCTTGCGAATTTCGCGGAACAGCTCAATACCGGGTCCCGGGCACCAGGTGCCGAATTCCGCGGTAGGATTTCCGTAAGGAATGGCATAATACTCATCAAAACCGCGGAAATGGTCAATTCGAACAATATCATACATGCGAAAGCAATTGGCCATTCGCTCGATCCACCATCGGTATCCGGTTTCCTTATGGTATTCCCATCGATAAATGGGATTGCCCCACAGCTGCCCCGTGGCAGAAAAGCCATCCGGAGGGCAACCTGCCACCACAACGGGATATCCCTTTTCATCAAATTCAAACAGTTCCGGATGACTCCAGGTATCCGCCGAATCAAAGGCGACGTAAATCGGAAGGTCTCCTATGATCTGAATCCCTTTTGCATTGGCATATTGCTTCAGCTGTCTCCATTGCCCGGCAAAAAGATATTGCTGAAACTCGTAGAACCGGATTTCGTCCGCAAGCTCCCTTCGAAGGCTTTCCAGCACCTTCGGTTCTCTCAGACGCACCTCTTCCGGCCATTCAATATAACCGGCTCCGCCATTCGCATTTTTGATGGCACTGTACAGTGCATAATCCAGGAGCCACCCCGCCTCTTTCTCAATAAAAGCTGCGAAGTCCTCCCTCTCCCTGTCATATTCGGTTCCGCGCCAGGGATCTTTCGGATTCCCCGCATAAGGACTGTTCTCATATGCCGCACGCAGCAACGGAAACCGTCCATAGTAAATCTTCTCATAATCAACGGACTCCGGATTCTCCCCGAAGGACACCGATGCCGCCTCCTCCTTTGTGATATAACCGGCATCCATCAACGCTTCGATGTCGATAAAATACGGGTTTCCCGCAAAGGTAGAAAAGGACTGATACGGCGAATCCCCGTATCCTGTCTGTCCAAGCGGCAGAATCTGCCAATAGGACTGTCCTGCCTCCGCCAGAAAATCGACAAAGGCATAAGCCTCTTTTGAAAAACTTCCGATCCCGTACGATGACGGCAGCGCTGTCACGGGCAATAACACACCGCACTTTCTCTTCATGATTCCCTCTCTCTGCTGCAGCTTCCGCGATCTCCTGCGGACTCCGGCACGCTCGTTTGGCTTTTCTCATCCTTGCTCCGCGGAGCATCCGGCACACTCGTTTTCATTTTCTCGTCCTTGCTCTGCGTATCATCCGGCACGTTTTGCCGCTTCTTCTTCGGCTTGCGGTTCCCGGCGTGCCGAAGTTTTCGGATGCAGCGAATCAGGACAAACAGAACAAAGGCCAGCAACGCCAACGCCGGCAAATGCGTGACAAATGCAATGAAAAGCTCCTTCAATTCAAAGAAGACATCCTCCAGATTCTGCAGGAAGCCATCCCGTATTCTCTGCAGATCCGACTTTGCCTGCGTCTCCGTATATACAAGAACCTCCTGAAGATTCACAGAGACCTCACTGTAGGTAATGCGGCCGGCGAGGATCTTTCGCTGCGATTTCGCAGAGTCCAGCTCATATTGCGCATCGGAAAGCCGCTCCTCAATGGCCAGCATATCCTCTACGGTCTCCGCTTCCTCCATGAATGACTTCAGCCTGGAAACCTCTGTCTCCTTTACCTCAATCTTCGCCGAAAGATCCGTATATTGAAGCGTCACATCCTCTGTTGTCGCGCTCTTGGATGTTACATTCGTTTCCGAAGCCGCATATTCCAGAAAATTGTCGAGTTTCTCCGCCGGAATCCTCAAAGACAAAGAGGCGTAGCGGACCTCCCCGCCCTGATCAGCGGATACATAGCGATACGAGCTGCTGAGATAATCTCCCGCTATCCAGCCGCCAAGCTCTTTGACCTTGGCCTTTATGCCTGCATAGGCCTTGTCAAATTCCTTGGATTCCATGGAGATCTGCATGGTTGTAACCAGCTTGCGATCCTCTGCCGTTGCATCCGCCGCCTCGATGTTGTCTGTCAAAGCCCCCGAATCCGAATCATCCGCCGACTCATTCACATCCGCATCCGCCGCGCGATTCATCAGGACAACAGCTTCATCGTTCCATTCCGCAGATTCCTCCGAGACGTAGGCCCCCATTGCAGAATCCCCGCCACCGGATGAAACAGAGCCGCAGCCGGTCAGCAATGCTGCAGACAGAATCCATGGAAAAATACGCATATTCCTCATGGCAGAACCCTCCCCTCATCGCCATCATAGCATGTTAATGCCCCGCTCACCACTCCTGTCCTTTGCCTTTCCGATTCCGGCAGATACAAAAAAAGAGTGATCATACGATCACTCCGCAAATGGACCCTCCGGGACTCGAACCCAGGACCGATCGGTTATGAGCCGACTGCTCTAACCAACTGAGCTAAGGGTCCTTACAATATGACAGAT
>CAVAUJ010000023.1:0-35025 GCA_963591995.1 Succinivibrio sp.
GCAGCATCACAGGGCGGGAGTGGATTTTGCAGCTGTTTTAAATTGGGAATAGTATCAGTTTCATTTGGAGGGTAGGAAAAAGAAACTTTTTTACATTCGATCATAGATCTACCTCCCTGTAATCATTGTGACAATAGGAATTGCAAAAGCCACCACACATAACAGCAGGAAAAAAACATCCTGCACATGAAAGCCGATCTCGCAGATGTTTGTCCTCTTGACCGGACCGCCCAATCCTCTTGTCAGGGCTGCCGCATTTAATTCTTCCCCGATCTTGACGGAACACATGATGACAGGGACAAGCCTGTATTCCAGCATTGCACTGGCTTTGCCCCCGCCAAAACGGATTCCTCTCATTTTCATAGCGTCCCCTATGGCATTATATTCTTCTACAACCGTAGGGAAAAATCGGAATATCACGGACATAGGAATGATGATCTGCTCCGGTAAATGCAGCTTCTTCATGGAGGCAACAAACTCGCTGACCGTCGTTGTCCTGACCGTGATGTATCCCATCATAATCCCTGGCACAAACCGCATAAAGAAACCGCAGATTGCAACAACAAGAAAGTTAGGAAGGCCGGACAGGTGGGGGAGCGCCCATAGTTGCAATATATAGCTGCCGCCATATAAAACAAAATAGATAACCGATCCCTTCCACGATTTTTCCGTGAGCAGTAGGATCAATGGAACAGCAGCCAAAATAGGAGCAAACTGTTTAGAAGCAGCCCCACCTCCGCCGCTCAAGACAAAGAGGGCAATCGTGATAAGCAATGCCAACTTTGTCCGAGGGTCTAACGACAGGCCGGTTTCCTTTTTTTTGCTTGCTAACAATTCACGGCGCATTATGCAATACCCGCACGCTTAAAGTGCTTTTTGAAAATTTTCTGGCCGATCACACCGCCGATCACGCCGCAAACGAACCCGGCAATCAAAAGAAGGGGGAGCGTATATGCCGAGATATAGCTCATAATGGAATCTGCATACTCTTGTCCATAACCGCTGATTAGCTGCTGATAGTAGCTGTCCCGTGTTGCAACAATGGGGATGTAGTTTCCGATGATCCACATAGAAAAAACACCATGCGATATGATTCCTTTTTTTGCACTCTTATAATCGCCGGATTTCAAAACAAGATCAGCCAGGACACCGAACACGGCACCGGTAATAATGCTCCAATACCCCATGCCGGTCAGCAACATTAAAATACCGCAGATCAGTCCTGTCAGCGATACCATTCCAAACTTCTGGACTTTAGAATAATATAGCATCATTACGATTCCGCCAATCAGCGGAACCAGCACGATCAGAAGCGGAAGAAAAATAGGGATAAATCCCAGCATGGCAATCGCCATCATCACCACAAAATAGATCGCAGTGAAGATTCCAACATTGATAAGGTCTTTTCCTTGTAGTTTATTCATTATTTGGTCCTCCTGTTTGCTTTTGTGTTAGCACCAGCTAACCGCATTTCAGTATAGCAGATATGTCGGTATGTTTCTTCTCCAAAAAGGCATTTTCGCTCCAAATAGACAATTACTTTGCTTTTGCTATCTTTACGGGGAGTGATTGCCTGCGTGTGTGTGTGTGTGAACATAGAACTATTCAACATTGAACAGAGGCGGTTCTTGCATAATTTGAAATGGAAACAGCCAAAATCTCCGCTTCAAATTGTAGTATTAGTAGAGGGAGAAATAGAAAGTAGGGTTTCGATAGCAAGCACAGCAAGCGAGTACCCGCTTGCGATTTTTCGGATTTTCAGGTCCCTTGCCCGAAAATGAAAAATGCTTGTTGGGATAATCCCAAACCCTTATGAAGAATGGAGGCACCGCATGGCGAACCGAAAACGGAATATCCAGATGAATTTTTATGTCACAGAGAATAAAAACGGCTCATAGATGAGCGGATAAAACTGATAGCCTCCCTACCGCATTCTATATCATTCTCGTTTGGCAACGAACTAAAAGCTGAAATCTGCAATTCATCCTCATAGTCCAATTAGCAGCCGGAAACGCCATAATCATGGAGCAACCATGTTATCAAAAAAGAATCAGCATAATCAGTCCTGTTATCAAGCACAATAAGGTTATTCCTTTGTGCAAATCGGAACGATAAAATATATTTGAGGTGAACGATTATGCCGATTGATGATTTAACTGCTTTAGGGCAGAAAATGAGAGAGGCCAGAAAGAATAAAGAACTGACACAACAGGAACTTTCCGATCTAAGCCATGTTTCTGTAAAGCAAATTGCCAATATCGAAAAAGGGAAAATGAACCCGTCCTATTTGATTTTGAGAGCATTGGCAAAAGTCCTGCACATCTCTTTAGATACGCTTATAAATCCAGATATTTCTCTGGAGGATGAGGGTGTCAATCAGATGAAAATGCTTTATTCCAGCTGTCCGCCAGAAATGCGTGACACCCTGTTGCATCACACCCAGGAAACGGTGAAAGAGCTAACAGAGTTGTCCGAGAAATTTGAAATGAATTGAGCCAGTGAGTGAAATTTAACGATTCTCTCACTGGTTCTTTTCATTTTCGGAGAAAAGAGGCAAGCAATGCCTGTGTTAATACACACAGGCCCGCAGAGAAGAAAATCCCTTTGTGATTTTCCTCTCCGCTTGCTTGTTGAGGGCAGCGCCCCCAAGCCCCTTTGAACACAGAATTTCATTCTGTGGCTGCGCGTTCTGCGAACGCTTTTGACCAGGACCAGCTTACCGCTGGCCGTGGTCTTTTTCTTTTTCAACATCCTGTTCTACCTCCATTTTCAGCACTCGATCTACATTTGCCTTTGCCGTTAAAAGCTCCCGCATTTCCTCACGGGAACGCCGGTACTCGGCATAGGTCTTTTTCTTTTCTTCCAGCAATTTCGCGTACTCCGTCTGCAACTCTTTGACCTTGGGAAGCTTCTTGACTCCCATCTCATCAAAGGCATTCTTAGCAGCCTGGTGGAGCAGAATTTCTTCCTCATGTTCTTCCCGGAATTTCTTAGAGTAACCCGCCTTGCGATATGCCACATAGACCTCACGGGTCTTGGCATAATTTACGATGTGAATACGCAGAACAGCGATCTCTGCCATGCGCTTTTCAGCCGCTTTGATCTGCGCCGAAAGTTCATTGTGATGTGCCGTGGTAGCCGCAGCCTTTTCTTCCAAAACCGCATACTCCAGCAGATTGTTCTCTGACAGGTAATTCATGGTCTGCGCCATTTGTTTCAGATTAAAAACTTTAGCCCATCGAGCATAGCCAGCACCTTTTCCAGCCTGCAATTTTGCCTGAATGTCCACCAGCAGATTGACCTTCGGCGGCTCTGCCTGTGTGACTGTTTTCTTTCGCGGGGTATGTGCTTTCTTCCCGGAGAGAACTGCCCGCAAATCTTCCAATCCATATCCTTCGCCCAGACTGTCCATGCGGGCGGCTTTCTCCCAACCAGAGAGTTTCAGTCGATACGATTTTCCGCGCTTTGAGACTTCACAACCATACTCTTGCAACAGCCTCAGCAGTTCTTCAAAGTCAGCAGGACTTTGTGATAATGCGTTGTCAATCGCCACACGCAGCAGCTCTCGGTGAGAGGGCTTTGCCTGATCTCCCAGCCACTTGTTATAGCTTTTTCCGTGAAGTTTCGGATTCTCTACAATGGACAGTCCGTTTTCAATGCAGATGGTATCACTTAACCGGCGAACCGCCTTGGTGCTGCCACAAAAGTTTCGGAATTTCCGGTCATATTCTAAGCTGACCGATGACCAGATAATGTGATTATGAATGTGCGACTTGTCTATGTGAGTGCAGACCACAAAAGCATGATTCTCTTTTGTGAATCTCCTGGCAAATTCCACTCCCAGCCGGTTTGCTTCCTCCGGTGTAATTTCTCCGGGACGAAAAGACTGACGCACATGATAAGCAATCACATCGTCCGCACCACGCACTCGCCCGGTAGCAGCGATATACTGCCTCTTTGCTAAAAGGAACTCTGCATCAACCGTTCTGCTGTCACACGCAAATCCTGTGATAAGCCTGCCATTATCTGTTTTCTGTGGGTTTGCTACATAGTCGATGATGTCACTGATTGCCCGACTTTCTGTGCGGCCCTTGCCTACATGAAGCGGCATGATTCTTGTAGTTGCCATAATAGAAAAACCTCCTCTCATAAATATTTTTGTTTTCGCTGAACTCTTTGCTTCTATCATTGCAATAACTTTCTCCGCTGGGTATAATAAAAAAGGACATTCTACAACCTCAAAGGAGGGATTTTTATGATAGAACAGCTCATTGCTGAAGCAACAGAATGTGATTTCAAAGTTGCTCTCGAAACGAAAAAGCCAAAAAGCTGGTTAAAAAGTGTCAGTGCCTTTTCCAATGGAATTGGTGGAACTCTGTTTTTCGGAATCTCTGATGACCGGAAACCTATCGGCTTGTCCGATGTTCAAAAGGATGCTGAAGCGATCAGCCGCTTAATCAAAGAACGTATCACACCATTACCGCAGTTTATCTTAAAACCATTGCAGGAAGATGGTAAAAACCTGTTGGCGCTGGAGGTTTCTCCTGGCCGCAGCACCCCATATTATTACAAGGCAGACGGCGTGATGGAAGCATATATCCGTGTTGGAAATGAAAGCGTAATTGCCCCGGATTACATTGTGAATGAACTGATCTTAAAGGGAACCAATCAGTCCTTTGATACCCTAACAACAGATGCGGTAAAAAAGGATTACAGCTTTACACTTCTGGAAGCAACCTATCTGGAACGGACTGGTCTCCGCTTTGAGCCATCCGATTATGTCTCCTTCGGTTTGGCTGACAAAAATGGGGTCTTGACCAATGCCGGAAAGCTCATGACCGATCAGCACACAGTCTATAACTCCCGTATGTTCTGTACCCGGTGGAATGGCTTGGAAAAAGGCTCTATCTTTGATGATGCATTGGACGATAAAGAATACGAAGGGAATCTGATTTATCTACTGAAAAGCGGCAGTGAATTTATTCGCAATAATTCCAAAGTCCGTTTTGTCAAAGAGGCACAGTATCGTGTAGACAAGCCGGATTATGCTGAACGAGCTGTGACAGAGGCTCTTGTTAATGCGCTTATCCATCGTGATTATATTGTGCTTGGCAGCGAAATCCATATTGATATGTTTGATGATCGGGTGGAAATCACATCTCCGGGCGGTATGTTTGGCGGCGGCTCAATTCAGGAATACGATATTTACAGTATTCGTTCGATGCGACGAAACCCTGTGATTGCTGACCTGTTCCACCGCATGAAGTACATGGAACGCCGTGGAAGTGGCCTGCGCAAAATCGTCAGTGAAACTGAAAAGCTGCCTGGATACACAGAGGCATATAAGCCCGAATTTTCCTCAACAGCGACAGATTTCAGAGTCATCTTGAAAAATGTAAACTACAACTTAGAGGGTGACGCCCACCAAGTTATCCACCAAGTTACCCACCAAGTTATTGAACTATCAACGGTATCCAAACAGATTTTGGCTTTTTGCACAACACCAAAATCCAAGAAAGAGCTTGCAGTATTTTGCGGCTTCAAAGATTTAAGAAATTTCACTTTGAAGCATATCAATCCGCTTTTAGAATCCGGGCAATTAGAAATGACTATTCCCGATAAACCTAAAAGTCGCAATCAAAAATATATTACAGTTCGTTCCGAATAAACAGAGAAGCAGGGCATTGGGTCTCATCTCCCATTGTCCTGCTTCTTTTTCATTCCAAATTATATTCACATCATTTACCCATACACCCAATCCTGTATCGCAAATTTCAAACTCTGCACCTTTCCCAGCAGCCAGATCGCAGCCAGCGGCAGCCCCATCGGGCTAATCAAAAATGCCATAACCAGCAAAATCACACCATTCTGCGGGGAATAGGTAATCAGCACAGCCACGCCAAGCAGAGCAATTACCGTGCTTAGTAGACCAAGCACCAGACCGGATATGTAGATCAGCCCCGTGCAGAGCCAGACAAAAAGCGTCAACACCAAAATGACCGGTGCAGTTACGATCATCAGCAGACATTTCAAAATCTTCATTTCTGTTCCTCCTTCCAACGCTCCAGATACTGTTTGCACAGGGCATCCGCTTCTCTCTCATCATCTTCCGTCACTTCCCGTTTTCCTTTTGTCAGTTCAATCTCCAGATAAGTCCGGTAATCATCGGCTAAGAGGTCGAACAGTTCCTTGGGAGTATGGCACACCTCGCCAGAGCAATAGTGAAAATCTTGGTCAAATTCAACTCTTACACATCCATGGCGGCTGATATAAACTTCTATGGTCTCGTCTGCGGTCAGGTAATCCGTAAAAATCTCCAGCACCTTTTCAAAGGTCAGCATCTGTTTTCACTCCTTTGCTACGCTTCTTATTCTACTTATATTATCCGGTACGGACAGGCAAAAGACAAGGATACCGGCAAAAAGAAAAAGCGGAGGAAGGTGCGGCGAAGAAACGCCGTTCCTCCCTCCGCAAATGGAGTATCTATCCCTGTTATGAAAGTTTGGAGAGTTGGGTAAGGATTTCCTTCACACCCTCCCACAGTTGTTCCTGCCGCTGGGATATATCCTCCAAGTCAGCATTATAAACCCGCCCGGTCTCATGCACTTTGCGGGTCAGCTGATTCAAGTTGTTGCTGCTTCGGCGCATCAGGGAGACCAACTCCTTCAGCTCTGGCAGTTCCAGCTTGACCACATAACCATCCAGCGCCATTTTCCGCAGATAAGCGCTCAAATTCTCTGTCCCGTATTGCTGCATCTTTTGATGGATCAGTTCCAGTTCTTCTGCGGACACCCAAAACAAAACCGGCACATCCCGCTTGCGCTTTGCCATGGTTATCGCTCCAGCTCCCGTTTTTTCGGGGCGGCAGACTTATGGGCGGGCAGCTCCTGTTTGAGCTTATCCCGTACTGAGGGACGGGACGGTTCCAGTTTTTCTCTCTGGGTACGGCTGCGCTGCTGTTCTTCACGCACCAGATCAATAAAACCATCCAGCACAGCAGGATGGCTGTTTAAGGCATAACCACAACGGACGGTTTCGGGATTATCATTAGGAATGGTCTTGGCCCATTCTTTGTCGCGTCGGGAGTAGCGCCCATCCCAGTCCTGAAGCTGGACCGTGTTAGACAGAACCATAGATACACGCTCCATGCCATAGGTCTCGATTACACCCTTTGCCGCATCGTGGCTGAGATACATTCCGTCGAAGTGCTCCCGCACCGCCGCTTCAATAGACTCCTTGCATTGGCGATTTACATTGTTGGAAGCTCGGTACTGCTCCAGCTCCCCATGTTCTCTCGCATAGGCAGCTGAATGGGGATAGACCGGTGTTGTTCGCAGTTCCTCTTTGGCTCTGCACACATCGTCGGCACGGTTCTCAATGCTGTCCCGGATCACATCCATGTAGCCGGTCTCCAGCTTTTCAAAATAACGGTACACATCAGCCAACGGAGATGAAGATTCCAAAAGTGCCTGAGCCTGGGTGTCGGTCAGCTCCAGCTCCTCCATCGCCATCACAATATCCTCACGGACAGTATATTCATAGGTGTGGTGCAGGATTTCTTCCGGGGGCTGGCTTTTCAACCAGTCCCTGTATTTTTCCTGCTCAGTGGCCATCTTTTCATAAAGGGCCGCATTCAGATTATTGGTATTCATGTTATCGCACCTCCTCATGCTGTTTTGGTTTCTTGTCTGTACTGCGGAGCGTCACCGGGCGCTTCAGGCTGTCCAGCACCGAAGTCCGTGTGCTTTTGGCAACAACAGCCTCGGCGTGTGCCTGTCCCTTTCCGTCGATGTTGAGCAAAGTATCCAGCTCCACCAAACGGGCATTTTTGCTTCGCAGTTCTTCTTCATAAAGGAATGGCTTTCCGACTTCCTCCTTTGCGGCAGCCTGCTGCTGATAGAGGTTATCCAGCTGGGCCTTTGCCGCCTCCAGACGCTGGGGCATCTGGGCGAGAGCATTGTCGATACGGGTGAGATTTCCGCGCGGGTCTGTACCAAGGGTTGCCCTGTGGGTCATCTGGCCTTTCAGCAGGAGCGTATATTCCTGTTTCCATGCGGAAAATTCCACGGACATAGCATAACCCCGGTAGCTGCCAATCTGCACCGGATCGGAGGTTTTGACCTCCTTGCAGGCATCCAGAAGTGCTGCGCCGGCATTCTCCTTATCGGTCAGCAGATCACCTCGGATTTCCATACCAGCAAAACCGTCCTCCGGGTGCGGGTGCGCTGCCAAAACCTCCAGGTCAGATTCAAAGCCCATGATAAAACCTTTGTACTTTTCAATTTCCTCCGGGAAGTATTTGAGCAACTGGTCCTCCAGACGATATTGCTTGCTCTGGTGGTCGGCTTTCATCAGCTTCAGGCGGGATACCTCCACATCCAAATCCATACGCTCCTTGATGCGGGGATCTCCGGCGCACAGGGCTTTGATCTCGGCAAAGGAAAGCGCCGTTTCGTCCACATCATCGCAGGAACGCACCGGCGATTTAGAAGTCATGATCTGACTGATGAATTTTTGCTTATTCTCCACCGTCTGCCAGAGGTATGCGTCAAAGGTTCCTTCGGTCACATAGCGGTACACATGGACAAGAGGATTCTGGTTGCCCTGGCGCTCGATACGCCCCTTTCTCTGGGCAAGGTCTCCCGGTCTCCACGGACAGTCCAGGTCATGAAGTGCCACCAGGCGGTCTTGCACATTGGTGCCTGCGCCCATCTTTGCGGTGCTGCCCAAAAGGACACGAACCTGACCGGTACGGACCTTAGAGAACAGCTCCTTTTTCCGCACTTCGGTATTGGCTTCATGGATAAAAGCGATCTGGTCGGCAGGCATTCCCTGAGCAATGAGTTTCTGACGAATATCGTCATATACCGTAAAGACCGGTTCCTGCTCCGGCAGAGGCACAGAGCCTTCCAATGCGTGAAGCAGTGGATTATCCAGCGTTTTTGCCGCCTTGCTTGCAGGAGCTTTTGCCTGCGGTGTAGAAATGTCGCAGAACACCAGCTGGGTCAGCTTGTCAGCTTTGCCATCCCGCCAGATCTGCATGATGTTGTCCACGCACTGATTGACCTTTGTGCCAGGTTCATCCGGCAGCATCTGGTTGACGATTCTCTGGTCAAGCCCCAACTTACGGCCATCCGAGGTAATCTTGAGCATATTGTCCTGGGACGGGTCAACGGTTCCGCTGTGTACCAGCGATGCGCGCTCCGAAAGGGCCTTGACCATTTCCTGCTGATGTTCGGTAGGCTGCGCCACGATGTTGTGGTATTCCACCTCCGGGGTGGGCAGGTTCAGTTGGTCGGCGGTCTTGATGTCCGCCACTTCTTTGAACAGGTTCATCAGCTCCGGCAGATTAAAGAACTTGCTGAATCTCGTTCTTGCCCGGTAGCCGGTGCCTTCCGGTGCCAGCTCCAATGCTGTGACGGTCTCTCCAAATCGGGAAGCCCAGCAGTCGAAGTGGGTCATGTTCAGTTCTTGCAGGCGTTCATACTGAAGATAACGCTGCATGGTGTAAAGCTCGGTCATGGAGTTGCTGACCGGGGTGCCGGTGGCAAAAATCACGCCACGGTTTCCGGTAATCTCATCCATATAGCGGCACTTGGCAAACATATCGGAGGATTTCTGCGCGTCCGATGTGGAAAGACCAGCCACATTCCGCATTTTTGTGTATAGAAACAGGTTTTTATAGTTGTGGGCCTCGTCCACAAACAAACGGTCCACGCCCAGCTGCTCGAAGGTTACCACATCGTCTTTTCGCCCTTCGGCTTGCAGCTTTTCCAGTCTGGCTTCCAGAGACTTTCTGGTACGCTCCAGCTGCTTGACAGTAAAACGCTCGCCGCCGCTGGCCTGTACCTCTGCAATCCCCTCGGTGATCTCGTCGATCTGCTCATAGAGAAGCCGTTCCTGACGCTCCCGGCTGATGGGGATACGCTCAAACTGGCTGTGTCCCATGATGATGGCATCATAATCACCCGTCGCAATACGAGCGCAGAACTTCTTTCGGTTATGGGTCTCAAAGTCCTTTTTGGTGGTGACTAAGATATTGGCGGAAGGATAGAGACGCAGAAACTCCGACGCCCACTGCTCGGTCAGATGGTTTGGAACCACAAAGAGAGATTTCTGGCACAGTCCCAAGCGTTTGGCTTCCATCGAAGCAGCCACCATCTCAAATGTTTTGCCTGCGCCCACTTCGTGTGCCAGCAGAGTATTACCGCCATACAGCACATGGGCGATGGCGCTTTTCTGGTGTTCCCGCAGGGTAATGGCCGGATTCATGCCGCCAAAAGTGATATGGCTGCCATCATACTCACGGGGACGGGTGGAGTTCATTTCTTCGTTGTACTGGCGCACCAAAGTCTGGCGGCGCTCCGGGTCTCTCCAGATCCAGTCCCTAAAGACTTCCCGGATAGCTTGCTGTTTTTGGGCAGCCAGGGTGGTCTCCTTGGCGTTCAGCACGCGGCGCTCTTTTCCGTCTGCGTCCTCTATGGTGTCATAGATACGGACATCTCGCAGGTTCAGGCTGTCCTCCAAAATCTTGTAGGCATTGGCACGGCTGGTTCCGTAGGTGGTGTAGGCTGCCACATCGTTGTAGGATACGGAAGATTTCCCCTTGATCTGCCATTCAGCGGTAAAGGACGAATAGTTGACCTCGATACTGCGCTGGAGATAAAACGGGGTGTTGAAGGTCTCATACATAAACTGCTGGATATATTCCTTGTCAATCCAGGTAGCGCCCAGACGCACCTCGATCTCCGACGCATCCAGGTCTTTGGGCTGCGCGGCGGTAAGAGCTTCCACATTGACTGCATAAACAGGGTCCTGCTGTGCCGCCCGCTGCGCCTGACGCAGTTTTCGGCGTACATTGCCGGAGAGGTATTCATCAGCAGTCACATAATGGGGCGTTCCGTCCTGCTCCAACTGTCCCGGTACACGGAAGATTACGCCTTGCAGCTCTCCGCCCAGTTCTTCTTTTGTTTTTCCGGTAAGCTGGCTCATATAGTCCATATCCACGCAGGCTTTTTCCGAGATGGACACCGCCAGTGCTTCGCTTGCCGTATCCACCACAGCCACCGCCTGATGGGGCTTGATGGTCCGCTTGGTGAACATATCCGCCTTGCGCTCCAGCTTTCCGTCCTCGTCGATGACTTCCAGCGCACAGAGCAGATAATAGGAAGAATCATCTGCATAGGCCAGTCGGTTTGCACGGTCATTGATAAGGCCATATTTTGCAGAAAAGCTGTCATAGAGGCTGTTCAGTTCCGCCTGCTTCTGGGTAATGGTGCTGTCCGGAACCGCTGCATCCATCTGAAGGTCGATCAGTTCCTGCACACAATCGCGCAGTCCCACAAGACCTTTTACGCGGGCTTCTGCTGTGGTGTTGAGGTCAGGGCGGACCATGCGACTGTTTTCCCGGTAGTACACCTGCCCGTCTACAATGGCATAGGAATAGTTCTTCACATTAGGATCGGCAGGAATGGAGGTGTCAATGGCTTCGCCTTCGCCCAGCTCCGGCAGCTCTGCCTCCTGATAAGTCCCATGAATGTACTTCACAGCATCATGCAGCTGGTCGGAAAGCTTCAGTTCCTCGATGGGGTTCACAGTGTAGTCCATACCATGAGCAGTGCTTACCGGCTCCTGTCTGCCCAACACCATTTCCGGGTGCTCGATAAAATACCGGTTGATGGCAAATCCGTCCTCCGTCTGTCCGGTCTGGGTCCATTCCGGCACGATGTCCAGCGGGCGGTCCCGCTTTTGGAGGAAGATGATGTCCGATACCACCTCGGCACCGGCATTCTTTTTGAACGCGTCATTCGGCAGACGGATAGCTCCCAGCAGCTCAGCACGCTGAGCAAGATAGCGGCGCACGGTGGAATCCTTGGCGTCCATGGTATAGCGGGAGGTCACAAAAGCTACCACGCCGCCGGGGCGCACCTGGTCGAGTGCTTTGGCGAAAAAGTAGTTATGAATACTGAAATTCAGCTTGTTGTAGGCTTTGTCGTTGACCTGATACTGGCCGAAAGGCACATTGCCGATGGCAATGTCAAAGAAATCACGCCTGTCTGTGGTCTCAAAGCCGCCTACTGTGATGTCCGCCTTGGGATAGAGCTGCTTTGCGATGCGCCCGGAAACAGGGTCCAGCTCCACGCCGTACAAATGGCTGTTTCGCATTTTCTCCGGCAGCATACCAAAGAAATTGCCCACACCCATAGACGGCTCCAGAATATTTCCGGTCTCAAATCCCATACGTTCCACCACTTCATAGATGGCCTGAATGACCGTAGGGCTGGTGTAATGGGCGTTGAGTGTAGAGCTTCTGGCGGCGGCATATTCCTCCGGGGTCAGCAGTTCTTTTAGCTGGGCATACTCTAAAGCCCATGCCGGTTTCTCCGGGTCAAACGCATCAGAGAGACCGCCCCAGCCCACATATCGAGAAAGAACCTCCTGCTGTTCGGGGCTTGCCTGCTGTCCGGCAGCTTCCAGCTCTTTCAGCAAACGAATCGCATTGACATTTGCCTGGAACTTGGCTTTCGGACCGCCTTCGCCCAAATGCTCATCGGTAATGCGGAAGTTTTTTGCATTGCGGCGCAGGTTAGCCTTGTATTCCTCATAGGAGGCTTCTTCGGCAGCTTTGGCATTGGGGAAGGTCTGCCACTGGCCATTGACCTGAATAGAAACCGGGTGTTCATCCAGCACTTCCTCAAAGGTTTTCTCCGGCTCTGTCACAGGGGCTGGCGGCTCCGGCTCCTCGATATGCAGTCGTTCCACCACCACATCATAAGGCAGATTGTTCTTATCGCCCGGATAGACGGCCATGGTCTCGGAATGGAAGGTCGGGGATTCGGTAGCCGGTTGGGGCTGTTCCTGTCCAAAACCGTCCTGCTGACGGGCATACATCCCGCGCAGCAAAGGTGCAACCTCATCCCAGCGGAAATACAGCATAGCCAGACGCTTTTTCTCTGCATCCATGACTTCCAACTCTATGCCCTGTGCCGTGGTACGGTAATCGGCAATATCGCCAGTCTCCAGATTCAGTGTCTCGATCTCACCGGAATAGGCTCTGCTCAGCCAGTAGGCGATCTCGCTGTTGCTCCTGCCGGATTGCAGCAGCGTGGAAATCTGCTTTTTATCCGCTTCATCCATCAGTCCATGAGCCAATACATCCCGCAAGTCCTGATCTGCCTTGTCCGGGTCAATAGGAAGAAACTCGGTATAGTAAGCATTGCGGCGGTCTGCCCGAAGCAACTGCTCGAACTGTTCTTTACGCTCTGCCCGGTAGATGGGATATACCATCCCGGTGGGCAGAAGCTGTACGGTGTCCTCCCGCAGCTCGGTGATCTGATAGGCGTCATCCTCGATATACACGGTATCGCCCACGGCATAGACCGGGGCGGCTGGGTCATAGGAGGTTCTTTGCGGAGTTGGGCGGCGAACTGCATCATATTCCTCATCGGAAATAGCAACTTCGGAAGTCTGCTCTGTCTCAGCAGCTGCGATCTGCTCTACATCCGACACCACCTGTTGGATAAACGGATCATTGTCCAGTTTTTCCGGGTCTGCCACCTGGCCGTTGACGATCCCTCTTTCCTCCAGAGCTTCCCGGATGGCGATTGGGTCGATGTCGTCAAAACGGTCCTGTTCTTCTTCGGTATAGAACCGGTCCTCCTGAATGATCTGGGCAAGCCTGCGCTGTACCTTCGGCCAGGGCAGCTGCGTTTCCTCCGGGCTGCCGGCACGGACAACGAACAGGCTGTTGCTGTTACTGCCGCCGTATTCCTGAGCCAGCCATGCGGCGGTATCTTTTTCTCTTGCATGGTCTTTCATATAGCGGACAACAGCGTGTTTACTCTCGATATTGCCGTTCCATGCACAAAGGGCAGTATCAATATCTTCCTGAGAAAGAGGGCGCAGAAGCTCATGGAGCTTTGGATAGGTCTCGTCGATCACTTCCCGGTGCAGGCGCTGACGGAACTCCGGCACATCCGAATAGAGTCGGATCAGCTCCATATCCTTAGAACCAAGAACCGCACGGCGCACAGCGGCATTGCCCTCGATGACAGCATTTTCACGGTCAGAATGCCCGCAGGCATTGCGGTATGCGGCATCCTCGGAAATGGCGGCAGTCACCACAGGCTTGTACTGCTCAAACTGCTCCCGAAGGATAGGCTTTGGCGTTTCTTCTTCCATCTCCGGCTGCTGGGCTTGAATGGCATCTTCTTCGGCCAGTTCCTTTTCAGACTGGATTTTGTCATACTGCGCCTGTTCCTGTTCGGTAAGATAGCGGTCTTTCTGGACAAGTGAGGTAATGCGCTTGGCAACCTTTTCCCAGTTCAAGTGAACATCCGGGCAGTCCTGCTTTTTATAATGCAGTCCTTTCCCATCGTGATCTTCGCCGCTGTGTGTTGCTCCGGACAAGGCATGAGAGCGTCCGCCAATGCCATACTCGTCTTTGAGGAATCTCACTTTCTCCTTATCCGTATGGTTTGCCATGAAGAACGCATAGATACGACCTTTTCCTCCGGCGAAACTGCTGCCACCGGTCATAGCGGCGTCGATCTCATCCTCTGTAATGAAGTGCTGAACGGTTGGCACTTGGGAAAGATCCGAAGCAAAGGTTCTGCGTGGCAGGTCAAGATCCTTCAGGTTCTCCCAGATCTCCCTTGGTCTATGGTAATGAAAGCGCAACAGGTCACGGTCCTGCTGATAGGCAGTCCAGAAGGCGGCATATTCTTCCTTGAGTGTCTGGCGGAAAGCCGGGTCACTCAGCTGCTCCGTCAGGCGGCGGGTCTCCTCTGGAAAGCCGTTGCCTTTAATCTCTGACAGACAGGACAAATATCCGGTTTCTCTGGCATCCTCACTGAGATCGTGATATAGGTTCCAGAACTTTGTGGCAAGGAGAGATCGTTCATAGTCTGCCGCTTCTGCAAGCTCCACATTGGAGGCAAACTGACCACTTTCCAAAAGTTCCCCGATACGCTCTGCGGTGCTCTCCCAGGAAATGACCTGGGCAGACCTGTCATAACGGACAGACTTCCCGTGTGAAAGATGGATACCATCCTCGGCATACCATGCACTCACACTGCCAAGGCCGTTACCGCCGTGGTACAGCATTTTCAGTATCTCGGCAATCTCAGCGGTGGTTTTCTGCTTTTCAAAGGCTGCGACCACACGCTCCCTCTGACGATCTGTATTGCCTCCTAAACGCAGCACATGGTCAATATCATTTTGGGCAAAAGAAAAAGCAGAGGATGTATGCGCTACATTCTCTGCTTCATCTATGGATTGGATCTGCTCCGCTTCGGAGAGGAACAGATTTAGGGTCAGCTGTTGATAAGCTCCGCCATCAGGATCTCCTCTGCCTGGGCTTTGCAGTTGTTCATTAGCCCCACCCACTTCATGGGATCGCGGGCTTTCAGTTGCTCGGTGGCTCCCGCTTCTTTCGCCAGTTGGGGCATCATCTGCTCCAGTCTGCTCTGGGCGGTCTCGTCGATCTCCAGAAGGTGCTGGTACAACTTCTCGCTCAGCAGCATCTGGTTGTAGAGGATGGGACGATGTTCCTTCAGGTAGGTTTTCCTCATCCTTCCGTACTTGCCCAAGGGTTTCTCCGGCTGCTGGCTCAGCTTCAGGTCGGGAATCAGATAGTCTCCGTTCTGGATATAGGTCATGGGATTGTTCATCTTGCTTGCTCCTTTCTTGATTGGCTTCGCGCTCTGCATTTCGGACGGTGACGCCGATCTGCCGCAGCACCTGCTGGTTAATCTGGCTGACCGCTGTTCCAAGCGCCCCGATAGTTGCCGGGGTATTGAAATCAAAGATTGCCATGAAATCTTCGTGGTCGAAGTAGCGTTCCGGCTCCAGTCCACAGCGGGACATCAAAGCGTAAGTGATACTGACGGTGGCTGCTGCCTTGAACTGCACTCCGATGTTAAACTCATCATATTCCTCCAAAAAGGAACCGTCAACGATATAGAAGAAGTCCTGCTGATGCTCCGTCCAGTATTCCTCAGCCAGTTTTCCGGCTACCTCTGTGAGCTGTCCGGCAAGGTCATCACCGGAAACATCATAGGTGCGCTCAAGCATGGTCTGCACCGAATCCAAATGGCGCTCCTCCAGCTGCCACAGCCAGGGAGTGCGGGAATGTTCACGAGTTCCGGTGTCAGAAATATCAAAAACATAGCGCAGGCGGGGCCTGTCCCCGGAATCGTCCACCAGAGCGATTCCCTTGGAGCCGCGCCTTACATACCGGCCCATCTTTTCATTCCACAAATCGTACTCTGCACAGGCGGTAGCGTCCGGGCGCTGGGCGTAGATCATCAACTGCTCATGGAACGGGTACTTGTAAAGGCGGGAAGCAGTGGTGAGAAACCCTGCCCATTCCTGCCAGCTCCCAGTGAGCTGCGTTGCCACCTTCTCCGCCATCTGTGCATATAGTTCAGCTTTGGTTGGCATAGTGTTCTGTCCTCCTTTCAGTTTTGGGGTAAAAGGTGAGGTGGCATATTGCCACCCCATCCCTGCGATTATGGTGTTTACTGGTCAAAATCTGGGTACAACTCCAGTTCGGCAAACTCGGCATCACTCATGGCCTGGAGCTTGCCCAGTGCGCTGTCTGTCAACTCCCGCAGCTCGGTTTCCTCCGGGGCCAGCTCACCGCACATCTCAGTCAGAGCTTCGATCAGTCCGGTGCGGCTACCGGTATTGTAAATGCACATCAGGTTCATTTCCTCAAAAGTAAAGTTTCCCATATCAAATCTCCCTTTCCGCACTCTTTTTGGGTGCTGTCTTTTTGTGTTCTGCCTTGGGCTGGCTTTTCAGCTGCTCCATGACGGACTTTTTCTTTTCACGTTCCTCCCGATGGGCAGCGGCAGCCAAATCCATGAGGGAAATGGGCTGACCGTTGCGGGCCTGCTGTTCCAGCTCTGCCACCGTTGGCTCTTTTGCGCCATTGTTGATAATACCGTCGATCATGCCGTAATCGTCCTCCATGGCCATCTCCGCATTTTTCAGCGGATTTTCCGGCAGAAATCCGGGGATCTGGGTAAAGCCAACACTGTCACAGTAATGACAGGATACCTTACCATCCTGCTTGATCGCAACGATGTCACTGACACTCATAGAAGGACTGTGAAAATCCGCCGGTTTTTGCAGATTAAACTGCTCATATAGTTTTTCCAGCTGCTCCGGCACAGTGCCAGACTCCCTCAGAGGAGCTGAGTAAATGAGGTCATAATTGCTGCGGTCTATGGAGATATTATGGGTCTGTAACCAGTCCAGATTCATAAAGCGCACATTCTGCGGATCGTCATGGCTCACCTGATAGATGGCAAAGCAATCTCTGTTCTGAGCGAGAAATGCCTGTTCCCGTTCCTGCTGATGTTCCTGGCGCTCCATGACCTTTTCGTGGAACTGAGGGCTTTTCTCCCATTCCTCACGGTCCACACCGAAAAGGCCGCCATGATCCATGATTTCCTGCGAGTCAAATACCATACTCTCCGTATTGTCCTTATGCAGCACATAGACAGTCAAACCAGCGGCATCCAGTTCCAGCGCCCGTTCTCTGGTGACAGGGAGCATCCCATCATAGAAGTAGCCGTATTCCTGCATATCCGGTGCAGATACCTGCTCATCAGGCATAGGGTATTCATCCAGCGTCTGCTCTTGCGCTTCCGGCAGCTGAGAAGAAGCAGTCATCTGACTGACCTCTGCCTGCATCTGCTGGTAGGCAGCTTCCTGCAAGGTCTCAATCATGGACAATGGTGCGTATTTTACCGAGTCTCTGCCCAAATCGTTGTCATCACAAATCTGGAGAACTGCCTTCATGCGGGAAATCTCCGGCATATCCAGCTGACCACCATCCAGCTCTTTCATGGATGCGGCATCGTAAAGGGTATAATCCCAGCCGCTGTCACAGGGCTGGATATGAAGATAGGTGGCATCGTCAATTAGAAACAAAGCCTCCTGCTGGTTGGCGTCCGCCCCCAGCACCTCCATTTCCTGCATGGCCGCAGCCAGTTCCTTTACCGCTTTTTGCACCAGAGGATTATCACGGTAATAGTCGATTGCCTGGATGGTGTCCAGGTCAATGGTCTGGCCGGTCAAAATCGGAAAAGGTCCTTCATAGTCGCTTCCGTCTTTCAGCTCAAAACCAATGCCCTTGATCCCGTTCATTCGTTCTGCCGGAATCTCCTGATAAATGCGGATTGCTTCCTCCAAAGACAGGTTATCGTGGTATTCTCCGAGGTTTGGAAACTCCATGCACTCTGCTACATAGTAGGTCAGATCGCCGGTCTGCTGTCTATCAGATACCTTAGCGGTATCTTCTGGCTGCTCTATCGGGGCGGTTTCCGGCTCTGCTTTTGCATTGGGGTCAATCCCACGCTCTTTGCAGATTTCCTTATAGTGGCGCTCAATGTCGGAGATCAAAGTGCCGGAGGTTTTGTTGATGGTCTCCAAACTGGCTCTCAGTTCTTTCAGCTCCTTGCCTTGACTCCAACTGGCAATATAGCCAAAGCTGTTTTCTCCTGTCTCGATGCCAAAATATTTGCAGACTGCATAGGAGATGCTTTCAGCCTCCACTTCTTCCGTGTGACGGTTTTTGATTGCCTGTTTTTCTGCGGTTGTATCTTCCTCAACTGTAAGACGCCATTCAAACTGATTTTCGTCCACATAGCGCCAATCCATATCAGAAGCAAACTGTTCGGCTTCTTTTTCTGTGGCAAAATCCAGCTTGAAATCATGCTTGGTTCCACCCTCACTCTCCTGCACAACCTTCCATGACGGTAGCATTTCATATTTTTTAGGGTCATGGAGCTTGCTGTGGGCAATCTCATGTACTGTGGCCGAAACCGTCTGAACCTCACTCATGCCCTGACGAATGGCAATTTTCTGATGATCAGCAGAAAAATAGCCGTCCGTATCTGCGGCCATTGCTTCAAAAGTAATCGGCACCGGTGCGCTGCGGCGCAGGGCCTCCATGAATGCCTCATAATTTGGCACATTGCCGGAAAGGGAGGAAGCAAGCTCCGGCAAAGGTTTCCCGTCGGTCTGACTCACATCAAAGACCTTGACAGGGCGGAACATGGGAATCTCGATTTCTTTTTCCTCTGTGACGATCTTTCCGTCTTTATCCAGAATCGGAGCCTTGGTATCCGGGTCCAGCTTCTGCTCCTCGATTTTCTTCTTATACGGTGTTGGGGCAATGATGGTAATGCCATGCTCGCCCTTTTTTACATGACGCTCAAACTGGTCTTTCCACTTATTGTATCCGGCCACTAATGTAGCGTCCGGCTTCTGCATATAGATGAGCATGGTGTTGTTTACCGAATAGCGGTGAAATCGGGACATGACGGACAGATAACGCATATACTTTTCGCTTTCAAACAGTTCTTTGATACCCTGCTCGATGCCATCTGTGATTTCCCTTAGCCGTTCTCGATTGGTGGGTTTATTTTCAGCCATGATTTTCAATCTCCTTTCCAAGTGTGTGATTTCCGCTGTGTGTTCTGCAATCCATGCCTTTTGTTCTTCTTCACTTTCATAAAGAAAAAGGTCCAGCAGGTACTCTACATAGGCTTTCTTCTGGATTGCTTCCACAAAACGGGGGTGCGGTTCTTCCTCCGGTGTCCTGGGAGAACGGTCGGCTTCCCATTTTTTCAGCAGATAGTAGTAATCGGACAGTACGCGATAACAGCGCTGTCGATCCTCCCGAAACTTCTGTGCCTCGTTTTTTTGCCGGACATATCTCCTGCGAGGCGGGGCCTGACTGTCATAGATCAGGCCAAAGTCCTGTGCCAGTTTCTCCGCCGCTTCTTTTGGGGAGAGGTCAAAGAGCTTTGCGGTAAAGTCGATCACATCCCCATCTGCACCGCAGCCAAAGCAGTGGAACCGCTGGTCTACCTTCATGCTTGGGTTCTTATCATCGTGAAAGGGACAGCAGGCCATACCATTTCGTTTGACCTCGATCCCATAAAACTCTGCCGCTTCTCTGGTGCTGACCGACTGCTTAACTGCTTCAAATACATTCTCTGCCATGTGCCTTTAACTGCCGAACTTTTTCACAGGGGGCTGGTATCCAGCGGCTTTGGCCCGTTCACTGGCAGCTTTGCGGCGCTCGGCGCTGTATGGCTCCCGGACTGATACACACCGCTTGGGAACGGTAAAGTTATGGGCGTCCTTTCGGGTGATCTGGTCGGGGTGCTTTTTTGCCAGCAGTTCCAGCTTCTCCATCAGACGGGGATCGTGGGTGTAGACCTCAGCCATTGGTTCTGCCTGGTTATAGAGGAGAATGGTTTCCCGTTCCACTAAAGAGAGCTTCATCGTCCGCCTCCTTTCCGCTGGTCAAATTCCAGCTTGAAGTTGGCATACTGTCCATCGTCCTCCAAAACCACAGTGGCATCGTAGGTCTTGCCGGTTTTCTCCGAATATAGCCCCGTCACACGGACACAGCCATCGTTCAGCAGCGCAGACACCACAGCTTTGGTCGGCTCTTTTTTCTTGGCAGCCCACCATTTGTTGTTTTTCCAGATTGCAAATCTGCAAGAATCATTCTGACAGAAGAAGCCTTTTTGCAGTTCTGCAACTCCCCCACCGCAGCGAGGGCATTTGCCCACCACCTCGTGGGGCGGAGTGAACAGGTACTCAGTTCCCTTGATGACCTGATAAGTCCCCACCAGATCTTTCAGCATGGCACTGATACCGTCTAAAAACTCCTCCGGGGCAAGCTGCCCGCACTCGATCTCGCCCAGACGGTACTCCCACTCGGCAGTCAAAAGCGGAGATTGCAGCTGTTCCGGCAGGACGGTGATGAGGGAAACTGCATCGTGGGAAGGAAGAAGCTGCACCGTTTTTCTGTTCTTTTTTCGTTCCAGAAAACCGGCAGATACCAGCTTTTCCAAAATACCGGCACGGGTGGCCGGTGTCCCCAGACCTTTTCGCTCGGCGTCCTCCGGCATATTCTCTTTTCCGGCAGTCTCCATTGCGGACAACAAGGTATCCTCCGTAAAGTGCTGAGGTGGACTGCTTTTACCTTCTTTGACGATTGCCGCAGCAACCGAAAGGGCCTGTCCTTCGGTCAGCTCCGGCAGGGCTTTCTCTGCGCCATCTTTTTTCGGCTCTGCATCCTTCATTTTGGCACGGTAAGCGTCCTCCAGTGCTTTCCATCCGGGATGCTTCACCGTTTTTCCTTTGGCGGTAAACTCCCCATCGGCACACGCTGCAATCACAACAGTTTCCGAATAGATATGGGGCTGCGCTACAGCGCACAGCAGACGCAGGGCCACCAGCTCCAGCACCGCTTTTTCTCCCGCTGGAAGTGCAGAAAGGTCTGCATCCTTGAGATTTCTGGTAGGGATTACTGCGTGGTGGTCAGTTACTTTCTTATCGTTGATGACCGTATGCGGATCACAGGTAATGGCGATCCCTTTGCGAAACGGCATGGCGTTGGCAACCAGATTCACCAGCACCGGCAGGCTGTCTGCCATATCACCGGTCAGATAGCGGCTGTCAGTACGGGGATAGGTGCAGAGCTTCTTTTCATACAGGTTTTGCAGATAGTCCAGGGTCTGCTGGGCTGTAAATCCAAGCAGGCGGTTGGCATCTCTTTGCAGAGTAGTCAGGTCATAGAGGGCAGGCGGCTTTTCGGACTTTTCCTTGCACTCCACCTTTTTGATTGTGACAGTTGCCCCCTGGCAGGCTTCTTTCAGCTGCTTGGCAGCGGCCTTATTCGCCATGCGCTCCCCGGATACGGTAAGACCGGGCAGCTCCAGCGCCACGGTATAAAAGGGAATCGGCTGAAAGGTGTCGATCTCAGCTTCTCGCTGGACAATGAGCGCCAGTGTTGGGGACATCACGCGCCCGATGTTGAGGGTTCGGTGATACAGCACGGAAAAAAGCCTTGTCGCATTGATCCCCACCAGCCAGTCGGCCTTGGCACGGCAGAGGGCAGCATCCCGAAGTCCGTCATAGTCCGCACTGGGGCGCAGGTTTGCAAAGCCTTCCCTTATGGCGGAGTCCTCCATCGAAGAAATCCAGAGCCTTTTCATCGGCTTCTTGCAACCTGCCAGCTCATAGACGCTACGGAAGATCATCTCGCCCTCGCGTCCGGCATCACAGGCATTTACCACCTCCGAAACATCCGGGGCATTCATCAGCTTTTTGAGAATATCAAACTGCTTTTTCTTATCCTTTCCCACCACCATCTGCCAATGCTCCGGCAGAATAGGCAGGTCATCATATCGCCACTTGGCATACTTGGGGTCATAACTGTCTGCATCCGCAAGACCGGCCAGATGGCCCACACACCAGCTGACACGCCAGCCATTGCCCTCCAGATACCCGTCCTTACGGACGGTTGCGCCGATCACCGCCGCCAAACTCTGGGCAACTGATGGCTTTTCGGCAATTACCAATTTATGTTGAGCCATGATGGTTCCTCCTCTCTTTGAGCCATCGGGACATTTCCCGGTGACAGATACCTACGCAGGGTCTTCCATAATTCCCGCAACCATAGCAGGGGTGGCTGTGGGGTAAAGAAGGAGGACGGGAAGTTTCCTTCCCGCCCTCCGGCCTGCGTGTCATCATGCGTTCATGGGGACTGTCTGTGAAACGGGTCATTTCACACTGTCCTCATCATCTTCTTCTGTGCTGCCCCCGTCAGCATCCGGTTCTTCCGACTCCTTATCCTCGGTTTCCCATTCCTCGGAATCTTCCTCTCCATAATCATAATCGTCCAGACTGTCATTGCCCTTGGTCTTAGGCTTATTCTTAACGAGCTTCAAGTAGGCAAATACGCCACCGCCACCAAGCAGAGCCAGCAAAAGGACCAGCGCAGCAGGGTTCAATCCGGCAGGCTTCTCTTTTTCCGGCTCCGATGTTTCTGCCGGAGGTTCCGGTGCTTTGCCCGTACATTTACTCTTATCAGTTGCACAGACCGGGCAGGCCGTATTGACTGCCCCTGCTTCACATTTTGTTGAACAGCTGCATACCGCAGGCACCTCCTCTTTGGATTTTCCATCTTCCATCAGCGCCGCAAGGTCTGCATCGTCCACCTGATTCAGAAAGTGAACAGCAGTCTCCTTGTCCTCATTCGCCCTATCAATCAGGATGTAAAAGTAATTTCCAGCTTTGGTCGTAACAGTAATAAGCTGCTTATTGCCTCCAAAATCATCCACCAATGCCGCATTCCCCTCCGGTGTAAGTGCCGGTGCCGGTTCTGTTTCTTCCACAATCACATTGCTGTCATTGGTAGAATCCTCTGCCGGTGCCGCCGGAGCCTGTTCTGACCCCTGTGCGAAAGCAGGGATCGTAAAGCCAAATGCCACAACCATTGTCAGGCAAAGGGCGGAAAGTGTTTTGCAAATTCTTTTATTCTTCATAAGCGGTAGCCTCCTGATTATTTGATTCCGACAGTGCTGTATCTCTGCCGTGGTTCATTCCACCGGAAAGCATAGCGTTCAGCTGTGCTGGAGTCATGCGTAACGCACGAACCATCTGAACGATTTCCAGATTCTCTGCCTCCGTTTTCTGTGCTTCCAGGGTCTTGAGCTTTTCCTGATATTCCGCAATCTTCTCACGGGTTTTCTCAATTTCCTGGTCGATACGTTCAATTTTGTTTTTTGCCATAACCGTTCACTCCTTTCCACAAAGTCTGTTACCAGTTCATCAGGCCGTAGCCCTTAATACTTTGATAATTCAGGTCATAACTTTTGATCTTGCAGGCATCGCCGGAATTTCCCTCCACCGTATAAACACGGCTGCCATCCGTACCGATCACGATACCCACATGGTCTGCTGTCCCATCCAAATCCCAATCAAAGAAAATTGCATCTCCGGGAGCCAGATTGTTATAGCCTCTTGCACCCCATTGTCCATGAGACTGGAACCACGGAACGCCCTGCCACTCACAGCCTGCAAAGCGCGGTTCACTTTTTCCAGCCTGGTTATAACACCAGGATACAAAGCAGGCGCACCACTCCACGCGGCTGTCAAAGCCATACCAGCTCCAATAAGGATAGCCGCCCACATTGCCCACCTGACGCTTGGCCAGTTCCACCAGCTGAGGATTGCCGGGGCGGGTACCGTTAATGAACTGCACACCGGACAGATCTTCCGAGCCGCTGGTATCAGGGGAACCGCCGCCAAACAACAACGGCTTATTGCCCATGGTCTGTCGGTAGACCTGATACATTTCCATCTGCTCCGGGGTCAGAATCTCCGACGCCACAGCGGAAATGGGCTTGCTGGTGAGTTTCACATTCAAAATGTAATACTCATAGGGGACTTCTTCTGAGTTGGTCTCGCCGGTCTCCGGGTCGGTGGAGGTCTCCGTGCGGTAGCGAATCTCCACTTCCTCAGTAAGCGTCAGCTGATACTGTGCTGCAAACACACGCGCCAGCTCTGCCTGAGCACTCTGCCGGGTGTAGCCTTGCAAAACGGCAGACAGAAATGCTGCCAGCTCATGAGGGTCATGACCGATCATACCAAGGTCATAGCGATACTCGTCATACCCTGGGTGGCTGCTTTCTATGTTGTCGATTTCCTCCTGCAACTGGGCTTCTCTGGCTGCATAATCTGCCTCCACCGCCAGCATTTCCGGGTCATCCGACGGATAGGTGGTGCCGGAGAGAACGGAACCGATGCTCTGCGCCATCATGGAGCAGGAGGACATGGTATTCATCAGCATACAGGTAATGAGGAACAAAACCCCTGCCATCAGGAAACCCTTCTTGTGGCGCATGACGAATGCCCCTGCCTGCTGTACCTTTTCTTTTACCGTCCTTGCGGCTTTTCCGGTTTTGGATGCAGCCTGGGCGGTATTTCCGGCAGTCTGACCGGCGTGTTTGGCGGCGGCATACTGCTTTTTGATGGCCTGCTTTTGCTGCCAGCGGGAAAGAGGGTTGCTGGCAAACTGGGGATTTTCCTGCAAAGATTTCTGGTACAGAACATTTACATTTGCCTTTTCCAGTTGACGCTCTGCCTGGGCTGCTTTGCGGTACGGCTTCAGCTTGTGGCTGCGATAGCCCTCCCGCACCAGATAAGCGCCGGTCTCCACCGCTTCCTCGGACTTGTGGGCGCTTTCCACGCCCACATTGTCCTGCTCTGTTTCCCGGATCTCTTTGTGGAGCTTGCCTGCGACCAGATGGACGGGAGCTTCCCTGACTCCTTGAGAAACTTTGGAAGGTGGCTTTTTCTTGTCCTCAAAGGTCAGCTTCGAGGTCTTTTTTCCGGTATCCGGGTCAATGACCGTCTGCCTGACCTTTTTCTTTGGGATATTGGCCTGCGACTTATCTGCTCTGGCCGCAGCTTTCTCCGCTTTACGGATCGGCTTTTCCAGTGCAGGATCAGACCGTTCCTCATCAGTAAAGCGCAGGCGCGGCTCTTTATTCAAACCATTCTCCCAGCATGAGGGAGGACATCATGTAGTGCAGCTCTGCATAAATGGCCATTCCCACAGGATCGTTGAACATACAGCCGGACAGGTAGGCATAAAATTGTGCCACCACATCGGACAGGATCTTCGCTTCGGTTCCTTCCAGAACCAGACCACCCATACCTTCCTTGGCACGGATGGCGCTCCAGATCTCTGCCAGACGGAGCAGCCCCACCTGACCGGTCTCATTCAGTTCGGCTGCCTGATCTGCCGCTGTGCGGCACTCGCTGACTGCTTCAGCCATGACCGTAAGCAGCTGGCTGCGCTGGGCATTTACCGCCCTGTCAAAAAACATCAGCGGGTTTTTATTCAAAATGTTGAGATTCATAATCATTCATCCTCCTTTTTTAATTCTTGAGGTTTGGTGGTCATAATGCGGTAAAGCTCGGTATTCTTCGGGAAGTGATCCACGAAAGGCAGGATTGTAGAGCCATAAAACAGCAGGCCCTCGCCTTCACCGGAGTGGGTCACATAAGATAATTGGTGTGTGGAAATGCCCAGCTGCTTGGCGAGGATCTGACGGTCTCCGCCTGCCTGGTTGAGCATATACACGAAGTCGGAATTTTCAAAGATATTTTCCACCTCGCGGCTGCTCAAAAGGTCTTTGACATTCTGGGTGATACCTGTCGGAATACCGCCCCATTTTCTGAATCGCTTCCAGATTTCCACCGTATAGGCGGCGGTCTGCTCCTCCTTCAAAAGCAGGTGCATCTCGTCGATGTAGTAGCGGGTAGACTTGTGAGCGGCACGGTTGATGGTAACGCGGTTCCACACCTGATCCTGTACCACCAGCATACCGATTTTCTTGAGCTGCTTGCCCAGTTCCTTGATGTCATAGCAGACAATCCGGTTATCAATGTCCACATTGCTCTGATGATTGAACACATTCAAAGAACCCGTTACATAGATTTCCAATGCCGTTGCAATGTACTGAGCTTCTTTTTCTTCCTGCTCCCGCAGCAAGTTATAAAGGTCCTCCAAAATCGGCATATTCTCCGGCTTCGGGTCATTGAGATATTCGTTGTAAACCAACCGTACACAACGGTCAATAATGGTTTTCTGCACCGGCTGCAAGCCCTCCTTACCGCCCACGATCAGCTCACACAAGCTGAGGATAAAGTCAGACTTGAGTGACAGCGGGCTTTCATCATCCGAATAGTCCAGATTCAGATCCATCGGATTGATATAGTTGGTTGAAGTAGGTGAGATCTTGATGACCTGCCCATGCAGACGCTCAACAAGAGGTGCGTACTCCGCTTCCGGGTCACAGATAATGACATCATCACTGGTAAGCAAAAAACAGTTGGCAATTTCTCGTTTTGCGCTGAAGGACTTACCGGAACCCGGCGTACCCAGAATCAGGCCGTTGGGGTTTTTCAGCAGCTTTCTGTCCACCATGATGAGGTTGTTGGACAGAGCATTGATGCCGTAGTACAGAGCTTCTTTCCCGTTCTGGAACAGTTCCTGCGTAGTGAAGGGCACAAAGATAGCTGTGGAACTGGTGGTCAGTCCTCGCTGGATCTCAATCTGATTGAGACCCAGAGGCAGACAGCTCATCAGCCCTTCTTCCTGCTGGAAGTCCAGCCTGGTCAGCTGACAGTTATACTTCTGGGCAATAGAGCCTGCCTGAAAGATGTTGTTGCCAAGCTGACGGGGATTGTCCGCTGTGTTCAGCACCAGAAAGGTCAAAAGGAACATCCTCTCGTTGCGGCTCTGCAAATCCTGCAAGAGTTTTTTCGCTTCACTGCCGTAAGTAGCAAGGTCAGATGGAATGATGTCCATGTCGTATCCGGCACGGACTGCTTTTTTCTGTTCCTCGATCTTGCTGCGGTCCAGGTCGGTAATCTTTCGCTTTACCGTTTTGATGGCTTTCACCTGATCCACCGACTGAATGTGCATACTCACAATGAGCGAACTTTCCATATCCAGAAAATCAGCCAACAGACGGTCATTCAGCTCCGGTGCGAGAATCTGCAAAAAAGAAACAGCCCCGTATTTCTTGCCTATACGGAACTGCTTGCCGGTGCGAAACTCAAAGGAGCTTGGTGCAATAAAATCCTTTGTGGACAGACCGGAAGGAGCCAGCCAGTCCCATTCAAACTGAAACGGGAGTTGTTCATCCATGTGGAATACCGCATGAAGCTGAAAAAGCCTTTCTTTACCGTCCAGCGTTCTGGCAGCTACACCAAGACGCTTGAAGTTATTAAGTATATCTGTCTCAATACGCTCCAGACGGGGCTTGGCGGCTTTGATGCTGTCCGCGTCGATACCAAAGGTCAGATATTTGGTCTTGATGAGACCGTTGTTACCTCTGGCCAGCTGATTTTGCAGCATTGTGGTGTATTCCTCGCGGATACTGTCAAAGGCGTCCCTCTGGGGCGGGATGGAAATGGAGTTAGCAAAGGTCTCCTCCGATGCCGCAAGGTTCAAAAAAGACAGCTGGAAATGAATCGAGCTGTCAAAATAATTGAGGAAATCACACCAACCCTCAAAGATTGCCGTCTTATCTTCGTTTTGGGAGAGCTGATAGTTGATGTCCTGAAACTGGATGGTCTTTGTGTAGTGGCTGTCCGATATGCGGCAGATTCCATCAGGCCACATTCGTTCATAAGGGATACTGTCCTGTGCAGATTTTCCTTTTTTGTCCGTGCGGTTAGCGCGGGCAATGGCCGCTTCGATCTGCTTCTTATCGGCGCGGGACAGTTTTTTCTTTGTCTTTACCGGCTGCTCAGTTTTTTCCTCGGTTTTTCCGAACATCCGATGCAGCCATTTTTTTATTGCGGTGAACAATGTCATACACCTCCTTATCGAGCATTTCCTGCCGCTTTAATACGGCATAAAAGTTGTTGGTCTGGTAGGGACGCTGCTTGGGACGGATCACAGCTACTTTGAGAATGTTGCCCACGATCTTTTCCAGCGGCTGTCCATGCTTTTCGTACATAGCCAGCATAAAGAAGGGCAGCATAACCAGCATCATACACATAGCCGCTACACTGTTTCCGGTAGGTTTTCTGAGCAAAAAGAAAAGCGGTACGCCAATAAGCGCTCCGCCCGTGAAGCAGATAAGCTGCCGCTTGGTCAGATTGAACATGACCTTTGTTTTGACTTTTGTTAAGTCCTTGGGTACGGGTACATAAGCCAATGTGGAAACCTCCTTCCGTTTTAGTGCGCCTGAAAGACTGATTTGGCGAGACTGCCGGTTTTGAACAGCGTAAAACATAGCAGTACGGTGTAGCCCACGCAGCTCCAGATTGCCATGATGATGTCATCTTCCAGAGCGATGTTCTGCACCAGCACAGCATAAATTGCCACGCAGACGATAATGAGAAACGCCTGAAAGCCCAGTGCCAGCAGGGATCGGAGGTAATTCTGTCCCATACCGCCCCATTCTTTGCCCATCATTGCAGCCATTGGAACGGGAGCCACCGAAGTCACAAGGTAGATCTCGATCATACGGCCATAAATAACGATAAAGATACAGATATACAACGCCCACATGGTAATGCCAATAAAGAGGGATTGGAACCACAGTCCGAACAGCGGTCCCAAATCCATTTCCATCAGCCTCGGTTCCAGATCGGTCATAACTGAGGAAATGTCAATGGACGCATCCGAATTGATAATCCCTGCCGCCTGCGCCACCACGCTCTGCGCCATATCAAAGACGCCCATCACGATATTCCATGTGTTTGTGACAATGAGGATGGCGGCAGCTGATTTGAACACCCACTTGAAAATCATCCAGGTATCCACATCATGCAGGTTGTTCTTGTCTGCAATCATCTGGATCAGGTCTACGGTCATAACGATAGCCAGGATCACGCCTGCAATCGGCACCATGATGGAGTTTGACAGATTCTCAATCATATTGAAAATACTGCCATTCCATCCCTGTGGGGTCTGTCCTACCTGTACGGATATGTCCGCGACCTGTTGGTTTACACTGTCAAACATCCCCGAAAGGTTGCTCATAATACCGCCCACCAGCATTTCTTTCAGCCAATTTGTCAGGGCTTCAAGTAAGAAATCCATACGGTGTCAACCTCCTTTCCGCCGCCCCCGCAGAGCTACGGGAGCGGCAAGGATTTCATGCAGGAACGCTTAGACAGAGAACAGCCCGGAGAGCAGAGGTACAAGAACCATACCAACAACGGCTACACCAGCACCGGCCATAAGCTGCTTCATGCCCTGGGATTTGGCGCCAGGGTTGTCATTGCCATAACCTTCCAACAGGTTGATGACACCCCAGATACCAAGACCAGCACCCAGAGCGATAACGAGAGTCTGAAGAACGGTAATTGCCTGTTCAAAAAATGCCATAAATAATATTAGCCGGAATCATTTGAATGATTAGTTAGGTTTGTTTCATAAGCGCACAAAAGCCGGAACAATCTGCCCTCGATATATGAGAGCCTGATCCCGGCTGTCCTCCTTTTTCATTATTTTGTTGATGATTGCCCGCTTTGTACGCCAATGGCCTCAACAGAGGCAGTTGCGGCAAATAGATACGATCACTCCTTTCTCAGCGGAACCGTATTACACGCCCTCCGTGTCTACTTCATATACATCGCAGACCTCATCAGGCTTGAGTTTTAGTCTGGCAGACAAAAATGCTTCAATATCAAAGGTATTTCGCTTGTCTGCATCAGCTGTGTATTTGAAATTAGGGTGTCTGGTAATGTCATACTTGTCTGAAAGAAACGGACGCACACCGCGCAACTGCAAGATGCACTTGCCGCCATCCATAACTGCCAGCTCGTCCTGGCTCATCAGCTCTTTTCCCAATTTCTGATAGTTGAGCGAGTGGGAGGTCTCCCGTCCCCGGCTCTCTCCGGTGTTGTAAGTGTCTATGGTCTCCTTTCCCAGAACAGCCGCCAGCTCTTTCAGCGTTGTTGGCTCTTTGCCACCCAGGAAGATGGAAGTATCCATATTGCCGATGATGGTATCGGCATTATCTTTGTAAATTGCCTTGAGCTGGCTCTGTGCCTGCAACACCAGACAGGCAGAGATTTCACGGCTTCGGATGGTGGCCACCAGCTTTTCCAGTTTCGGAATCTGCCCGATGTTAGCACACTCATCAATCAGACAGCGCACATGAACCGGAAGCCTGCCGCCATACACGTCATCGGCCTTTTCACAAAGCAGGTTGAATAACTGGGTGTAGCACATGGAAATGAGAAAGTTAAAACTGTCATCCGTATCACTCATAATGAGGAACAGAGCCGTTTTTCTGTCTCCCAGCGTATCCAGTTCCAACTCATCGTAGGATGTAACCTCGCGCAGCTCCGCAATATCAAATACGGCCAGACGCGCACCGCAGGAAATCAAAATTGACTTGGCTGTTTTGCCAGCTGCGAATTGTCAAGGACTTTTTCATGCTCCCACCATTTTCAGCACCTCGTCCTGAATCAATCGCCTGATTTTGTCCTCAAACGTCTCCTTTGCATTCTCGTTGAAATGGAGCTTGACGATATAGGTGGTCTTGTCGATACGCACCTGCATAGTCGGGCAATCCTGTGTTTCTTCTGTGGTCATGGTCTTGATTTCGGTCATTCAGAATCCTCCTGTGTAAGATGAAATGGGTACCCTTGGCAGGATGGCAGACATTTTCGGGTATCTGAAAGTCTGCCAAGCCTGCCACATGGGTCATATGATGAGACTGTAAATGCAGCTTCCGTCTGCGGATGGTTCGGATTTCAGCCGTTCTCCGAGTCTCGCTTTTGAATCGTTGAGCGTCCGACGGGAAATGCCAAGACTCTTTGCCCTGGCAAGAATATCCCGATTGGACGCTTTCGCTCCGTCCCGAAGCATTTCTTCCAAGAGCTTTACGCCCTGTTCCACCTTTGTGGCTTTTGGCGTAACTTCCTTAGCGCCGGACAGGAGCTGATCGGCGGTGATTTCAACAGCGCCAATCCATGAAAAGCCCTCTGCGTCACCAAGCGTGAATGCGATAGAATCTCCGGCTGGCGCAAGAGAGCTTTTCTCGTGTGTCAAAACACGAATAGTCGGGTCATCTTTCAGCTTGCCGATAAACAGCGCACTTCTGACGGCTGCTATGATATCCGTGGAGCCAAGCCCCCGCTGGAGACTGCTCATACCGTTCGCCTTGTTCAGGTGTCCGATCAGAAGAATGGCAGCACGGTTGTCCTGTGCGATATCTCCCAGTCTCCGAAACACAGGGCGCACTTCGTTGGCTCTGTTCATATCCACATCTGCACCGAGAAATGCCTGTATCGGGTCGATAATCACAAGTCTTGCACCATTCTCGCGGATTGCCTTCTCCAGCCGTTCATCGGTGAGTGTGAGCGGCTTGTCTCCGTCATCAATGACGAGAATCCTCTCAAGGTCGGCTCCGGCTTCTTCAAGGCGTGGTCGAATGGTATCACCTAATCCGTCCTCGGCGGTCTGGTAGATCATGTTGAACGGCTCAATCTCGCCCATGCCTGGAAGCGGCTTTCTGCCGGTGCAGGCTGCCGCAAGCTGCATGGCGAAATAGGTCTTACCTTCGCCGGGGTTGCCCTGCAAAATGCTTACCTTGCCGAACGGAATATACGGCTTCCAGAGCCATTCCACATTTGTGCTGACCACCTCGCTCATGCGAATGACCGGCACGGGCTTTTCGACGACGGCTTCTTTTAAGATGGTATTCTCAGCGTGATACCGCTTGTTCGGAAACTGTTCAGCATGACAAAGCACCTCGTTCCAATCCTTCATAGCCGATGAGAAGCGAAGCACCTCGATGCCGTCCGGAACAGCCTGTGCTAACCGCATAGCGGCTGTATTGCCAGCTTCATCATTGTCCGTACAGAGGAATACTTTCTCGATGTCCTTGTTTTCAGAGAGGAAGCGTTCAAGCGCCTTACCGGACACGCCGCCGAGAGAAACATAGCTGCGCTGCGTCCACTTATCCGAGTACAGGCAGATGAAGGAAAGCAGGTCAATGGGTGCTTCAAACACGAATAGCTGATTACCGCTCCCGTGATAGCAAAAGCCGCAGGATTTATCCGAACCGGACACATCTCTGCGGCTTTGATCTTCTATTCCTCTTGTGTGGGCATATCGTGGGATGCCGTTTTTGTCTCTGCCGATGAATACGACATTCCTGTGTGCTGCGTCCTCATAGATGTCTCCGGCTTTGAAGAACACATCCAGAAGGGATGGCGCAATCTTTCGCTTCTCTGTGAGATAACGATACACTGCATCGCTGGTGGCACTTCTTGGCGGCAGACGAAACTGCGGTTCGTCCTTCTCTGGCACATAGCCGGTATCGCCGAGCAGCATGGCAACCGCTTCCGGGAATGACTTGCCGTAAAACTCCATGACAAAATCTACGGGAAAACCGCCCTTGCTCTGGCTGTGCCGAAACCATTTGTTATCGTGGACGGTCAGGCTGTCATGGGCTTTCCATCGAAACTCCCGTCCGCTGCGGATAAGTGTCTCGCCCTGCGAACGAAGAAAATCTTCCAGGTTGACAGCGTTCGCTCTGTCAATCTGATCTTGTGTGTAATGCATGGTTTACCTCCATATTTGCAGAGAGGACACCTTGCGAGACGTCCTCTCCGCTGTCATCGCTTAATCCAGCGCCAGTGCTTCCAGAAACGGCTCACACGCTTCGTCATTCATCTCTGCAACAAGCGCAAGGGTGGCAAGGAATTCTTCGTTAAGGTCGAAAAGCTGGCTGATGGGTGTGCCGTCCTCCAGCGGAAAACCGGAAAGAATACGCTTCGCCATGCGGCGGATTGGATTCTGTTCCTTGTACCAGTCCCGATACGCTCGCTTGTCCCGCACGGACTTCCCCGATACCTTTTTGCTCTGCTTTTTCTCCGCTTTCCGATGCTTGGGGACAGCTGCGCCTCGGAGAATTCTCGCCTCTTTCTTTGCCTGAGTCTTTTTGTATTCCTCATATCGGGGCGGAAGCTCCAGCAGAATAAGCAGGCGAATAAAATTGACAGTCGTGCTGTCAGTGTGTACGTGACAAAGGAGCTTCTCAAAATCCTCCTCTGTAATGGCAGACACCTGCGTAACCTTTCCATTGCTGTTCTTCATGGGGTGCGGAAGCCTGTCGGGGCAATAGCGTGCAACAGCGTTTCGTCCGTTGGCAAATCCGAGGATTTCCGCTGCGTCCGATCCCATGATTCGAGCACAGTCCTCATCAAAGAAGACTCGCAGTTTTTCGCCGAATACCATGAAGGTGACGGAATTGAGATTGAGGTTCTTGTTATTTTCCATAGTGACATATTCCTTTCAAAAATGAGATCAGCGTTCCTGTTCGGTACGCTTTCTGGGTGGCTGGGTGTTGGTGGCTTGCACAGATTCCTTATTCGCTGCAATGCGATCAAGCACACTGGTTTTCTCTTCCGGAATCTCGCCCTTATGCTTCAACACAGTATCTACGCAATGCTGGATGCTGCGAATCATCTCCGGATCAAGATTGAGTGCCGTAAGCTTTTCTCTGAGTTCCTGATTTTCTGCTCTGAGCGCATCACGCTGGCTGCGGCAGTTGCCCAGGTCATCGGCGGCAAGATTGTTGGCTTTCAAGTAGCGCACAGCTTTTGAGAATGCGTCCAGCTCCGGCTTATGCTCGGTGGCATACTTCGCCCGTGTCTTTTCAAAGCCTTTCCTGGACTGAGCATAGATGGGCGAATAACGCTTGAAATTCTCGATATGCTCGATACTTTTATTCAATCTGCGCACCTGTTTGTCGTTGCCGGAGATTTGATCGAGAATAGGCTTCTGTGCTGCAATGAGATTTTCAAAATCCTCCAGCGTGGTCACGCCTACGGACTGCATCCACCTGAAAGCTTCGGCATTGAATTTCACATCAAGGACGGCTCCTTTCTGCCGTGCCGAATTGCTCCATGTGCTGCGCTCCGCTTTGCGGATACTGCTGTAATCGTTCAGAAGAGAAATAAGCGTAGGCTGCTCTTCCTCTCTGACGAACAGAGTTGCCAGCTTCTCCTTCGTCTCCGCAAGCCAGTTCTCTAATGACGCAATAAGCTGCTTTACTGTGCTGACGGCTGCATTGTGTGATTTAATCGCTCGGTTGTAATCTCCGATCTCCGTCTGAATGCCTTTGGCTTCCATATGAGCAACAGCCGGACCGAGGTGAACAGTGGGAACCTTGTCTACTCCCTGACGTTCATAAGATCGAAGATCAAGCCGTACCGGAATTCCGTTTTTCTCGTAATACCGATTGACTGTATCTGCCCATGCAGTCCTCCACAATTCGGCATTCTCACGACTGTTCCAATCAACGGTATTCTCCTTGCGACTCTTTGGCTCTCCGCTGGGGAGCCGTATCTTCTCGCCGTTCTCGTCCAGCGCATAAACCTTTCTTGCCTTGGGGAGCCATTTTCCGTTTTCGTCCATGGCTCGCATGGTCAGCATGATGTGAGCGTGTGGATTATCGTCACCTTTATCGTGAACGGCAAAATCCACGCACATGCCTTTAGAGACAAACTGCTCCATGCAGTAATCACGGACAAGCAACGCATACTGCTCATCCGGAAGCTCTCTCGGCAACGCCATGACGATACCCCGTGACAGTTGGGCATTCCATTGCTTTTCCACTCTCTCGGCTGCGTTCCACAGCGTCTGCCGGTCTTTGT